>JAZRRL010000054.1:0-14654 GCA_045650665.1 Faecousia sp. | reverse complement strand
AGGCACCCCAGAGCGTTGCAAACTTTGTTGACCTGTGCCAGCATAACTACTATGACGGCCTGATCTTCCACCGTGTCATCCCCGGCTTCATGATCCAGGGTGGCTGCCCCGACGGTACCGGCATGGGTGGCCCCGCCTACTGCATCAAGGGCGAGTTTTTCTTCAACGGCTTCAAGAACGAGCTGAAGCATAAGCGCGGCGTTCTGTCCATGGCCCGTTCCCAGTCCCCCAACTCCGCCGGCTCCCAGTTCTTCATCATGCATCAGGATGCCAAGCATCTGGACAGCCAGTATGCTGCTTTCGGCAAGGTTACTTCCGGCATGGATGTGGTTGATGCGATCGCAAAGACCAAGACTAATTTCCAGGACCGTCCTCTGACCGAGCAGAAGATCGCCTCCATCACCGTTGAAGTCAACGGCGCTGCGCTGGCTGAGCTGAAGAAGCTGCCCGATCCCTACGGTCGTTTCTAATTTTGTTAATTTCGGTGGGTTGCCAGCCAACCCACCTACCCATGGGGCCGTACTGGTTTCGACGGGGGTAGTGAGGCTGGATAAGCGGGCCGTGGCGCCTAACCACGATAAAATGGGTACTTTTTAAATTTAACTGACAACAATACTGTTGCTCTGGCTGCCTAATTAGGCGCCCATCCGCCCCGGAAGGTCCACGAGCCGGGCTCGGGTGTGATCTGAGTGGAGCCCGTGCGTATGGTAAGCTTTGCCCATACCACGCATCATGAAGCTACTGATTCCTGTAGGGTGTTTGTTCCCGACGGGATGAGGGAATGTAAATAACAAACTGCGCACGGAGAAGTTCCTTCCAAGTTGCTTTCGGACAGGGGTTCGATTGCTCTCGGCTCCACCAAACATAAAAGCCACCCACAAGGGTGGCTTTTATGTTTCATTATCAAATAAGAGGGGAATCGAACCGAACTAGATGCAGATGTCCGGTGGACACCTGCGGCCACCAGTGCAAACACTGGTGGGAACCATAATTTTTGCTATAGGCAAAAATGTAAATCGATTCCCCTCGGCTCCACCACAAAATGCCGCCTTCGGGCGGCTATTTTTTGTGATGGAGCCGAGAAAGGGAATCGAAAGGACGGCACCGGTGATTAACCGGTGCAAAAAAGCACACAAGGCATATACCTTGTGTGCTTTCTATTATTCATAGATCGTCAGTGCTTTGTATACAGTTTGGTTGCCTTTGCTGTCGGTGACAATTGCCTGACTACCGGAAAGGTCAATGGTATGTGTGACGGTGTTGCCGCTCATTACTTCAATTTTCAGATCGTCGCCATTGATCGTCAACTTGCAACCTGCCTTTGCCAGTGCGTTGAAGCTAAGAGCAAAGACATCATTGGTGTCATCGCAGTACCAATCCACCATGTACTTCCAAAGGTTGGGATACTGATTGAAAACACCGAATCCAGTAATTGTGAGCAACGGCACAGTGTAGGTTAAATGGGAGAAGGTGATTTGGATTTCATTTTCTCCCGTACCGGCGATCAAAACAACTTGATTCTCGGTAATGCTTTGGGTTGTCCATTGGTATGTTTCAGTACCAAGAATGCAAGTACCATCTGCGTTGATTTCAACGGGAACATCGATCACATCGCTCATGTCTGGATGGGGATACCATGTTCCGTATACGCTGGAGGGAATAACTAATTCGGGAGTGCCGGTTGTGGTGCTGGGTGTAGTTTCTGCCACGGGCTTATTGCATGCGCACAGCGTAAACAGCATCAGCACAACAAGCAAGACGGAAAGCATTTTACGAGCTTGCTTCATTTTATTTCTCCTTATATCTTTAATTTTATTATTAAAAATCTTCCAACCGTCTTTGCTTGCGCATTTCTTTGCGCTTAATGGCGGCTTCGTATTCTGCACGTTGTTCATCTGTTTCCAGTTCCAGTGCCGGTACTTCTATGGCTGTGCCTTCGTTGTTGATAGCGACCATGTCGATATAGGCACGGTTGATATGCTGTCTGGAGCCGTCCAGCGCCTCCGTATAAGTGTCAACACGGATCTCCATAGAGGTGCGACCAACATAAGTTACACGACCACACAAAACTACCATTTGACCGGCATAGGCAGGTTTTGTAAACTGCAAATTGTCGATGGCAGCAGTGGTGACGATGGCATTGGCATGACGAACAGCTACAATACCGGCGACCTCGTCGATCCATTTCAGCAATTGTGCGCCGAACAGACGTCCATAGGGGTTGATATGGGCGGGGCGCAGAATATATTGTTGTTCAGTTTGGGAAGCGGAAACTTTTTTTGCAGGTCTCATTAAAAATCACCTTTCTTTTCGTTGATTATAGCAGAACAATCGTAATTTTACAAACTATTTTTCCAAAAAAAGTGGAAGGATATTCTGCTTGCTATTTACAAACAAATGTGCTATAATAAATCAAACAAAGGAGGTGATGGGTTTGAATACGGAAATATGTCCGGTGGATGTGATATCTATGTGCAGTGCCGGAGGAGAGATCCGCCCGTTACGCTTGCGTGTGGAGCAGACCCATCAGCTTTTGCGGGTCGATATTGATGAGGTCATCAGTGTCAAAAATGTTCAATATGTAGGTATTGAAGCGAAGATTTTTCTGTGTCGGGCAACCATAGCGGGAAAACAGACACTTTTTGAACTGAAATACACCATTCGCACCCATAGCTGGTGCTTGTTGAGAAAGGTATGCTGATGGGAGAACGAGTTATTTTTCATGTGGATGCTAACTCAGCATTCCTAAGCTGGTCAGCAGCCTATCGGGTGAAGGTGTTGGGAGAAACCACAGATCTGCGGGATGTACCGTCAGTGGTGGCAGGGGAGAAGGCTTCCCGCCACGGAATTATTTTGGCAAGAAGTACTCCGGCCAAAAAGTATGGTGTTCAAACGGGAGAACCTTTGTTTCAGGCGTTGGAGAAATGCCCGGATCTGGTGGTGATCCCGCCGGATTATGAATTGTATGTGGAGGCTTCTCGGCATTTTGTGCAGATGCTTCGTCAGTTCAGTCCCAAGGTGGAGCAGTATTCCATTGATGAGGCCTGGGTGGATATGAGCGGTACGCAACGCTTGTGGGGAAGTCCATTGACCGCTGCAGAACAAATGCGCAGCCGTATCCAAAATGAATTGGGGTTTACCGTCAATATTGGTATTTCCAGCAATAAGCTGTTAGCCAAAATGGCAGGAGATTTTGAAAAACCGAATAAAATCCACACCTTGTTTCCGGAGGAGATGGAAGAAAAATTCTTTCCCTTGCCAGTACGGGATCTGTTCCTGGTAGGTGCAGCAACAGAACGAAAATTGAAGCGCATGGGCATCTATACTATTGGCGACCTTGCACGGGCGGATGGTGGCCTTTTGCGCCACAAATTAGGGAAGCATGGGGAAACAATATGGCATTTTGCCAATGGCCGCAACGCTGACGCTGTGACCCCGGAGCCTGCAGAGAATAAAGGATATGGTAACTCTGTTACCACAGCTTCAGATGTTACGAGCTATGACCATGCCTATCAGGTATTGCTGGGATTGTGCGAAACTGTAGGCATGCGGATGCGCCGTGATGGAAAATGCGGTGGCTGTCTTGCAGTGCATTTACGTACCAATGATTTTCTCCATTTTTCTCATCAATCCACGCTGAATGGCGCAACGAATATCACAGAGCAGATATTCCGGGAGGCTTGCCGCATTTTTGATGAGGCATGGGATGGCGTGACACCGCTGCGGCAACTGGGTGTACAAATGACAAAAATCACAGCAGAAGCATATCAGCAATTTGATCTATTTTCCGGCGTGAGTCCGGAACAATATGAGAAAAAACTGAAACTGGATGAAACGGTGGATGCCTTGCGGGACAGATTCGGAGAAGATGTGATCCGGCGTGCGAAATTTGCACAAAATCCGGAAGGACACATGACAGGTGGGCTGGATAAGGCACGCCGTACAGGTGTGACCAAACCGATACCGGATGAATTTTAGTAGAAAAATCCAGCTGAATATCGTATAATGTATGCACTACATTTCCGGGAGGGCATATTATGTCCATTGTTAAATTCTATCGAAATGATCCCAATGCGCCCAAGACCACTATGCCGGCACATCTGGGGGCAAATGCAATTATCACGCAAGGGGATAAATTGCTTTTGGAGCGCCGCAGAGATTCCGATACTTGGGGGCTGGTTGGCGGTGGTGTAAAGAAATATGAAGCGCCGATTGATGCCATGGCCAGAGAAATTTGGGAAGAGCTGGGACTGCGTATCCCTAAGGAACGTTTGCAAAAACTGGCCGTTTACGGAGAACCCGGTCGAATTGCGGCATATCGTGACGGAAGCATTTGGCGTATGGTTATTGTTGTGTTTGCTTTGGAATTGCCGGAAGATGTTACCCTGCGCATCAGCAAAGAATCCCGGGAACTGCGATGGTTTACAAGGGAAGAATTGTCCGGCATAGAGATCGTTGTGACGCACAGTGACATTGTGGAGAATCATTTCATAAATAGAATGAATATCCAAAATAATGAATGAATCTTAAATATTCCTGTATTTTTTGAAATAATACTTGTATATTCATAAAAAGTATGCTATTATGCAACCTGACGGCGCAGTATCCTAGTCGGAATAGCCATTTTCCAGGAAGGGCCTAAAAATCCTTTGAAGGGCACATCGATGAAGTCCCTGGTGTCTGCTTTTTACGCCCAGTTTAGGGTGGATGCTGGGGGTTAAGGATCCCGGGCGCGCTCCAATGGCATGGAGCATACGCCCCGGCTTCCGTGGAGACCTGGTTTTGTGCGACGAAGAACGGGAACTCCCACGTGGGAAGCCACCTTCGCGTACGGGCCTGGTATGAACCTGCAAAGTGGTGCACAGAATCGTGTTGCTGCGTGCAGTGTAGCCTGCCTTGAGTGAGTATGTTGGGAAAGGGGATCATGCGGCCGGTCGCTATGGCCATAGTGACTGCCGATATTGCCCCTGGAAATCATCCTTGCAAAAGAGGCTAAGATTATGGTGTATTCTGCTGTGGAAATCACCTAGGCTGTCGTAATGGGGCAGACAGGGGGCTACAGTACGGACTAAGTGGCAATCGGGTATTTATGTTGGTAACACATAAGCTGACGGATCAAACGGAAACGGCCTGCTCGGCAACGGCAGGTTCTGTCTGGGGAAAGCCAACCCGACCTAAGCCGTAAGATTTACCCTGCCTGCTGCCGTCATTTTATTGAAAAATTAAAGGAGAATTCCTGTGTCAAAAGTTGACCCGAGTCATGGGCGAAAAGAACGTAATAAAACGATACGCTGGGTTGTCACCATATTTTTGGTGACGATTTTTGTCAGTGCGCTGATTACCATGATCTCCGATCAGATCATGAGTCAAAGTGGTATTGCGACATCTTTTGTGATTCTGCTTGTTATCGTCTTTATAGGTATCATATTTGATGTCATTGGCGTTGCAGTTACCTCTGCAGACGAATCTCCGTTTCACTCTATGGCGGCACGTAAAGTACCCGGTGCACTGGAGGCGATCCGGTTACTGCGCAATGCAGAACGTGTCAGCTCTATCTGTAATGACGTCATCGGTGATATTTGCGGTGTTGTTTCCGGTAGTGCATCTGCTACCATCGCAGCACAGCTGCTGGCAAAAGCAGACTTTTCCTGGCCTACGCTCATGGGCCTTATTATGTCCGCATGTGTTTCCGGTCTTACTGTTGGTGGTAAGGCAATTGGCAAGACTTTTGCGGTCAATTCCTCTACTGCGATTGTACATTTTGCAGGCAGAGTGATTGCCTTTTTCCATGGGCACAAGAAATCTCCGAATAGCAAGAAATAAGGTTGTGTCGTATTGTGAACATATTAGATAAAATCACGGGTCATCATGATCTCGTTCAACTGAATGAAGCACAACGCACGCAGCTGTGCCGGGAGATCCGCAGTTTCTTAGTTGATCACGTATCTAAAACTGGTGGACACTTGGCCTCTAATTTGGGTGTAGTTGAGTTGACTGTTGCGCTGGAAACTGTATATGATACGCAGAAGGACCGCTTGGTGTTTGATGTGGGTCATCAGTCTTATGTGCATAAGCTGCTGACCGGTCGCCAAGCGGACTTTGCGCATTTGCGTCAATTTGGCGGTATCGCAGGTTTCCCTAAACCGGCTGAAAGCGGTTCGGATGCTTTTGTTGCCGGACATGCCTCAAGCTCTGTGTCCATTGCCTTAGGTATGGCTCGGGCCAGAACGCTCTTGAATGAGAAATATGATGTTGTCGCATTGATCGGTGATGGCGCTGCTACCGGTGGCATGGCCTATGAAGGTCTTAACGATGCTGCTGACAGTGGAGAACCTCTGCTGATCATCCTTAATGATAATGAAATGTCCATTGACCGTAATGTGGGCGGTATGTCCAAGCACCTGTCCCACCTGCGAACAAAGGAACGCTATTTGGGTATGAAGCAGCATTATCGTGATGCTTTACACAAGATTCCCGGTGGTAAGTGGATGCATGACATCACCAGTCGAATCAAGAACTGGGTCAAGCGCTCTGTTCTGCCGACCACGATGTTTGAAAACATGGGTTTGACCTATTTAGGCCCAGTGGACGGTCATGATGTTAATGAGCTGATTCGTGTGATTCGTCTGGCAAAGGAGTTGTCCTGCCCGGTTCTATTGCATGTGTTTACACAAAAAGGTTGTGGCTACCTGCCGGCAGTGGAGAAACCTTCCCAGTTTCACGGCGTGGGTAAATTTGACCCCAGAACCGGTGAAACTCTGAGCGTAAAAAGTTATAGTTTCTCAGAAGCCTTTGGCGATACCATGTTGGAATTGGCTGCAGAAAATAGTCGAGTGTGTGCCATTACGGCTGCGATGCCCAGTGGTACAGGACTTCTGAATTTCATGGGAAAATACCCCAATCGTCTCTTTGACGTGGGTATTGCGGAAGAACATGCAATATCTATGGCCGGTGGCCTTGCCAAGCAGGGAATGGTACCGGTTGTGGCGTTGTATTCTACCTTTTTGCAGCGAGCATATGATCAGATCATTCAGGACATTGCAATGCTTAATTTGCATGTGGTACTGGCGGTCGATCGTGCTGGTCTTGTTGGCGAAGATGGCGAGACCCATCATGGCGTATTTGATGTTGGATTCCTGCGTCAAGTACCTGGAATGCGTATTTTGTGTCCGGCAAGCTGCGAGGAATTGAAACAGATGCTCTCTTGGGCAGTCAAGGACTATAACGGCCCCGTTGCTGTTCGATATCCCAGAGGCGGCGATGGTCATTTCTATGATTCCATGTGGGATCCCAATGCAACCATCGTTCATCACAGAAGCGGCAACAAAGCTGCAATTATCACGTATGGCACATTGGTGAATAACGCTCTGGATGCTGCTGATATTTTGGCAGAGCAGGGGATTGATATCTCTGTTATTCGGCTGACACAGCTTTCACCCATTGATTTCGCCGAGCTGGAGCGTGCATTGAATGGTGTTACGCATGTTGTAGTCGCAGAGGATGCCAATTCCGGCATTTATGAGGCAGTTGCCTGCAAGTTGCATAATGTGGCTGCGGTTACCGGCGTTGATCTGCAGGGCGATTTTGTGACCCATGGCAGTGTGGCACAGTTACACAAGCAATATGGTATGGACGCTGTTTCTTTAGCAAGAAAAGTTACGGAGGTGCTTCATAATGAAAATTAAAAAGCGCCTGGATGTACTTTTGACAGAGCAGATGTACGCTGACACCCGTTCCAAAGCTCAGGCCATTATTATGGCTGGACAAGTCTATGTGAATGGACAGAAGGCAGATAAGCCCGGTACTGCTTATGAAGAAACTGTGCAGATTGAGGTTCGTGGCATGACATGTCCTTACGTCAGCCGCGGTGGCTTGAAGCTTGAAAAGGCATTACGGGATTTCGGTGTAAAACCTGAGGGTTTTGTGTGTAGTGATTCCGGTGCTTCTACCGGCGGTTTTACCGATTGCCTGCTTCAGCAGGGCGCAAAAAAGGTCTTTGCCATTGATGTTGGTTATGGCCAGCTGGATTGGAAGATTCGCTCTGATGAGCGTGTAGTTGTAATGGAACGGACCAATATCCGTTATGTCACGCCAGAAGATTTGGGCGAACCCTTGGATCTTTCCGTGATTGATGTGAGTTTCATTTCGTTAAAAATTGTTCTTCCGGCAATTAAAGCACTGTTGAAGCCAACCGGCCAGGTTCTCTGTTTGATCAAACCACAGTTTGAAGCAGGCAAGGAAAAGGTCGGCAAGAAGGGCGTCGTTCGAGAGCCTGAAATTCATAAAGAGGTGCTGGATAGCTTTGTAGAAACTGTAACAGAACTCGGTTTTACTATTTTAGGATTGACATTCTCCCCGGTAAAAGGACCGGAGGGTAATATTGAATTTTTGGGACATCTGACACTGGAGGACAAGTCGGGAATTACACCGGATACCTCTGCTGTGGTTCAGGATGCCCATGCAGCATTAAAGGGGTGATTTCGGTGAAAAAAGTAATTATGACGCCCAATCCCTATCGAGATAAGGACTTTCAAACAGTTCGCCGGGCATCTCAGATTTTGACGGAAGCAGGTTTGGATGTGCGTCTGTGCCTGCCTTTTGAGGTGGACAGATCCTACGATCTGCCCAAGGATCTGCGTTTTTCCCGTTTAGATCGGGAGTTGCCTGGAGCAGATCTGATTATCTGCTTTGGCGGTGACGGAACGATCCTGCACATGTCCAAAACAGCCACCCGCGCCGGTATTCCTATTTTAGGTGTAAATATTGGCACAATGGGCTTTATGGCAGAGTTGGAAAACACGGAATTGGAGGAGCTGAAGCGTCTTGCAACCGGTGAGTATACCATTGATAAGCGCATGATGCTGGATGTAACCGTATTCCGTGATCGGGATATTATTTTCCACGACATTTGCCTCAATGATGTTGTTATCACCAAGGGGGCAGTTGCCCGCATCGTACATCTTGCTGTTGAATGCGATGGCGTTGAAGCCATGGAGTGCGGCGGTGACGGTGTAATCGTCGCAACACCCACCGGGTCTACTGCCTACAGTTTGTCAGCAGGCGGCCCCATTGTGGAGCCTGCAGCCCACAGCATTTTGGTTACCCCCATTTGTGCACACGATGTTGGCAGTCGCTGCATGGTGACCTCTGATCAGCGTGTGATCACAGTCAAGCTGACCCGGAACATGCGCCGTAATGCATATCTGTCTGTAGACGGTGGCAAGTCTGTTCGTTTGAATATGGGCGATACGTCCATTATCAAAAAGTCAAATTTGGAAACCAGCCTGATTCGTTTGAAGGATCGTAGTTTCTTTGATGTTGTAAACCAGAAATTCAGGAATAATATGTGAGGAAATTCCTATGAAAGCAAAAAGACAAGCTAAAATTATGGAGATCATCTCCAATAAAAATGTAGAAACCCAGGAGCAGCTGTTGGCAGAACTGCAGAAGGCAGGCTTCCGCAGCACTCAGGCTACCATTTCCAGAGATATTAAGGAACTGCGGATCATTAAGGAACTGACCAGTTTTGGCACTTATCGTTATGCAGTTTCCACCAACGAGGTAAGCAATACCTTCACCGGAAAGCTCAATACCATTTTCCGGGAGTGCATTACCAAGTTTGATTATGCCCAGAACATTCTGGTCATCCATACCTTGCCCGGTCTGGCATCTGCTGCTGCCTCTGCCATTGATGCAATGAGTTTGAGCGTAGTGCTGGGCACCTTGGCCGGCGATGATACTGTTTTTGTTGTTATGCGTGACAACAATGCTGCAGCAGCGTTTTGCGGCGAAATTAAGAGCCTGCTGAACTAATAATCAAGGAGGAAATTTCATGCTGAGCCTTCTGCATATTGAGAATATTGCGGTCATTGAGCGCTCGGAAATTTCCTTTCTGCCGGGGTTCAACGTTCTGACCGGTGAAACCGGCGCAGGTAAATCCATTGTAATTGATGCAATTTCTGCCATTTTGGGTGAGCGTGCGTATCGGGACATGATCCGTACCGGTACAGATAAAGCATCCGTGCGTGCAGTCTTTACTGATGTTCCGGAGCTGGATTGGTTCGGGGACAATGGTGTGGAATATGACAGCGAAACCATGATCCAACGGGAGATCTACCTGGATGGTCGTAATGTCTGCCGTGTTAATGGCACACCGGTGTCCGTTTCCATTCTGCGAAAGCTGGGCATTCAGCTGATCAACATTCACGGTCAGCATGACTCTGCATCGTTATTTGATGAAGAAAATCATCTGACTTTTTTGGATGCCTTTGGCGATCACGCTGACCTGATCGATACATATAAATCAAAGTACAGCACAGTTTTACAGCTTCGTCGGGAAATCGATGCGCTGACCATGGATGAAGGCGAGAAACTGCGTCGCATGGAAACGCTGCGTTATCAGATTGCAGAAATTGAAAAGGCTGAACTGGTTGCAGGGGAAGACGAGGAGCTGGAATCCCGTCGCAAACTTTTGCAGAGTGCAGAAAAGATTGCCGATGGCATGAATGATGCCGTAGAATACCTTTATGGCGGTGAGGACAGTGATGGTGCTGCCGCTATGCTTTCCATGGCAGAGCGAGCCTTGGCGAAAATCAGTAAATTCAGCGATGATATAGCGCAGATTCATGAAAAAGTTGCCGATCTTATGTATCAGGTTGAGGATGCAGCACGTCTTGTGCTGGACTCCCGGGATGAATTGAGCTATTCCGATGAGGAATTGGACCGTATCGAGTCCCGTTTAGATGTCATCCATAAATTACGCAGAAAGTACGGTGCTACCTGCGAAGATATTTTGCAATATCTTGAAAAGGCAAAGCAGGAGCTGGACGAGATTGAATTTGCCGATGACCATCTGGAACGCTTGAAAGGTAAACTGCAGAAAGCTGAAAAAGAGGCGTGGGATGCGGCATTTGCACTGCGTAAAAACCGAAATGCAACTGCTCAGAACATGTCTGTGCGTATCTTGAGTGAATTGGCTCAGTTGGACATGCCTCGTGTGCAGTTTGAATGCCGATTTACAGAGACAGAGCTTTCTGCCAATGGTGCGGACAGTGTGGCATTTTATATGTCTGCCAATGCCGGTGAAGATTTAAAGCCTCTGAGCAAGGTGGCGTCCGGCGGCGAATTAGCCCGTATTATGCTGGCAATGAAAAATGTCTTGGCTGAAAAGGATCAGGTCAATACGCTGATCTTTGATGAAGTTGACACCGGCGTATCTGGTCGTGCAGCGCAGAAAGTTGCAGAGAAGCTGCGCAGTGTAGCAAATCACAAACAGGTGCTTTGTGTAACACACCTGCCCCAGTTGGCTGCTTTGGCGCAAAATCATTTGCTCATCGCAAAGGAAGAACGGGACGGCAGAACGTATACAACGGTTACACCCTTGGATATCGAGGGTAGAAAGCGGGAACTTGCCCGTATTATCGGTGGTACGAATATTACAGAAACCACATTGAGAAGCGCGGAGGAGATGCTGCGCATATAAACTGCGAGAAGGAGAGAAAAGCGGTGAAGATAAAAGGACTGATCGCGGCTTTGTCTGTGATTTTATTAAGCTTACTTGTATTGGTGTCCTATATTCATCGCTTGGACACGCCTCTTACATCTTCTGCCACGGACTTTTCTACAGAATCGACGCAAACATCTTCACAACCTATGGAGTCTGCATCTTCCCAGACAACACAATCGTCAACAAGTACGCCTGAGACGCAGCCTCCTACGCAACCACCCACCAATCCGCCTACGCAACCGCCAACACAGGCAACAACTCCGGCCACAAAACCAAACACTGGCAATCCAACTGTGGATGCGTTTGTTCAGGCGCGCATGAAAACCTGGATTTGTCCGCTAAAAGCTGCATTTGGAGATGTGGTAGGAAGCAGAACTTTTGCTTCCAGCCGAGCCAGCGGAAAGCGTGCCCATGCCGGGCTGGACTTTGTTGCACCTCATGGCACAAAGGTTTACGCCATTACATCGGGAACAGTGCAGCGTGTTGCACCTTTCTATCAAAACACCGTGGCTGTGGAAGTACTTAACGATGACGGTTCCATTCTTCGCTATTGTGAGATTGCAACCAATCTTAAGGTGGGCGACTATCTTGAGCAGGGGGATGTGATTGGTACGATCCTGCGTGCAGATAGCGGAACGGAGATGCTCCACATGGAGGTCTACTATGGCAATGGCGAGGGAATGCTGACGCAGACATCCAATAAAACATATAAATATGTGGATTCCAAGAACTATCAGCGCAGAAGTGACCTTCTGGATCCCACATTCTTAAAAGATCTGCCAAAAGGTTGATTTCAACACAATTTTCTTGACAAATTCCTGACTTTTTGTTAGGATACCAGTAACACAGTGATGGGATGAAGTACGTGAATTTCTTTCCGCCAGAGAGCTGCCGGTTGGTGCAAGGCAGTGGGGAAGACCACCGAAATACCTCCCGGAGTGGCTTGCCCGAATCAAGTAGGGGAAGACGGGATCGCCCGAAACAGCGAAAGACGTTGCTAGACGTCGTGAGGGTATGACTGTGAGGTCATGCCGAATCAGAGGTGGTACCACGTAATTTTACGTCCTCTGTCCGAAAGGACAGAGGACGTTTCCTTTTTAGGAGAGAGAAAGATGATTGTAAAACCTATGGATGTTCTTGCACAGTATCCCGTACGCAAGAGCAAAAAGCAGAAAGCACAATTTCGTGATGATGTACATGCCTTTCTGCAGAATAAAGGATATCCGGTATCTGTTGAAAAGGGAAGCCGGGGCGCCCACAATGTTGTGGTTGGCAATCCGGATTCTGCAAAGTATCTGATTACTGCCCACTATGATACTCCGGCAAGTATAGGCATTCCTAACATTCTGACACCATGCAATCCAATCACATATATCTTGTGGCAGGTATTTATTGTTGGCATTCTTTTGATACTTTCCATCGGTGTGATGATTGGAGTCAATGCCATATCGGGCAATGGCCAGCTGGCGCTGCTTACATGGTATATTGTATATTTTGGATTACTGATTCTGTTGCTTGCAGGACCAGCCAATAAAAACAATGCAAATGATAACACTTCTGGAGTTGTTACACTGTTGGAAACGGCGCTGGCTTGGCCGGAAGACAAGCGCAGTATGGTTTGCTTTGTGCTGTTTGATATGGAAGAAACAGGCTTAGTGGGCTCGGCTTCCTATCGTAAGACACATAGAATGGCAACCAATCAACAGCTTGTGTTGAATATGGACTGTGTCGGTGATGGTGACGAGATTCTGCTGTTTCCAATGAAAAAGCTGAAAAAAGACTCTGAAAAGATGGAGTTTCTGCGAAAACTGAATGGAAACAGAGAAGGAAAGTCTATAACGCTCCGTGAAAAAGGTTTTGCAGTATACCCCTCAGATCAAAAGCATTATCCCTATGGAGTGGGAATTGCCGCATTTAGGCGTAAAAAGGGAATCGGTTTGTATGTAGGCCGTATTCACACTTGGCGGGACAGAATTTTGGATATTGAAAATGTAAATTACCTGCGTGACACATTGCTCAAACTTGCTGATGTGCACGCAGCGGAATAAGGAAGGAAATGGAATATGAAACTTTATGATGAACTTGTCGCTCGCGGCTTGATTGCCCAGGTGACCAATGAAGATGAGATCCGCGAAATGATTGACAATGGCAAGGCCACATTCTACATTGGCTTTGACCCCACTGCCGATTCTCTGCATGTCGGTCACTTTATGGCTCTGTGCCTGATGAAGCGCCTGCAGATGGCCGGTAACCGTCCCATTGCTCTAATTGGTGGTGGTACTGCCATGATCGGTGACCCCTCCGGTCGTACCGATATGCGCTCTATGATGACCCAGGAGACCATTCAGCATAACTGCGATTGCTTTAAAAAGCAGATGGAGCGATTCATTGAGTTCGGTGAAGGCAAGGCACAGATGGTCAACAATGCTGATTGGCTGCTGAAGTTGAACTATGTTGACTTTATTCGTGAGATCGGTGGTTGCTTCTCTGTCAACAATATGCTGCGTGCAGAATGCTTCAAGCAGAGAATGGAGAAGGGCTTGTCCTTCTTGGAATTCAACTATATGCCCATGCAGTCCTATGACTTCTACTACCTGTACCAGAACTACAACTGCAACCTGCAGTTTGGCGGCAATGATCAGTGGTCCAACATGCTGGGCGGCCGTGAGCTGATCCGCCGCAAGCTGGAGAAGTACGACTCCGAGGCCATGACCATCACCCTGCTGCTGAACTCCGAGGGCAAGAAGATGGGCAAGACCGCCTCCGGCGCCGTGTGGCTGGATCCCAACAAGACCTCTCCCTACGACTTCTACCAGTACTGGCGGAATGTGGAGGATGCAGACGTGATGAAGTGCATCCGTATGCTGACCTTCCTGCCTCTGGAGCAGATCAACGAGATGGATTTCTGGAAGGATGCCAAGATCAATGAGGCCAAGGAGATCCTGGCTTACGAGCTGACCAAGCTGGTTCACGGCGAGGAAGAGGCTGACAAGGCACAGGCTGCCGCCAAGGCCCTGTTCGTGGGTGGCGGCGATGATGCCAACATGCCCACCACCGAAATCGCTGCCGATAAACTGGTTGATGGCAAGATTGGTTTCCTGAACCTGATGGTTCTGTGTGGTCTGGCTCCCTCCAACAAGCAGGCCCG
>JAZRRL010000053.1:0-50096 GCA_045650665.1 Faecousia sp. | reverse complement strand
TCATTTGCTTTGCAAATTATGGTTCAGCTCCGTCCAGCCGTCGCTGGCAACAGTCCACTGGACTGTTGCATTTTATTGTTCGAGTCAGCCTACAAAAATAAATACCCTATCCAATCGGGATAGGGTATTTATTGGAGCTAGTGACCTGACTCGTTTGCATTTGCTTTGCAAATTATGGTTCAGCTCCGTCCAGCCGTCGCTGGCAACAGTCCACTGGACTGTTGCATTTTATTGTTCGAGTCAGCCTACAAAAAATAAATACCCTATCCAATCGGGATAGGGTATTTATTGGAGCTAGTGACCTGACTCGAACAGGCGACCTTCTCATTACGAGTGAGATGCACTACCGACTGTGCTACACTAGCAAGCCTGGTTATTATATCGGGTTTGTGACGGGTTGTCAACTTATTTTTAAAAGCGTGTCGTGTTGTAACGGCACGCTTTTTGTCAGTTCATGATGTATTCAATAAAAGCGAGAGTGTTTTCCAAATTTGGAGTATTACGCATGATGCCAATGACGATCTCATCATTGGGGAAACTATAAGCTTCAAACAAACAACTGGATGTGGGAATGCGAATGCCCATAGGAATGGGATCCTTGAGACCCTCGGCACTTAAGAAATAGTCGGGTAATCTGATGTTATCCACATCGTCAGAGGTGAGTATGTCCAGCGCTTCTTTTTCTACATAAATCAGTTGTGAACTCCACTTCTCCAACTGCTCATCAGTCAGGACACTGCGCAAATCTGTATAATAAGCCGAAAATACGGGGTAGGATGTTAAATCCACTACGACAAAATCCAGGTTACCGGCAGTAGATTGTATCATGATGGATTCCATAACGTGAAAGGCGGCTTCGGAAGGATTGGTTTTGGAATAGGACACATTTGAGATCAACGAAAAATCATATTTTTTGGGATCCAGCTGCTGATGTGCCAGAAATTCCTGACGAAAATCCTGCGTATAGGATGTGTTATTGTAGCTGTTGACCAGATAGCCGGAAAGAGCGATATCCTTTTTCGTTAGTGCGCCCGTAATCATGCTGATCGCGCAGGCAAGTACGCAAACACCACCGATAATTGCTGCCCAATAATAGGTGAAAATGTATTTTAACTTATCCTTTAAGGGCTTGTCCTTCAAATTTTGCCACTGTTGTTGGCGGGCTTCTTTTGCAGTCATAGGAAAACATCTCCATGAGTGAATTTAAACTTATCATAAGACATATAGGGGATCATGTCAAATGAAGAAACTGTAAAGAATCTGAGGATACTTAATTCGATTGTAGGCTGGACAAAAAATAAGTGACCGCCAATAAATCGGCGCAGCCTCCCGGAGAAAGATTCCGCTCGATGAAAGCATCGTCAAGATCTTCCAATATTTTGCCGGCAAGAGGGGTGTTTGCACTTAATAGCTTCTTTGCAGTATCCCTTGCCCATGCTGCACCCTCTGTACCACCGCGGTGGTACAAATTGGTATCTGACACACTGGCAATTAAATGATACAGCGCAAGAATACCGGCATCATTCGTGCTTAAGCCGTCCTTCAACGCTGCCTGATACACGGGCAGACTGACATTGGCTACCGAGGGAAGTCCTGCGGCTGCCTCTGCTCGGATGCCGCCGATTTTATGTTGCAGATAAAGCCGTTCTCCGGCAGTAGTGCCGGTTGCATCAGCAAAATCGGAAGCAACTGCGTTTTGCACGAGTTCGGCACATTGATTCAGAATGCACGGAATATCCGCAATAGGGGACTCAGCAGACCACAGCCGCCCGATACTGCCACAAAGAATGCCCATGGTATAAATAATGCCCTTATGGGTGTTGATACCGCCGGTTACCTGATACATGGCTTTCTCTGCAGCAAGCCCTGAGTGCCGTAACAATGTAAATGTATCATCGGGGGCAGATAACGCAGTTTCCTGACCGATTTTCATGCACTGGGCAAAGTAGGGTTTCAGCACATGGGCGCTTTCAATGAAATGATGGATATTCATATCTTTATGGCTGCCGTTGTTGCGCTGATCCACAAGTCCGGGCTTTGGTGTGGTGTTCACCTCATCAAGCAGACTCTGCACAGCCAGAGATGCGATATATTCCTGATCCGACTTAGCGAAATGCTGCGTCAGAATATTTATAGTTACCTCTTGTAGCTGGTCAACGGAGTGTGCCCGGCTGGATGCGCAGCCACGGCCGGAAGCCCCACAAACGATACAGCCACGCTGGGTTTCCCGTTCCAATTTGTTTCCACAAACCTCGATCACATCTATATCCCAAAGCCGTCCCAGAGGTGTTTCTTCTTCAATGGCTGTACAGAGTGATTTCAACTGCTGGGCAGGCATATCTACTACATAGAATGCCTCGCAGCCTGTGGGTAATATGCTGGCTTGCCGAAAGAGAATTTTTGCTTTGGGTAATTTGCAATCCAAAGCGGCTAAACCAGCCTCAAATCCCCGCTGTATCAGAGGTGATGTTTTGATCGGTCCGGCAATATTCATGGTAAAGCACAGCAATGGTGATCGGTATTCAGCCAGCAAATGCTTTTGCTGCTGAACACGATCTTCCCGTGCTTTTAGAATGTCGTGCAAACTAATTTCCATAGTTAATCCCAACCAGGTCGCTGCCGTTGGTTATCCAGGCGCTTCAAAATTTCCTCAGAATTTTCGCCCACGCAGCCAACCAGCAGATAACGACGCTTGAAGCTATCATAGATCAAGTGGTGCATCAAACGGAAATTTTCGATTTGACCGGTGTGGTGTACATGGATTCGGGGACCGTTACACTTGTGAACCTTGTCGCCAACGCTGATGTGATTATCATCCACATAGCTAACGGGAAGGTTTTGTTTTATAATTTCATTAACTTGTTCCTCCAGAACCGGAATATCAATGTTCGGAGGTGTTTCGGAGAAATAAATTGCAAATCCGTGACGTACATCATCATGACCGCACCGTTCCCGATCAAACTCACCCATACACATTTCACACAAGTCTTCTGCTGTGTGGGCCATCAGCCGATAGGGGAGGGATTTATAAACCGTTTCACGGATTTCTTCCGGTTCTGGTCCAAAAATATTGGGGCGTGCGATTAAAACCTGCTCACCAACACCAATCAAAAGATTTGCATTGGCGCCCAGCAGGGGATATACCAAATCAAAATGCTCGACAACTACACGTCGACCCTTGTGTAACGCCTCAGCGATGGCGTCGGCAAGGACGCTCATCTGAGTGAATCCGTTTTCAAAACGGATGTCCACATGGTATGTATGGGGAGAGAAGAACGCAAAGCCACGATCCTGCTCCAAAAGGGGCAGGGGACGGATGTACACACCATTATCATCATTGGTCAGCTCCAGACCCGGGAACATACCGCGGATCAGGGCACTTTTGCCAGAGCCGGCCTCGCCGATGATGCCAATTAGCTTGTCATTTGGTGACAGATACTGCTGTGCCAGCTGTATGCCAAGCGCATACATACGGTTGTGTCCTCTGGGAGCAAAGTAGCTGCTCAGAATATGTGTGGGGCGTCTTTCTGCCATAAGATCATCTCCTTAAATCCTTTAAATAGGAAAGCGTGGTGGGTGGCACAAGTGCTTGTAAGGCTTGCCAGTCTTGGTTTTCAAAAGCGGCACGGACAGCGCTTGCACTGATGGGGGCATCCTTCTGCATTATGCGGGGAATTTCTACAACTTCAATTCCGTGTGAAGGTAAACTGGTTTTCAATATTTCGTTATACTGATTTGTTAAGACACTGAGCGGTTCAGTACCAACATAGCGCCGTTTAACAGACAAAGCAGGTGCAAAATACCGGGTAAAGATTTCTACGTCCAGCTGACAATGAATTTGCTCAGCCTGATCCCGGTTTTTCAGGAAATATGTGGGGAAGGTGGCGCTGGAAATGAGGTAAGGACCGGTGGGAAGAACAGTTACATTGGGAAGATGTGCGGTGCCCTTCTTTACCAATTCTAGTCGGTCAGCTGCTGGGAAGAAACTTCTATCCTCAGACAATACGAAAACATACAGATGGTCGCAAGATGCGGCTGCAGTTTCGATCAGATACAGATGCCCCAAGGTGAAAGGATCGCAATTCATAACTGCCGCACCGATATTTTCAGACTGTGTGATTTTGGGAAGTGCAGAAATGTGATCCTGTATGCCATCTTTTCTGTCTTCCATGAGCAGTACATCTTCTGTTTGTGCTACAGGGTAGAACAACAAGCCGGTAAACAGATGGGCATTGGCAGGCTTTGTATAAAGGAATAAATGCTGCTGACCGTCCTCAAAGGCCGCTTGTCGTAAAACGGTAAGCACCTTGGCCAGAAGATCTTCGCCTTGACGTGAAGGTGCAACAGCAATACATTTTAGCAGATTATCCTGACGAGAACCGGTTGCAATCAGGGTATCTTCGTCCCAAATCAGCACTGTTTGCTGTACGCTTTGATCTGCTTCCAGTCCTGCCTCGGTGAGAAAATCACGCCACTTATTCAGTTTTGTTCCACGCAGGTTAGTGTGCAGTTCAATGTCCATAGTAATTCATCCTCAATGGTTATGTAGGTTCATTATATACGATATTGTGCAGATATGCAAATAAAAACGGAAAAACAATTGCAATATTTTGAATTGTGTTATACAATGTACGCAGATTGTTACTGTAACTTTTAAAAAGGAGCGTAATTATGGAGATTTTGAAGCGTGCATCTGCCGGAACTATGGAGTCCAGTGATGCTTATGTGGAAATTGAACCCGGTAGTGGCTTGAATATCCGGTTGGAATCTGTTGTTCTGGCACAGTTTGGTGAGGATATCGAGCGTACTGTTCGTGAAATCTTGGCTGAGCAGGGCATTGAAAATGCCAGCGTTCGTGTTATTGACCGGGGCGCACTGGAATGTGTTTTGCGTGCCCGTGTGGAAACGGCTGTTCTGCGTGGAAAGGGGGAGGCATAATGCGTCGTAGTATGTTATTCCTGCCCGGCAACAACCCCAATATGCTTATTAACGGTAATTGCCTTGGCGCAGATGCTGTCATCTTTGACCTGGAGGATGCGGTTTCTCCTGATGAAAAGGATGCTGCCCGGATTTTGGTGCGCAATACCATGCGCTACATGGATTTCCGGGGTTGTGAGATCATAGTCCGCATCAATTCTATCGATACACCCTACTGGCAGAAGGATATCGATGCCGTTGTGCCATACTATCCTGATTTGATTCTGCTGCCCAAGACCGGCAGCGCTGCCGATGTGCTGGCAGTAGATGCGTATATTACAAAAGTGGAAGAAACTCTGGGACTGGAAGCCGGCACGGTCGGCCTGATGCCCCTGATCGAAACGGCGCTTGGTGTGGAAAATTCCTTTGCCATCGCCTCTGCCTCAAAGCGAGTCAAGGCGCTGTTTTTGGGCGCAGAGGATCTGACAGCAGATCTGCAGTGTAAGCGTACCAAAGAGGGCAGAGAAATCGAATATGCCCGTACCAGACTGGTAATGGCTGCACGTGCCGCAGGAGTGGAGGTGTATGATACGCCCTTTACCGATGTCAATGATGATGCAGGTATTGAAATCGATGCAGCACTGGCAAAGAGCTTGGGCTTTAGCGGTAAAGCATCTATTTCTCCCCGTCATGTGGAGGTTATCAATCGCACCTTCAGCCCCACTTTGAATGAGATCGATTACGCTTATGAAGTGATGGAAGCTATTGCATTGGCGAAAAAGCAGGGCAAGGGAGCCATCGCACTTCGTGGTAAAATGATTGACGCACCCATCGTAATGCGTGCCCAGCGCACCATTGCTATGGCGCAGGCGCTTGGCCTTGGCAGGGAGGAAGAAGCATGAGTAAACTGGTAAATTCTATCCGAGAGGCAGTTGCTCTTTCCGGTTTGAAGGATGGTATGACGGTTTCTTTCCACCATCATCTGCGCAATGGCGATTTTGTGCTGAATATGGTCATGGAGGAAATTGCAAATGCAGGCATCCGGGACTTGACAGTAAATGCAAGTTCTTTGTTTGATGTCCATGCACCGCTGTTGAATCACATTGAAAACAAGGTAGTGACCGGTCTTGCTGCGGACTATATTTCTGCTGGTCTGGGTCGTGCTATTTCCCGGGGAATTATGGAAAAGCCAGTGCAATTCCGCACCCATGGTGGTCGACCCAAGGATATTGCTCTGGGCAGAACTCCCATTGATGTGGCCTTTATTGCAGCGCCTGCAGCGGATGCCATGGGCAACTGCTCCGGCAAATATGGCAAGTCTGCTTGCGGTAGCTTGGGTTATGCTTATGCAGATGCCATGTATGCAAAAAAGGTTGTGGTTATTACAGATAATCTGGTAGCGTATCCGCTGCAAGATTGGTCTATTTCCGAGAGTTATGTGGATTATGTGGTGACAGTGGATGCCATCGGTGACCCCAAGGGGATCGTGTCCGGTACGACCCAGATCACCCGTGATCCTGTAGGTTTGATCATGGCTTCCCATGCAGCGCAGGTCATTGCAAACTCCGGCCTTTTGAAGGATGGTTTCTCCTTCCAGACCGGTGCAGGCGGCGCATCTCTGGCAGCTGCTAAGTTCCTGAAGGACATTATGCTGGAAAAGGGCATTCAGGGCAGCTTTGGTCTGGGTGGCATTACCGGATATATGGTAGATATGCTGCAGGCAGGATGCTTCAAGAATTTGCTGGATGTCCAGTGTTTTGACCTGAAGGCTGTAGAGTCCCTGCGCAATGATCCCCGCCATCAGGAAATCTCTGCCATGCATTATGCTGCTCCCGGTGCGCGTAGTGCTGTTGTTGATAGCCTGGATGTAGTCATCCTTGGTGCAACTGAGATTGATACAGACTTTAATGTAAATGTACATACGGACTCCAACGGGGTCATCATGGGCGGCAGCGGCGGTCACAGCGATACCGCAGCTGGGGCAAAGCTTTCCATGATTATTGCGCCTATGTTCCGGGCAAGACTACCCATCGTTACGGATAAAGTGACCTGTATTTCCACTCCCGGTGAAAATATCGATGTTCTCGTGACCCAAGGCGGTATTGCGGTCAACCCTGCAAAGGTAGAACTGCGTGACCGTTTGGTGGCAGCTGGCTTGCCTGTTGTAGATATCCATGATTTAAAGGAAAAGGCAGAACGGATTACCGGTGTGCCGAAGAAATTGCCTAAGGGCGATCGGGTAGTTGCAGAGGTAATTGGCAGAGAAGGGAATCTGCAGGATCAAATTTTCAGCGTCCGATAAAGGAGATTATATATGCGTGAAATCAGCGCCAAGCAAATCACAGATACCGTTGCACGGCTGTGTATTGAGGCAAACTGCCATCTGAGCAGTGATATCAAAAAACGCCTGGATGAAATGTGTGAGCAGGAGACCTGGCTGCAGGCTAAGGAGATTCTGGGTCGTATCATTGAAAACTACGGCATCGCTGACCGGGAAAATGTACCCGTTTGTCAGGATACCGGTATGGCTTGTGTTTTTTTAAAGATTGGCCAGGAGGTACATATTGACGGTGATCTGACAGAAGCTGTGAACGAGGGTGTTCGTCGTGGTTATGGCGAAGGATACCTGCGTAAAAGCGTGGTTCGGGATCCTTTGGATCGTGTCAATACCGGTGATAATACACCTGCAATGCTGTATACAGAACTTGTGCCCGGTGACAAGATCGAGATCACGGTTGCACCCAAGGGCTTTGGTAGTGAGAACATGAGCCAGATCAAGATGCTCCGTCCCTCCGATGGTGTTGAAGGGGTCAAAGAGTTTGTGTTGAAAGTGGTAGAAGAGGCTGGTCCCAATCCTTGCCCGCCCATTGTGGTTGGCGTGGGCATTGGCGGTACCTTCGACAAGGCAGCCTATATGGCAAAGAAGGCTTTATTGCGTAGTGTAGATACGCCTAATGAAAAGCCCTTGTATGCACAGTTGGAAAAAGAATTGCTGGATAAGGTAAATGCGTTGGGTATCGGCCCTCAGGGCTTTGGTGGCAAAACCACTGCATTGGCGGTAAATATCGAATCTTGTCCTACCCATATTGCAGGTTTGCCGGTGGCGGTCAATATTAACTGCCATGTGACACGGCATAAGACGGAGGTGCTTTGATATGGAAAATGTGAAGATCACAGCACCTCTAACTCGTGAGACTGCAAGAAATCTTCGTGCTGGTGACAGTTGCCTGATTTCCGGCGTGATCTATACTGCCCGGGATGCTGCCCACAAGCGTCTGTGTGAACTGGTGGCAGCAGGAAAAGAACTCCCCTTGGACATTAAGGACAGTATCATCTATTTTGTGGGTCCTACACCTGCAAAGCCCGGTCAGGCCATTGGTTCTGCCGGCCCTACCACATCCTATCGTATGGATGCCTATAGCCCCACACTGATCTCTCTGGGCCTTACCGGTATGATCGGCAAGGGTAAGCGTGGCCCGGAAGTTGTGAATGCAATGAAGGAACACGGCGCTGTGTATTTTGGTGCAATCGGTGGTTGTGGTGCACTTTTGAGCAAGTGTATTAAAAAGGCTGAGGTCGTTGCGTATGACGATCTGGGAGCAGAGGCAATCCGTCGTCTGGAGGTTGAGGATTTTCCTGCCATCGTGATTATTGACAGCCTTGGCAATAATCTGTATCAATCCGGACGGGAAGAATACCTGTCACAACAAAAATAAAGTGATCGGTCTGCTAATATGGCAGACCGATTATTGTTACAGCAGGACTTGACAAAATAGAGGATCATGAGTAATATTGTTATATAACAATTTGAGGGTGTGAATGTATTGGCTGAGATTTACAAAATCAATACGGAGTTAGATATTCCGATTTACCGTCAATTGGTAGACTCGATTCATACTGCCGTTAAGAAAGGCGAATTGTCTGCTGGTCATCAACTGCCCACTGTGCAGGAACTGACTGAGGAATTGGGTATTGCCCGTGGTACGGTAAAAAGAGCCTATGATGAGCTGGAACGCATTGGTCTGGTAGAAAAGGTGCAGGGCAGAGGCACATTCGTGTGCTACCAACCCGGCAATTCCGGTAGTCGGAAGGAGCAGGCCATGGCGGCCATCAACGCTATGCTGGATTCTTTGGAAGATATGGGCTTTTCGGCATCGGAGATCAACATATTTCTGAACTTAAAACTCCGGGAACGAGCAGAGCAGGAGGCACATGTTAAGATTGCTGTTGTGGAGTGCAATCCAGAAAACTTGTCCCACATGTCTGAGCAGCTGCGGCATATTCATGGTGTGGATCTGTATCCGTACTTGCTGGAGAGTATCCAGCAGTATCCCTATAAATTAGGGGAAGATTTTGATTTGATCATTACAACTGCGGCCCACGCAGATTATGTTGAAAGTGTAGTTCCTTTAAAGAAAAAGGTGGTGCGTGTTGCCTTGCGTTTGTCAGGTGACAGCTTGGCGCCGGTTATTAAGCTCCGCCCAGGTAAACAACTGGGTATTATCGGTCATAGCCACAGATTTGCAGACCTGCTTCATCGTACAGCTTGCGCATATACTGAAGATGCCGTTGTGCATACCCCTATGACCACGGAAATGGCCACTGAGGTGCAAAGGTACCTGCAGAATAAGGATACAGTGCTTGTTCCAAAGAGCTATGAGAAGTATTTCACAGTATCCATGACAGATACCTTACGGAATTACAAAGGCTCGTTGATTGAATGCTCTTATGAGATGGATGAGGGCTCTTTGCTGTATTTGGAAACAAAGATCAAGCGTATTCTGGAAGAAAAGAAATTATAAGCCGCATATCGCCTGGGTTCCCAGGCGATATTTTTTTACACAATAGGGAAAAGCTGCATTTTTCACCTTGACAAAAGTTATAGTACATTATACTATATAGTTACAGAACAATTATAATGCAGTATTCTGCGAAACTATGTAATGAGGTGCTGAAATGGAGCAACGAGAAAAGAAAGTACTGGTTATGGGCGTCATTGGCGCTGACGTACACGCAGTGGGTAACAAGATCCTCTACCATGCCTTTACCGAAGCTGGATTTGAGGTTGTGAATCTGGGTGTTATGGTCGCACAGGAGGAGTACATTGCTGCAGCCATTGAATCCGGTGCAGATGCGATCGTAGTATCTTCTCTGTACGGTCAGGGTGAGTTGGATTGCCGTGGTATGCGCGAAAAGTGCGACGAGGCTGGTCTGAAGGGCATCCCTCTGGTTGTCGGCGGTAACATCGTTATCGGCAAGCAAAAGTTTGAGGATGTGGAGCGCCGTTTCAAGGATATGGGCTTCGATCGGGCATTTCCTCCCGGTACTGCACCTGAAACGACTATTGAGGCTCTGCGTGAGCTGTTACATATGGATGGTGAGACAGTGTGAAACCTGTCTTACTGATTGACTTTGGAAGTACTTATACCAAGCTGACGGCTGTTGATGTGGAAGGGGTATGCCTCCTGGGGACTGCCGCATCCTACACAACGGTTCAGACGGATATCAATGATGGTTTGCAAAATGCGCTTGCTTTACTGGAAAATAAAACCGGTAAATTGCAATACGATGCATGCTATGCCTGCTCCTCAGCTGCCGGTGGTCTGCGTATGGTCACCTCCGGTCTTGTGCCGGAACTAACGGGGGAGGCAGCCCGACTGGCAAGTCTGGGTGCTGGCGCAAAGGTAGAAAAGGTCTATAATTTCCAGCTGACTGAGGATGACCTTGATGAGATCCTACGCTCTAAGCCGGATATTTTCCTGCTTGTAGGCGGTACGGACGGCGGAAATACCGAATGCATTTTGCACAATGCCAAGGCGCTGGCATCCATTAAACCGGAATTTCCCATTGTCATTGCCGGTAACCGGACTGCTGCCCGGGAATGCGAGCGCATCCTTGCCGGTTACGAGGTATATGTATGTCCCAATGTGATGCCGAAATTTGGCGTCCTGAACATTGAGCCTACTCAAAAGCAGATTCGGGATATCTTCCTGAATCGTATTATTCAGGCCAAGGGCCTTAGCAAAGCGACAACACTTTTGTCCGATATCATGATGCCCACACCTTCTGCTGTGCTGCAGGCGATGAATCTGCTGGCACAGGGCTGTGACGGCGAGCGGGGAATCGGAGAATTGGTAGGCGTGGATGTCGGTGGCGCAACTACGGATATTTATTCCATTGCTGACGGCATGCCAGAGCAAATGAATACCGTATACAAGGGATTGCCTGAACCCTATGCCAAGCGTACTGTGGAAGGCGATATCGGTATGCGATACAGTATTCAGGGTATTGTGGATGCTGCCGGCGAGGCAAGACTCGCAAAGCTGTCCGGTCTTTCTGCCGATCGTATTACGGAATTGGTCAACGATCTGAAACAGCACACAGATAAGATCCCCAACGGAGATTCCGAACTGGAAATGCTGGATTTTGCATTGGCTTCCATGGCTATTGAGGAAGCTGTTAAGCGTCATGCAGGCACAATGGAAGAAACCTATACCTTGATGGGCAAGACCTTCCTGCAGGAAGGAAAGAACCTGACAAGCGTAAAAAACATTGTGGTAACGGGCGGCAGCCTGATCCACACCAAGCGTACGGAAGAAATTGCTTCCCACGCACTGTATAGCCCCATGCAACCCATGTCCCTTCGTCCTATGAAGGCGGATGTGTGGGTGGACAGAACATATATTTTGGCCGCAATGGGCTTGCTTTCCGGGTATTATCCCCAAGTAGCCCTGCGGATTATGAAAAAGGAGTTAGAGCACCATGGATATTCAGAATAAGCGAATTCCCGAAGGTGAATTTATGGCGATGCGTCAGGAAGTCCTGACCCAGTGGCCTACCGGCAAGGATGTTGACCTGCAAGAGGCAGTTGCCTACCATAAGTCCATGCCTGTTAGTCGTAATTTCTCTAAGAAACTGCTGGATGCCAAGCGTGACGGCAGAACGCTGGTGCAGCCGCGTGCAGGTGTGCCGGTTGTGGAAGAACATATCAAGCTGATGCAGTATCTGCAGGATCATGGCGAGGCGGATCTGTTGCCTTCTACCATTGACAGCTATACCCGTCAGAACCGCTATGAAGAAGCAGAAAACGGTATTGCTGAGTCCATTCGTTTGGGTCGTGCTATGCTCAATGGCTTCCCTGCAGTTAACCACGGTGTTGCCAAGTGCCGTCAGGTCATTGAGAGTGTAAATGTTCCCATGCAGGTGCGTCACGGCACTCCCGATGCAAGACTGTTGACCGAGATTACATACGCCGGTGGCTTTACCAGCTACGAACGCGGCGGGATTTCCTATAACCTGCCTTACTGTAAGAATATCCCCATGGAGCGCACGATCCGGGATTGGCAGTATGTTGACCGTCTGACCGGTTTGTACGAGGAAATGGGCATTTCCATCAACCGTGAACCCTACGGCCCGCTCACCGGCACTCTGGTGCCTCCCTGCATCTCCCATGCCGCTGCAATCATTGAGGCATTGCTGGCTGCAGAGCAGGGTGTTAAGAATATCACTGTTGGCTATGGTCAGTGCGGCAACTTGGTTCAGGATATTGCTGCAATCCATACCCTCCAGGATCTGACAGATGAATATCTGCAGAAGTACGGCTATGCTGATGTGAAGGTCACTACCGTTCTGCATCAGTGGATGGGTGGTTTCCCTGCTGACGAGGCAAAGGCATTCGGTGTTATCTCCTCCGGCAGTATGATTGCTGCACTGGCGAAGGCAACCAAGGTCATCGTCAAGACTCCCCATGAGGCTGTTGGTATTCCCACTATGGAGGCCAACGCAGAGGGTCTGCGCTGCACCAAGCAGGTCGTTAACATGCTGGCTGACCAAAGTTTCAATGACAGCCATCTGTCTGAGGAAGAAGAGATCATTCGTGCAGAGACCCGTTGTATCGTGGACAAGTGCTTCGAACTGGGTAATGGCGATATTGCTGTTGGTGTTTGCCGCGGTGTGGAAGCAGGCGTTCTGGACGTTCCCTTCGCACCCTGCCGTGCAAATGCCGGCCTGATGTTGCCCTGCCGTGATAACAACGGTGCTGTGCGTATCTTGAATACAGGCAATCTGCCCTTTACTCAGGACCTGAAGGATTATCACGCAACCAAGATCTACGAGCGTGCATTGGCTGAGAAGCGTAAGGCTTCTTTCCAGATGGTCATCGATGATGTGTATGCAATTGGTAAGGGTCGCCTGGTAGGCCGCCCCAAGTATTGATAAAAGGAGAAATTTCCAATGAAAATCATTGACGTTGTTTGCTCCGCCGGTCGTACCGGCTTCTATTTCGATGACCAGCGCGCTATCAAGAACGGTGCAGGTCACGACGGTCATTTCTATGTTGGCACTCCCGTGACCGATGGTTTCCGTTCCATCCGTCAGGCAGGCGAGAGCATCTCTGTGATGCTGGTGCTGGAAGATGGTCAGATCGCTTTCGGCGATTGCGCAGCTGTGCAGTACTCCGGCGCAGGCGGACGTGATCCTCTGTTCCTTGCTGAGGAATTTATCCCCGTGATCGACAAGTACATTAAGCCCCAGCTGGTGGGCAAGGAAGCTGACGATTTCCGCGGCCTGTGTGCTATGATGGAAGCAATTCAGGTGGAAGGCAAGCGCCTGCACACCGCTATCCGTTACGGTGTTTCCCAGGCTATTCTGGACGCTGTTGCAAAGGCTACCAACCGCCTGATGTGCGAAGTTGTTGCTGATGAGTATGGCTGCACTGTTTCTGAAACACCTATCGATATTTTCACCCAGTCCGGCGATGACCGTTATAACAATGCTGACAAGATGATCATCAAGGGCGCTCAGGTGCTGCCTCACGCTTTGATCAACAACATCGACACCAAGCTGGGCCGTAAGGGTGAAAAGTTGGCTGAGTACGTTGCATGGCTTCGTGACCGTATTCTGGCCAACCGCACCGACGAGAATTATCTGCCTGTTTTCCATATGGACGTTTACGGCACCATTGGTGCTGCATTCGGCAACACCAACTACAAGGAAATGGCCGATTACATCGAGGAACTGGGCAAGATTGCAAAGCCCTTCCATCTGCGTATCGAAGGTCCTATGGACTGCGATGTGGACGTACCCACTCAGATGAAGGCTTTGGCTGGTCTGACTGCCGAACTGGATGCACGTGGCTGTGATGTTGAACTGGTTGCTGACGAATGGTGCAACACCTTGGAAGATATCAAGCTGTTTGCAGACAACAAGGCAGGCCACATGGTTCAGATCAAGACCCCCGACTTGGGCGGTATCAATAATACCATCGAGGCAGTTCTGTACTGCAAGGAGAAGGGGATTGGCGCATATCAGGGCGGTACTTGTAACGAAACTGACCGCAGTGCTCAGGTTTGTGTCCACTGTGCAATGGCTACACAACCCGTGCAGATTTTGGCTAAGCCCGGTATGGGTGTTGACGAAGGCTACATGATCGTTTACAACGAAATGAACCGTATCATCGCCATGCGCAAGGCCAAAAAGGCTGCAAAGAAAAACTAAGGAAAAAATGTAAAATTTTCCGAAAATAATGCTTGATTTTTGGAAAATGCTATGCTATAATACCTCAGTCTGAAATCAAGGTGAGTCCTCTGCGGGCTAAAATGCGCCGTATGAACGCCTAATATTTAAGGAGGACAAGATTATGGATTTGGTAAAGGCTCTGGCCAGCCAGTACATGAAGGAAGAACTGCCCGAAGTTAAGGTCGGCGACACCGTTCGTGTGCATGTGCGTATCAAGGAAGGCTCCCGTGAGCGTATTCAGGTGTTTGAAGGCACCGTTATCGCTCGCAAGCATGGTGGCATCGGTGAGACCATCACTGTTCGTCGTATCAGCTACGGCGTCGGTTGTGAGAAGGTTTTCCCCCTGCATGCTCCCAACGTTGCAATGATCGAAACCGTCCGTCATGGTAAGGTTCGTCGTGCAAAGCTGTACTATCTCCGCGACCGTATGGGCAAGGCTGCCAAGATCAAGGAGAAGGTCTAACAGAAAAACCGAAAAAAAAGAGGGCTTGCCCTCTTTTTTTTTGTATTCTTTTGGTTTATAATGGTAGCATGAGAAACCATAAGTAGAATTGGAAGTGTTTGTTTTGGAAGAAAAAGAGTTACAATCGGTTGAACAACCTGAGCTTGATACGCCCAGGGAGTCTTCTGCGAAAAAAAGAAAATCTGCAAACAATACGAATAGTTGGCAGGGAACAATCCTGATGTATTTGCATGACCTGGTATATTTGCTGGCAGGTCTGATTTTGCTGTTTCTTTTGCTTTTCCGTGTTGTGGTTGTTTCCGGTACGTCAATGAATAATACTTTGCTCCATGGTGACTATCTGCTGCTGCTCAGCAGTACCTTATACAATAATCCCAAGTGCGGGGATATTATTGTTGCCAGCAAGGAAAGCTTTAACAATGGTGAGCCTATTGTCAAGCGTGTGATCGCTACAGAAGGTCAGTGGGTAGATATTGATTTTAAAACGGGGACAATCTATGTCGGTGATACGGAAGATACGATGAAACCTTTGGATGAACCCTACATTTTGCCTGCTATCTACAATAAACGGGATGTAGATTTTCCGTTGCAGGTACAGGAAGGTTGTTTGTTCGTAATGGGAGATAACCGGGGCAACTCTTTGGATAGCAGATCTTCCACCATCGGCTTGGTGGATGAGCGTGAGGTTCTGGGTAAGGTGTTTTTCCTGTTGGTTCCTGGAACAAATGGTGTGGATGACTATGGTCGTCCCAATCAGGAAAAGGATTTTGACAGAATTGGAGAGGTTAACTGATGCAATCTGAACAGATGAATATTCAGTGGTATCCCGGCCATATGACCAAGACCCGTCGTCAGATTGAGGCAGATCTGAAACAAGTGGATGCGGTATGTGAGATTGTGGATGCCCGGATTCCGTTCGCAAGCCGAAATCCGGATATTGATGCCATTTGCGGAGATAAGCCCCGTATCGTGGTGCTTAACCGTATGGATCTGGCAGATCCGGACGCTACCAAGCGCTGGGTTTCTTATTTCAAAAGCAAGGGAATTGCGGCTGTTCCCACGGATTGCAAAAGCCGTAAGGGTATCAATGATTTTCAGCCGGCTGTGCGTTCTGTACTGAAAGATAAAATTGCCCGTAATGCCGCAAAAGGCATGAATCGTCCTCTGCGTGTTATGATCGTGGGTATCCCCAATGTGGGCAAGTCCACATTGATCAATCAAATCTCCGGTCGAAAGGGCGCAAAGGCGGAAAATCGCCCCGGTGTAACCCGTGGTAAGCAATGGGTCACTGTGGACAATGGTTTACTTCTTTTGGATACGCCCGGTATTCTGTGGCCTCGTTTTGAAGACCCGGAAGTGGGGATGATGCTTGCCTATACCGGTGCTGTGAAGGACGGCATTCTGGATGTGGAAGAATTGGCCTGCTATCTGATGCAGGTACTGCACCGCCGTTATCCCCATGCGCTGAAGGATCGTTACGGCTTGGAAGCGGAAGAGGGAACACCCGGATATGAATTACTGGAAATGGCCGGGCGTAAGCGTGGTTTTCTGATTTCCGGCGGCGAGATCAACACGGAAAGAATGGCTAAGGTTCTTTTGGATGAATATCGCAGTGGCAAACTGGGACGGATCACCTTTGAAGAACCTTCGGAGGACGAAAATGGCTGAAAAGAATATGTGGGAAATTGAAGAAGCCCTGGCTGAAAAGGGCGTGGGCGTGATCTGTGGCGTGGATGAAGCCGGTCGCGGTCCTTTAGCGGGTCCCGTGTATGCGGCTGCTGTGATTTTGCCGGATCATCTTGAAATTCCCGGACTGGATGACAGCAAAAAGCTGACGGATAAGCGTCGCCGTGAACTGATGCCTATTATCAAGGAACAAGCGATTGCCTATGGCATCGGTGTTGCCACGGAAAAAGAGATCGATGAGATCAACATTCTGCAGGCTACCTTTTTGGCTATGGAGCGGGCGATTGCACAGCTGGGTGGTAAGGCACAGTTTGCCTTAATTGATGGAAACCGTGAAAAGGATTTTGGCATTCCAGTGATGACTGTAGTCAAGGGCGACAGTCGCAGCGCCAATATTGCTGCAGCCTCTGTGCTTGCAAAAGTCAGCCGTGATGATTATATGGAAGAAATGGCCAAGGAATATCCGGAATATGGCTTTGAGATCCATAAAGGCTATGGCACAAAGGCGCACTATGAAGCACTGCGTACATACGGACATTGTCCCTTGCACAGAGTGACTTTCCTGAAAAAATTTTATGGTGACAAGTAAACTTAGTGGCGCATGGGGAGAAGCCCTTGCGGCAGAATATCTGCGTAAAAAGCACTATAAACTGGTGGCCGCCGGCTATCATTGTCGCTTTGGCGAAATTGACCTGATTGTTCAAAACAAGCAGTGCCTGGTGTTTGTAGAGGTGAAACTGCGTAAGACGGCGGGTTTTGCCCAAGCGCGTGAGTATGTAAATCGTGCTAAGCAGGATCGAATCCGCATGACTGCGTCTATGTATTTGTCACAAAACCCTACCAAGCTGCAGCCGCGCTTTGATGTGGTAGAAATATATGCACCGCAGGGTGCATTAACCAAACAGCCAGAAATTACCCATTTGGAGGATGCATTTCAATGAATTTTCCCGTTTTTGATCTTCACTGTGATACTGCCTATGCATTGCTGGGCGAAAGCAAACGTGAGGCAGGCTCACTGCGGAATAATGAATGCCATATTGATTTGGAGCGCGCTGCCACGTTGCCCGGTTATGCACAGTGTTTTGCCTGCTATACGACACCGTTGCAAAAACTGCCGGAGGGTGTCACTGTTAGTGAACTGTTTGAGCGGGAAATGGTTACGGTTTTGCGAGAGATAGAGAAAAATCCGGATCTGATCTCTTTGACCTATACGCCTGAGGAGATCGAGGAAAACAGTAAAAAAGGAAAAATGTCAGCAATTTTGACCATCGAAGGTCCTGCAGGCTTCGGTTTTGATCCTGCGCTGTTGGAAGACCTTTATAAGATCGGTTTTCGGATCACTACGCTGGGCTGGAACGAAAAAAATGTACTTTGCGGTTCCAATCAGACCGGAGGCGGACTGACAGAACTGGGTAGGGAATATGTGTTTGAAGCACAGCGCCTTGGTATGATCATTGATGTCAGCCATATCAGTGATGAAGCCTTTTGGGATATTATGGACATTACCCGTGGTCCGATCATTGCAAGCCATTCCAATTCCAGAGCACTGTGTAATAATCCCCGGAACCTGACCGATGATATGTTTAAGGCTATTTGCAAGACTGGCGGTGTTGCCGGACTGAATATGTACCCCGGATTTCTTGGGGAAAATGCTGCAGTGGATACTGCGTGTGACCATATTCTGCATTGGATTGAACTGGGAGGAGAAAAGCACGTTGCCCTTGGCGGTGACCTGGATGGTGTGGAGTGCCTGCCTGCAGATTTTGCCGGTGTGCAGGACTATCCGAAACTGGCACAGCGCTTGCTTGAACGTGGTTTAAATGCGCAAATTGTGCAGGATATATTCTGGAATAATGCTATGGGAGTGATGAAAAATGCTGTATGTAACCACCCGTAACAAATATGATACCTATACCGTGCATAAGGCAAACCAATCTGACCGGGGTCCTGATGGAGGTTTGTATCTGCCTTTCCGGATGCCCGAGCTGACAAAAGAAGAAATCCAGGCTTTTCCCCAGCAAACGTTCTGCCAGCGTATTGCCAGCCTGCTGAACCTTTTTTTTGGTACACAGCTGACTGCCTGGGATGTGGAATTGTACGGCGGTAAGAATCCCGTCAAGCTGGTACCTATGAGCCATCGAATCCTTGTTGCAGAGACATGGCGCAACTATGATCAGGATTTTGCTCGCTTTGCGGCTCGCCTTGCGGCAAGAATTTGTGAGGATAAAGATAATTCCCGCAAGCCTACTTCCTGGATTGAGATTGCTATTCGCATTGCAGTGTTGTTCGGCATTTTTGCAGAACTGCCTGCTATGCATGCACCGTTGGATATTGCTGTGGCAACGGGGAATTTTGCTGCACCTATGGCTGCTTGGTATGCCCGGGAAATGGGGCTGCCGATCGGTAATATTATCTGTAGCCACAACCATCCTTCTGTGTGGAATCTGCTTCACCAAGGAGAAGTTCGCGCTGATGAAAATGTTCCGGAAAACATGGAACGTTTAATCACAGCTACCCTTGGCGTGGAAGAAAACCTGCGTTTTTGTGAGTTGCGGGAAAAGGGGCGGATCTATGCGACCAGAACCGGCATGCTGGAATCACTGCGTAAGGGTATGTATGCCACGGTAAGCAGTCAGGATCGGGTCAATGCCCTGATCCCCAGTGTTTATCGCATGGCAGGTTACGTCATGGGACCGGAAACTGCATTGGCATACAGTGGATTGCAGGATTATCGAGTCAGAACAGGGGAGACTCGACTTGTATTGCTGTTATCCGACAAGAGCCCCGCTACTGATGTTCAGATGGTGGCACAAAGCATGGAAATGTCGGAATATCGTCTTCGTGAAATTATAGGAGTGTGAATAAATGGCACTTTACGCCATTGGAGATCTGCACCTTTGTCTGGGCGCACCGAAGCCTATGGATGTTTTCGGTGGTGCTTGGGTGGGATACATGGATAAATTAAAAGCAGGACTTTCCGTTATCAACGAGGAAGACACCCTTGTATTGATGGGGGATCTGAGTTGGGCTCTGGGACTGGAGGATGCAAAAGCGGATTTTGCCTGGCTCAATGAGATTCCAGGACGAAAGATCATCCTCAAGGGAAATCATGACTATTGGTGGAGTACGGTCAAGAAATTTGACAATTTTTGTACTCAAAATGGATTTGAGAATATGCACATTCTCCACAATAATCATTTCGAGTACAACGGAATTGCAATTTGCGGTACACGAGGCTGGTTCTTTGAAGAAGAACGCAGCGGCCAGCACGATGAAAAGGTATTCAAACGGGAATTATTGCGTTTGGAGGCATCCTTGCAATCTGCGGGCGAACTCCCTAAAATGGTATTTCTGCACTATCCACCCCGTTATAAGGGATACGAGTGTCCGGAAATTTTAGAGCTGTTGCGTAAGTATGATGTACGCAGTTGTTTCTACGGTCATTTACATGGGGCTAGCCATGGGCTTGCCATGGAAGGAACATGGGATGGTGTTACTTTTAAGCTGCTGTCAGCTGACCGGTTGAACTTTGTACCCTGTCGAATTATGCCGTAAAGAACCGGGCTTGACCCGGTTCTTTCATTTTATTGAGAAAAAACCGAAAAAATTAAAAAAAAGTATGGACATTTCGCGGTTTCTTTGATAAAATACTACGGCTGAAATTATAAATAGAATGGTGACACTATGTCATCAATAATTGGAGGACACAAACAATGACTGTTAAGAACATTGAAAAGAACGGCAATCAGGCCACTATCGTGGTGGAAATCGACAAGGAACTGATGGAGTCCGGCGTGCAGAAGGCTTACCTGAAGGCTCGCAAGAACATTCAGATCCCCGGCTTCCGTAAGGGTAAGGCTCCCCGTTACCTCATCGAGAAGATGTACGGCGCCCATGTCTTCTACGAAGACGGCCTGGAAGAGATCTTCCCCGAGGTTTACAAGACCGCTGTTGTGGAACAGGATCTGAAGGCTATCGGTCGTCCCAGCCTGACCGACATGGACATTTCTGAGGAGGGTATCGTTACTCTGACTCTGACTACCGATACTTACCCCGAGGTTACCCTGGGCCAGTACAAGGGCCTGGAGATCGAGAAGGCTGAGGCTACTGTTACTGACGAGCAGGTCAAGGCTGAGCTGGACCGTATGGCTCAGAACGTTGCTTCCACTGAGACCGTGGAAGGCGCTGCTAAGATGGGCGACACCGCTAACATCGATTTCGAGGGCTTCGACAACGGCGTTCCCTTCGATGGCGGTAAGGGTGAGAACTTTGACCTGAAGCTGGGTTCCAACTCCTTCGTTCCCGGTTTTGAGGAGCAGGTTGTTGGCATGTCCGCTGGCGAGGAGAAGGACATCAACATCACTTTCCCTGAGGATTACCATAAGGAACTGGCTGGTAAAGCTGTTGTATTCCATGTCAAGTGCAATAAGGTTACCACCACCATCGTGCCCGCACTGGATGACGAGTTTGCTAAGGATGTTTCCGAGTTCGATACTCTGGAAGCACTGACTGCTGACATCCGCGCAAAGGCTCTGGAGAATGCTGAAAAGCAGATTAACAACGCTTTTGAGCAGGCTGCTGTTGACAAGGCTGCTGAGAACACCACTGTTGATATGCCCAATGCTCTGATCGAAGCTGAGCTGGACAATCAGATGGAGCGTTTCGGCTACCAGCTGCAGATGAGCGGCTACTCCATGGAGCAGTACGCCAAGATGATGGGCGGCGATCTGAACACTATGCGTAATGCATTCCGTCCTGCTGCTGAGAAGCAGGCTAAGGCAAATGTGACTCTGGAGAAGATCATCGAGGTTGAGAACATCACCGTTTCCGACGAGGATGTTGAGGCTGAGTACGCTGCAGTTGCTGCACAGTACTCCCTGGAGGTTGAGAAGGTTAAGACCATGGTTCCCGCTGAGGAGATCCAGACCAGCCTGAAGACCCGTAAGGCTGTTAAGGTGATCGTTGACAATGCTGTTGCCGTTGCACCTGCTGCCAAGGAAGAGGCTGCTGATAAGGAATAAGCAGCTTGTTTCGTGGTTAGAATGTTTCAGACCATGAAAGGAGACGTTGACCATGAGTTTAGTACCCTATGTTGTTGAGCAGACCAGCCGCGGTGAGCGCAGCTATGATATTTTTTCCCGTCTGCTGAATGGTCGCATCATTTTCCTGTCCGTGGAAGTGAACGACACCACTGCATCTTTGGTGGTTGCCCAGCTTCTGTACCTGGAGGCACAGGACCCGGACAAGGATATCCAGTTTTATATCAACAGCCCCGGTGGCAGTGTCACCGCAGGTATGGCCATCTATGACACCATGCAGTACATCAAGTGCGATGTTGCCACCATTTGTGTGGGTATGGCTGCTTCTATGGGCGCATTCCTGCTGAGCGCAGGCACCAAGGGAAAGCGTATGGCTTTGCCCAATTCCGAGATCATGATCCACCAGCCCAGCGCAGGTACTCAGGGTCAGATCACCGATATGGCTATCCATATGAAGCGTCTGCAGACTATCAAGGAGCGTATGAACCGCATTCTGGCCGAGAATACCGGCAAGAGTGTGGAAGAAGTTACTGATGCCTGCGAGCGTGATAACTTTATGACCGCAGAGGAAGCATTGGCCTTCGGCCTGATCGACCGCGTCCTCGACCGTCATTGATTCTGTAGAAAGGCGGGAAGCCAGTCATGCCGAAAAATGAAGACCAGCCGATCCGCTGTAGTTTCTGCGGAAAGCGTGAAACCCAGGTTGAGCGACTGATTGCCGGTCCGGGCGTTTATATCTGCAGTGAATGCGTGCAGGCCTGCGGCCAGCTGTTGCAGGATGATCTGCGTGTAGATCACCGTGGCAAACTGCGTCAGCCTGAAAAATTGCCTACCCCCATGGAGATGAAGACCTTTATGGACAGCTATATCGTGGGGCAGGAGGATGCGAAGATCGCATTGTCCGTGGCAGTTTATAATCACTATAAGCGTATTTATCATAATGTTGACTCTGATGTGGAGCTGCAAAAGAGCAATATCCTGCTAATTGGACCTACGGGCAGCGGCAAGACCCTCTTTGCTCAGACCCTGGCCAAAATTTTGGATGTTCCCTTTGCCATTGCCGATGCAACCACGCTGACCGAGGCTGGCTATGTAGGCGATGATGTGGAAAACATCTTGGTTCGTCTTCTGCAGGCTGCGGATTTTGACGTGGATCTGGCAGAGCGTGGCATCATCTATATCGACGAAATGGATAAGATTGCCCGTAAGAGCGAGAACACCTCCATTACCCGCGACGTGTCCGGTGAGGGCGTTCAACAGGCACTTCTGAAAATTTTGGAAGGTACTGTTGCCAATGTGCCCCCTCAGGGTGGCAGAAAGCATCCCCAGCAGGAGATGATCCAGCTGGATACCACCAATATTCTCTTTATCTGTGGCGGCGCATTTGATGGTCTGGATAAGATCATCGAGTCCCGTACCGACAAATCTGCTATCGGCTTTGATTCTCCGGTGCAGAGCAAGAAAAAGCGTGATGTTGGCAAACTGCTTGCCCAGGTCGAGCCCCATGACTTGCTGAAATTCGGTATCATTCCTGAGCTGGTCGGCCGTATGCCGGTAATCACCAGTCTGCAGAGCCTGACTCAAGAGGATCTGGTTCGTATTTTGGATGAGCCGAAGAATGCATTGACCCGTCAGTATGAAGCATTGCTGGCTATGGACGGCGTTGAGCTGGAGATCCAGCCGGAAGCTTTGCAAGAGGTTGCCAAGAAGGCACTGGACCGTCAGATTGGTGCAAGAGGCCTGCGAGCCATTATGGAATCCATTATGACGAAGATCATGTATCAGATTCCTTCGGATCTGACTATCAAAAAAGTAATCATCACCCCGGAGAGCGTTTCGGGTGGTGAGCCTGAAATCCTGCGGGACAATAAAAACACCCGCACAGTTGCAGGCGCAAAATAATGCATACAGGAGGGGGTAGCAATGCCCCCTTCTTTCCACTATCCCAAGCGAAAGGAGCGATCCTATGAATGAGAATATCAGTATCGGCACAATGCCGATTTTAGCCCTGCGTGGGCTTGTGGTTTTCCCTGACCAGACAGTACATTTTGAAGTCGGCCGGGTGAAATCCGTTCTTGCCTTGGAAGAGGCTATGAAGAAGGATCAGACACTGCTTCTGATGCCACAGAAGGATATTTCCAAAGACGATCCGGAGTTGAAGGATCTGTATGCCATGGGCACTGTTGCCAAGGTCAAACAAATCCTGCGTGGCCAAGGTGAGACCATTCGAGTGCTGGTCAATGGTTTGTACCGCGCAAGAATTCAGGAGCTGACCCAAAATGAACCCTATCTTTTCGGTGTGGTTGCATCTGTTCCGTCTACGGAATTGATGGATAATCTGACTGCCCGTGCATTGCGTAGAGAGGCCAACAATCTCTATGGCAGTTACTTGGAAATCACCGACCATCAGGCCCAGCCTGTGCAGCTAAAAATGCTGGCATCCAACGATTGCGGATTTCTTGCAGATTGTATTGCGCAGAATTCCGGCATTGACTTTGCCGATAAAGTAAAGCTGCTGATGCAGATAAATCCCGTCCGTCGCCTGGAAATGGCGGTGAAGCTGCTGCGTCAAGAGGTGGAAATGGTCCGCCTGGAGAACTCCATTCAGGAAAAGACAAAGTTCAACATTGATCAGCAACAGCGTGACTACTATCTGCGGGAGCAGATGCGTGCCATTCGGAATGAACTGGGTGAGGAAGACGACGATGAATTTGCCCAGATGGAAAAGAAGATCTTGCTGCTGAACCTGAATGCAGAAGTAGAGGAGAAGCTTCTCAAGGATCTGTTCAGACTGAAAAAGCAGCCCTTTGGTTCTTCTGAGGCATCTGTACTGCGTAACTATCTGGATGTTGTACTGGAGCTGCCCTGGAATACTAAGACCAAAGAACGTATCGATGTTACTGCTGCACGCAAGGTTTTGGATAAAGATCACTTCGGCCTGCAGAAGGTAAAAGAGCGTATTTTGGAGACCATTGCAGTGCGCCAGATGGCACCGGAGAATCCTGCCCAAATTATTTGTCTGGTAGGCCCTCCCGGTGTGGGTAAAACTTCTATTGCGTATTCCATTGCCCGGGCTTTGAACCGGAAAATGGCTCGCCTTTCTTTAGGCGGTGTGCATGATGAAGCAGATATCCGTGGTCACCGTAAGACCTATGTGGGTGCAATGCCCGGACGTATTATGACTGCGCTCAGCCAGTCCGGCAGCAGCAATCCGTTACTGCTTCTGGACGAAGTGGACAAGATGGGCAGTGATTATCGTGGCGATCCCAGTGCAGCCCTTCTGGAAGTGCTGGACAGTGAACAAAACGGTGCGTACCGGGATAATTATCTGGAGATTCCTTTTGATCTGTCCAATGTGATGTTTATTGCAACTGCAAATACCTTGGATACGATCCCCAGACCCTTGCTGGACCGTATGGAGGTAATTGAGCTTGGCTCTTATACGGATGAAGAAAAGTTGATGATTGCCAAGAATTATTTGTTGCCCAAACAGCTGGAAAAGCACGGATTGAAGAAACAGCAGCTGCGTGTTACGGACGATGCTATTCGGGAGATCATTTCCTGCTATACTCGGGAATCCGGTGTGCGAAATCTGGAACGTCAGTTTGCTCAGCTGTGTCGGAAGGCGGATATGGAGCTACTGCAAAATGCATCCACCAAGCGTATCAGCATCAATGGCAGTAATCTGGAACAGTATCTTGGAACCCGGAAATTCCTGCCGGATCGTCTGCCCATGACGGATCAGATTGGTTTGGTTACCGGCCTTGCCTGGACCTCTGTGGGCGGCGAGGTACTGGAAGTGGAAGTCAATGTTATGGACGGTACCGGTAAGCTGGAATTGACCGGCAATTTGGGCGATGTAATGAAGGAATCTGCCCATGCGGCTTTGAGCTATATCCGTGCCAATGCTGCTGCCCTGAATGTTCCCTGTGATTTCTACAAGACCAAGGATATTCATGTGCATTTCCCGGAAGGCGCAGTGCCGAAGGATGGCCCTTCCGCCGGTGTGACGGTTTGTACGGCAATGGTTTCTGCTTTAACCGGCACAACAGTGCGCTCCGATGTGGCGATGACCGGTGAGATATCTATCCGTGGTCGCGTTCTTCCCATCGGTGGTCTGAAGGAAAAAACAATGGCTGCATTGCGCCATGGTATTCGAACAGTCATCATTCCCAAGGAAAACGAAAAGGATCTGCAGGAGATCGATCCTACTGTATACAAAGCATTGAATTTCGTATCTGCACAGACCATTGATGCAGTTTTGGATACTGCATTGAACCGTAAGATTCATGAAATGCCCACAACTCTGCTGAATACGATTCCAGAGGATGTAAAGGGCAAAAACCGCAAGCCGGATATTCGGCAGTGAGGTGTATTATGAATTTCCAAAAGGTTGAATTTTTGATTTCTGCAGCATCTCCCAAGGATTTTCCCAAAAACCGTTTGCCGGAGATTGCATTTGCAGGAAAATCCAATGTTGGTAAATCTTCAGTGATCAACCGTCTGCTTCAGCGTAAGAATTTCGCACGGGTAGGGGAGAAACCGGGAAAAACTATCCATGTAAATTACTTTACCTTGGATAGCAGGTGCTACCTTGTTGACCTGCCCGGTTACGGCTTTGCCAAAGTTGCCCAATCTGAAAAGGACCGCTGGGGACGGCTGATGGAGGACTATTTTGCTGCAAATCGCATTGATTTGGGCGTTCTGATCGTTGATTACCGCCATCCGCCCACTAACAATGACATTACCATGGCTCGTTGGTTTATGGACAGTGGCTGTACCTTTGTGGTTGTTGCCAATAAAATGGACAAACTGAAAAAAAGCGAACTGGAACCGAATCTGAAAACGATCCGGGAAGATCTGGAGCTTCCGGAAGATTGTCCAATTATTCCGTTCTCGGCAGAGAAAGGAAATGGCCGGGATGAGCTGGTTAAGCACATTCTTGCGGCTGTTCAAGAATAAAAGAAATGACCGCATCCCGATGGATGCGGTCATTGTTTATTTAGGCCAGAGCTTTCTTAAGCGCTTTTGCTAGCTGATCAGGGCAGGAGGTATTCTTGGGGCCGCAAGTGATGCCTTCCAGACGGGAAATAGCCTCATTGACGTCCATGCCTTCCACCAAAGAGCCGATGCCCTTCAGGTTGCCGTTGCAACCGCCGATGTACTGTACATTCTTTACCTTGCCATCTTCGATTTCAAACAGAATCTCACGGGAGCAAGTGCCGCTGGTCTGATATGTATATTGCATATTTTCTATTCCTTTCCTAGTGAAGCATTCTTCATAATCTATTATACTCTGCTTGTCAATCCCATTTGGTGCAGAAATAATTGAAAATAACAAACCTATCGTCGAAATAGGATAATACTTGACAAAATTCATAAAATGTTGTATGATGAGAATCCGTCTGTTATGGGATATGCATAACAGACGCATTACTATGAGGAACTAAGTGATTATGAATATAGATGAAAAATTGGCAAGGGTCTGCGAGGGCTTTTGTATTGAGGGCACCTATCTCGGCTATGACTTGATTCAGGTTGGTAATGTTAATAAAACTTATCGGGTGAAAGTTATGCTGCCGGAGGGACGGGAAAAGTTCTTTCTGGTGCAAAACCTGAATACCTACGTATTCAAAAACCCCGTTCAGGTTATGGATAATATTGACAAGGTTACAGAGCATATTCGTGCAAAACATCCCGGGCAGATTGCACTGCATTTCCACCACACCAAGGATCGTAAAACTTATATTGAAAGCGGTAAAGATTTTTGGCGAATGACCAATTTTATTCCTTCTACTACATACAATGTTGTTGAAGATTTGAATGTGGTGCGCAATGCCGGTCGTGCTTTTGGCAGCTTCCAGATGGATTTGTCGGATTTTGACAGCAAGGATCTTTTTGAAACGATCCCCAATTTCCACAATACAGCCAAGCGCTATGAAAGTTTAGCTGCTTCCGTCGCTGCTGATCCTTGCGGCAAGGTTGCTGAGGTTCAGAATGAACTGGACTATCTATTCTCCATAAAAGAGATGGCTTGCCGGCTGTCAACTTTGTGGGAACAGGGCGAGCTTCCTTCCAGGGTTACCCACAATGATACAAAGATCAATAACGTGCTTTTTGATGCTCATGGAACAGAAGCATTGGTGGTTATTGACCTGGATACCGTTATGCCGGGTTTGGTGGGCCATGATTTTGGCGATGCTATTCGCTTTGCTGCAAACCATGTTGAGGAAGACTGTCCTGATCTGGATAAAGTTGGTGTGAATATGGATGTTTTCCGAGCCTTCACAGAAGGATTTTTGGAAAAAACCAGCCAAACACTTACCCAGATGGAACTGGACACTCTGGCTTTGAGCAGCTTTGTGTTGACGGCAGAATTGGCTGTACGTTTCCTGGATGACTATATTCAGGGAAGTCCTTATTTTAAGATCAACTATCCGGAGCATAATCTGGTTCGCGCCCGTAATCAGATTGCATTAGCCAAGGATATGCAGAAGAATATGGAGCAGATGGAACAGATCGTTAAGGACTGCGCTAATGCTATTCAGTAAGTGAATCAGAACCTGCCGCAATATGTGGCAGGTTCTTTTTGTTTGTTTTTCGGTAATGCGGTTATCCTATAGAAAAAAGGAGGATACGTTATGAAAAATAATCAAAACACAGAACAAACTGAGCAGGAAAGAGAGCAGATCATTGAACTGGGCGCGGATATTACCAAATCCAAGGATGGGAAGATCTATACACTGACCATCATTGGTCAGGTCGAAGGACATCAGGTACTGCCGGAAAATTGCAAAACCACAAAATATGAACATGTTTTGCCTTTGCTTGCAGGTATTGAAGAAAGTGAGGATATCGACGGGCTGCTGCTGTTGCTGAACACAGTTGGTGGCGATATTGAAGCGGGTCTGGCAATTGCGGAAATGATTGCAGGCATGAAGAAACCAACGGTATCATTGGTTTTGGGTGGCGGTCACTCCATTGGTATCCCGCTTGCGGTATGTACGAAGAAATCATTTATTACGCCTACAGCAAGTATGACTGTGCATCCGGTACGTATGACCGGACTTGTGGTAGGCGCACCCCAGACCTTTCGGTATTTTCAACGCATTCAGGAGCAAATTGCGGATTTTGTTACAGAAAATTCGAAGATATCCAAGTCTGATTTTGAGCATTATATGATGGCAACAGGGGAGATGGCAACGGACGTGGGTACGATCCTTTATGGCAAGGAGGCTGTTGCGTCCGGCTTGATCGATAAATTAGGTGGTTTGAATGATGCCTTGACCGCATTGCACCGTATGATTGCAAAGTATAAGAAGGATAAACAAAAGCAGTAAAAATTTTAAAGTAAGGGTGGAAATTTCTAAGGAATCATGTTACAATAAAGCGGAAAGTTATCTAAAAGGGGGTGCAGGTATGGAATGGAACTGGCTTTTGGGTCTGATTTATGGCGCATTTGGCGGTTTTTTTGAATTTCTGCCTGTTTCACCCCGGATACATCAAGAAGTTTTACTGAAACTTACCGGTGCAGCTGTACCGGGATATGGCATGCTGCTGGCGGTACATTTGGGAGCCTTGGCAGCGGTGATCGTATCTTATCATGGAACAGTTGGCAAGCTAATGCGAGAACGGAAAATTGCTTCTCAACCCAAACGCAAGCGCAATCGTCAACCGGATGTAGTCAGTTTGATGCAATTACGGTTATTAAGAGTTGCGGTAATCCCGCTGATACTTTCCGGCTTGTGTGCCCCTTGGGTTCGTAAATCTGTCAGTGATGTATGGCTGATCGCACTTTTGACAGTATTCTGCGGCATTGTTGTGCTGCTGCCAAACTACATGTCCCGTGCAAACAAAGACACCCGTTCTTTGTCGCCTTTGGATGCTACATTGTTTGGTTTGGGTGGCATGTTGGGAGTGATTCCCGGTTTTTCAAGAATGGGAACATTAACTGCTGTTGCCTCAATGCGTGGGGCAGATCGGCAATTTGCCTTGGAGTTTACTTATCTGCTGTCAATACCGACTTTGATTGCATTATGCTTAAGCGATATTGGTATGCTAATTTTTGCGGGTGACCCGTTGGCCAGTGTTCTTTTTATCCCCGGCATGATGGCCTGCATTGCTGCCTTTGCTGTGGGAACTGCAGGAATTCGCTTTATGCGTTTTCTTGCTGTAAAAGGCGACTATGAGAACTTTGCTTATTACAGCTGGGGTATAGCCTTGTTTGCATTTGTTATTTATCTTATTGGATGATTTATTAGGAGGTACTTTATGGCGGAAAAAAAACAATCTCAGGCAGAGAAAGCTGCTGCTGCCAAGAAGTCCAAGTCTACCAGCGGTTCTACTAAAAAATATGCAATTAAGAGGACTGCAACCAAATCCGAACCGGTTGAAACACTCCAGATCCCGGCTCGTTTGATTACGGCTGTGGTTTGCGTTGTGTGTTTTATACTGTTTCTGTTTGCATACAGAAGTGACGATGTGTTCCCGCGTTTGGTGCGCAATTGTGTAAAAGCGTTATTCGGTCAGGTTGCATTTTGTGTATCCATACCTGCGCTGGTGTACTTATTTGTGATTCAAGCATTCAGTGGAAAACGCCCCATAATTATGCGAAGCGTATGTCTGCTGGTCTTTGTGGCTATTTGTGGCTGTATTTCTCAGATCATTCTGCTGATGGATGACAGCTATTCCTTGCCTACCGGTATGTCGCTGCTTTCTGAGCTGGTTTCCGGCGGCCGAAACAATGAAACTGCCGGTCTGATATGCGGCGGTATTGGATTGCTGATCGCAGAGCTGTTTGGACCTGGTCTTAGCATGATCGTTTTGGTGGTTGCAGCACTCTTGACATTGCTGGCATCCTTCCAAATTACTATCCCCAGCATTATCCGTGCTATACAGAACCGTCCCCGTGCTGATTGGGAGGATGATGAGCCTGAGGCAGAGGAGCCTGCAGCAGTGGTTGTTAACCACATTGCCAATAAGCGCATAGCTTATATGGAAAACAAGCGTAAAGAGCAGGAAGAACGTCAGCTGGAAATCGATATTCCCGTTGACGATAAGCCCCTCAAGCCCAAGCGCGCAAAGCGGGAGCTGACTCCTGAAGCAAATGCCTTTATGAATCAGGTGGATACCGATGTGCAAACTCCGGTTGCAGCAGCGAAAGAAGGCATGACCGGCAATGCAGATGTTGAACTCATTCTGGATTCAAAGCCTGTGAAGCCGCAACCTGCCAATGACAACACCTTTGCCATGGAGCAGGTTCCGGAAGAAATGACACCTTTCGAAAAGGCAGAGGACGATGTGGCAGTAGAGGTTGCCCAAACTGTTGCGCAGGTTGCTGAGGCACAAGCAAAGGTGACAGCTAAGGATGCCCAGGAGTCCGCTGCACAGGTTGCTGAGGAGATTGCAAAAGCACAGCAAGAGGTAAAACCGGAATATCGTTTCCCGCCAATCGACCTGCTGAAGCCCAGCATGCGCAATAACATGGATGCTACTGCAGAAATGCGGGAGAACACCCGTCGCCTGAATGAGACTTTGGCAAGCTTTAAGATTGAAGCGCATATTATCAATGTGACGCGTGGTCCCAGTGTTACCCGTTATGAGGTAGAGCTGGATAAGGGCGTGCGTTTGAACAAACTAACGACCTGCGCCGATGATATCGCATTGAGCCTTGGTGCATCCGGTGTGCGTATCGCAGCAGTACCCGGCAAGATCTCTGTTGTGGGTATCGAAGTTCCTAACCGTGCAGTGACCAATGTTTCCCTGCGGGAAGTCATTGATTCTCCGGAATTTGCAAGAGCAAAGTCCAAATCCTCTTTCTCTGTAGGTAAAGATATCGGCGGTACGTGTATCGTTGGTAATATTGCAAAGTTGCCCCACATGCTTATTGCGGGTACTACCGGTTCCGGTAAGTCCGTTTGTATGAACTCCATCATCATCAGCTTGCTGTATAAGGCAAGTCCTGAAGATGTCAAACTGATCATGGTTGACCCCAAGATGGTGGAATTGGGCATTTATAATGGCATTCCTCATCTGCTGATCCCGGTGGTAACCGATCCCAAGAAGGCTGCAGGTTCTCTGCAATGGGCGGTAACGGAAATGATGCGCCGTTATAAGGCCATGTCCGATGCAGGCGTTCGTGATCTGGAGTCCTATAATGGCATTGTAGAGGCTGAGGGTGAAGGCCAGAAACTGCCCCAGGTGGTTGTTATTATCGACGAGTTGGCTGACCTGATGCTGGTCGCTGCAAAGGAAGTGGAAGAATCTATCTGCCGTATTGCGCAGATGGGCCGTGCTGCAGGTATTCACCTGATCATTGCTACCCAGCGTCCTTCTGCAGATGTTATTACCGGTCTTATGAAGGCAAACATTCCTTCCAGAATCGCATTTGCGGTTGCATCTGCAATGGAATCCCGTATCATTCTGGATACCCAGGGTGCGGAAAAACTGGTAGGTAAGGGTGATATGCTGTATGCGCCCATTGGTGCAGGCAAGCCAATGCGTGTTCAGGGTTGCTTCGTTAGTGATCCCGAAGTGGAGGCTGTCACCTCCTTTGTTAAGGAGAATTTCAACACTAATTATGACCAAAGTGTCATGGAGGAGATCGAGCGGAAAGCGGTACAAGCCGGCAGCGGCAAGGCTACCGTGTCCGACCCGGAGCCTAACCAGGACGAATTGGATGGGGATGAAATGCTCCCGGCAGCTGTGGATGTGATCCTGGAGACCGGTCAGGCCTCTGTTTCCATGCTCCAGCGCCGTCTGAAACTGGGTTACGCAAGAGCTGCCCGTATCGTGGACGAAATGGAAGAAAAGGGCATTGTTGGTCCCTTCCAAGGAAGTAAACCTCGTGCGATTTTGGTGACAAAAGAGCAATGGCAGGCTATGAAGAACGGTCAGAATGCCCAAATGGGTTTTGACGATCTGGAAGCCGTGCCTGAGGAAATCGACTGATTCTGTCGCAAATATTTGCGTGGAATAATATTACATCCCATCCGGAAAGCCGGAGGGACAGTAGGAGGAAATTTTAATGCGCAATCAAAAAATTAAAAACATGGTAGGTATTGCCATATTGATGGCAATCGTCGTAGTGCTGCAGCTGGTTGGTCAGTATATTCGCTTCGGTGCAGTTTCCATATCCCTGGTTTTGTTGCCGGTGGTTGTTGGTGCTGCTGTGTATGGCCCGATTGCAGGCGTGATTCTTGGTTTGGCCGGTGCAGTTGTGGTTCTTGCTCAGCCGGATACGGCATTCTTCTATGGAATGGGTGTCTTTGGAACGGTCGTGATCGTTCTGCTGAAAGGTATGCTGTCCGGTGGCTTAGCTGGTTTGACTTACCGTGCTGTGGCAAAAAAATCTTCTATGCTTGCAGTTACTTTGAGTGCGGTCGTATGCCCCGTTGTAAATACCGGCATCTTCATTCTTGGATGTATGGTATTTTTCTACGATAATTTCAGCGCAGCTTCTGACAATGTCTTGCTGTATGTGGTCGCAACCTTTGCAGGTTTAAATTTCCTTGTAGAGTTGTTGATCAACATTCTGTGCTGTCCGATGATCGTGCGTTTGCTGCATATTTTACAGAAAAGACAATAATTGAGGAGAATTTCTATGCAAGAGACTGCTCTGCAATATCATATTCATTGCAAAGAAGGCGATGTTGGCCGCTATTGCTTCCTGCCCGGTGACCCCGGCAGATGTGAGGCCATAGCATCTCATTTTGACAATCCCGTACATATCGGTATGAACCGGGAGTATAACATTTACACCGGCACGCTATTGGGCGAAAAGGTATCCGTTTGCTCCACCGGTATCGGCGGTCCCTCTGCGGCCATTGCCATGGAAGAGCTGGCCGCTATTGGCACAGATACATTTATCCGTATCGGCACTTGCGGCGGTATCGACCTGGATGTGATGCCCGGGGATGTGGTGGTTGCCACCGGCGCGATCCGCTATGAGCATACCTCTTTGGAATATGCCCCCATTGAGTTCCCTGCAGTTGCAGACTTTGATGTTACAGCTGCGCTGAAGGCCGCCAGTGAGGAGTTGGGTTACAATACCCATGTGGGCGTTGTTCAGTGCAAGGATGCTTTCTACGGTCAACACAGCCCTGAGAGATCCCCTGTATATTACGACCTGTTGCAAAAGTGGGAAAGCTGGAAACGCTTGGGCGTAAAGGCCAGCGAGATGGAATCTGCAGCGCTCTTTGTTGTGGCATCTGCGTTGAAGGTTCGTTGCGGCAGCTGCTTCCATGCGGTATGGAATCAGGAGCGAGAAAAGGCAGGTCTGTTTATGCCTATGACCGAGGATACCTCCGGTGCAGTGAAAGTTGGCATCGAAGCAATGAAGCGCATTATTGCTGCTGATCTTGCGAAAAAGTAAAAAACAAAAGGCACCCTTATTTGGGTGCCTTTTCTCTATTCTTAATAGGAATTTGTGTAATCATGATTGCACAAAAGACAAGGGCGCAGCCAATACCTTCCGTCAATGTAAAGGACTCATGCAGGAGCAGCCAGCCAAAGAACAGAGCAAAAACGGATTCAAAGCTCATGAGCAGAGAAGCGGTGGTGGGTTCGATGGATTTTTGACCAATGATCTGCAGAGTGTAGGCAATACCCATGGACATAATACCTGCCCAGCAAAGAGGGAACCAGCACTGCAATGCATTTTGAATAGGCATGGTATCGAAAAGCAGTGCACAGATACCGGACAGCAGGGCACAGACCAGCGCCTGGGACATATTCAGGGCAATACTGTCCAATTCACCGGCAACACGATCCATGATCAATATCTGCACAGCAAAAGCCACAGCGCACATAAGCATCAGCACATCGCCGATGTTAATAGAACTCAGGCCTGCACTGGCTGCACCGCTGATCAGATACAGACCCAAAGCAGCTAATACCACACTGAGCACTACAGTTTTCGGCGGCTTCTTTTTCGAAAATATTCCGAAGATAGGGACTAGAATGATATACATGGTGGTAATAAAACCACCTTTTCCTGCACTGGTGTATATCAAACCGATTTGCTGTGTTGCAGTGGCTGCAAACAGTGCGATGCCACTGAGAATACCTGCAATCCACAATTTCTTGTTTGTAATGATATTGAAAAAGTCCGTCCTCCTACAAAGGAACAAGACCACAAAGAGAAAACTAACTGCCAGGAAACATCGCAGAGAAAGAAAAGTAAAGGGACCGACATAATCCACGCCCACGCTTTGTGCGACGAAGGTAGAACCCCATATGATGGTAGCCAGAATGATACTCAGGCTGCCTTTTAATTGTTTCGACATTTTCATCACCGAGGAAAACTTTAGCATAAAAGTCTGGGAATTGCAAGATTGCTTTTTAAAAACTCTGTGCTATAATAAAGAAAATTGTACTTGGAGGTTTTCTTATGTCTGAGATCAAAAAAATTCCTACCCGTGCGGAGCTTGCTGTAGAAGATACCTGGGCAACCGAGGATCTGTATCCTTCTGACGAGGCCTGGGAAGCAGAACTGGCTTCTATGGAGGAAGCAAAGCAGGTATTTGCATCCTACGCTGGTCGCTTGGGCGAAAGTGCACAGACTCTGTATGATTATTTGCAATATGAGGAAACATTTGGAATTACCTTCTCCCGTTTGGCCAATTACTGCATGCGCAAGGCTGACGAGGATACCCGTAATGCCACTTATCAGGCCATGCGTGGCAAATTTATGAGCCTTGCTGTTTCTATTGGCGCAGTTCGGAGCTTTGAAACTCCTGAGATCATGGCGATTCCTGACGAAACCTTGGAGCAGTTCTATAAGGATTGTCCCGCACTGGAGCGTTATCGCCGTGCTTTGACCGATGAGCGCCGCATGAAGGAGCATACCCTTTCTCCTGCGGAAGAAAAACTGCTTGCAGCATCCGGTGAGATGGGTGGTGCACCGCATGATATTTACGGTAATTTCAGCAATGCGGACATTACCTTCGCAGATGCTGTTGATTCCAATGGCAACAAGTATCCTCTGCGCCAGGGTAACTTTGTTTCTTATGAGGAAAGCCCTGACCGCCAGCTGCGTAAGAGCGCATACGAAAATCTGTACGACAGCTTCAACAACTACAAGAACACTGCTGCAGCTTTGCTGAATGCGCAGAATAAGCAGCTGAAATTCTACGCTGAGGCCAGAAAGTATCCCAATGCTTTTGAAAAAGCACTGGATCGTACCAATGTGCCCACCTCTGTGTATCTGAATCTTATTGAGGCCGTGCATCAGAACATGGACAAGATGCACCGTTACGTTCGCTTGCGTAAGAAGCTGCTGGGCGTTGACGAACTGCATTTCTATGATGTATATACCCCCTTGCTCTCCGATGTAGATAAGGAAATTCCCTTTGCAGAGGCTAAGCAGACGGTTTATGATGCGCTTGCACCTCTGGGTGAGGATTACCGTGCCATCTTAAAGGAAGGCTTTGAAAACCGCTGGATCGATGTTTATACAAACGAAGGTAAGCGTAGCGGTGCATATTCTGCCGGCGCTCTGGTGCATCCCTATGTCCTGCTGAATTACACCGGTACTCTGGACAGCCAGTTCACTTTGGCACACGAAATGGGTCATGCTTTGCACTCTTATTTGTCTAATAAGTACCAGACTCCCGCAGACGCAAACTACGTGATTTTTGTTGCTGAGGTGGCATCTACCTGCAATGAAGCACTGCTGATGGAGCATCTGCTTGCAAAGACCACGGATAAGAAGGAACGGGCATATCTGATCAACCATTTCCTGGATCAGTTCAAGGGCACACTGTATCGCCAGACCATGTTTGCTGAGTTCGAGCTGAATATCGGCAGAATGGTTGCAGAGGGCAAAACACTGACGGCCGATGTGCTGTGCGCAGAGTATAAGCGGCTGAATGAACTGTACTTTGGTGAAGACATGATCGTGGATGACCGGATTGCAGTTGAGTGGGCAAGAATTCCTCATTTTTATATGAACTACTATGTGTTCCAGTATGCAACCGGTTATTCCGCTGCAATCGCTCTGTCCCGCAAGATCCTGAAAGAGGGCGAAAGTGCGGTGAAGGATTATCTGGGCTTCCTATCCGGTGGCTGCTCCAAGAGTCCCATAGACCTGCTGAAGGGCGCAGGTGTGGACATGACCACACCCGAGCCGGTGAACCAGGCACTGCAGCTGTTCGACGAATTGCTGGATGAGATGGAAGAACTGACAAAGGATCTGTAAGTATGAGTGAGCTGTATATTCCTACACTCCACACCTTTGCAATGAATAATATCTTTACCGGATCCAGTGGTGCATTTCGTTTTCGCATTGCACCGCAGGTGGTGAAGGTGGAAGGATCCAAAGAGGTGGATTATTCCAAGAGCAACATCGTTGCGGAATACTGGCACGGCCAATTTTGCTATGAAAAGAGCGAAATAGAGGGCAGGGGAGAGTTTCCTATGTCCGAAGAGGGGCGTTTAGCCTTGAAATCCTGGCTGGAAGCACATATTTGACGAAAAAATGTTGACTTTTCTGGATTTTGTGCTAAAATAACCCCGATATGTAAAGACTATACGGAAGCTAAACAGTTTGAACTGACCAAAGCGAGAGGGGAAACGGTGTAAGCCCCTTGCAGGATGATCTGTATGCCACTTTCGTGTTGCCCGGGAAGACCGGGACGGGGGCGCCCGTTACAGCGTGTTGAGGCAAATTCTGTTCATGACAGTGTTTGTAAAACAAGGTGGTACCGCGTCGATTTTTCGCCGCCCTTGAGTGATCAGGGGCGGCATTTATTTTTTTGAAAACTATTTGGAGGTAATACCAATGAGCAATAAACCTTATGGCGTAAATGAACTTCGTGAAAAGTTCCTGGCGTTCTTCGAAAGCAAGGGTCACCTGCGTCTGCCCAGCTTTTCTCTGATTCCCCAAAATGACGCATCTTTGCTGTTGATCAACTCCGGCATGGCTCCTATGAAGCCTTATTTCACCGGTGAGGTTGAGCCCCCTCGCCGCCGTGTCTGCACCTGCCAGAAGTGCATCCGTACCGGCGATATTGAGAATATCGGTAAGACTGCACGTCACGGCACTTACTTTGAAATGTTGGGCAATTTCTCCTTCGGCGATTATTTCAAGCACGAGGCGATTGCCTGGACGTGGGAATTTTTGACCAAGGAAGTGGGTCTGGAACCTGACAGACTGTATCCTTCCATTTACGAGAATGACGATGAGGCCTTTGAAATCTGGAACAAGGAGATCGGTGTTCCTGCTGACCACATCTTCCGTTTCGGTAAGAAGGACAATTTCTGGGAGCACGGCTCCGGTGCCTGCGGTCCTTGCAGCGAGGTATATTACGACCGTGGTGAAAAGTACGGCTGCGGCAAGCCTGACTGCGTAGTAGGCTGTGAGTGCGACCGCTACATGGAAGTCTGGAACAACGTGTTCTCCCAGTTTGACAACGATGGCCAGGGTAACTACACCGAGCTGGCACAGAAGAACATCGACACCGGTATGGGTCTGGAGCGTCTGGCAGTTGTCTGTCAGGATGTTAACAGCTTGTTTGATGTGGACACCGTTATGAACATCACCAACAAGGTGACCTCTATCACCGGTGCATCCTATGGCCAGAGTGTTAAGACTGATGTGAGCCTGCGTGTTATCACTGACCACATCCGTGCATCTACCTTTATGAACGCAGATGGCGTTCTGCCCTCCAACGAGGGGCGCGGCTATGTTCTGCGTCGTTTGCTCCGTCGTGCTGCCCGTCACGGCAAGCTCTTGGGTGTGAATCGCCCCTTCCTTTATGAGGTGGTTGAGACGGTTGTTCAGGAGAATGAGAGCCACTATACCTACCTGCGTGAGCGTGCAGATTATATCATCAAGATCGTTAAGATCGAGGAAGAGAACTTTGCCAAGACCATCGATACCGGTATGCAGATCTTCAATGCCAAGATGGCTGAGCACAAGGCTGTCGGCAAGACCGTTTTCTCCGGTGCTGATGCATTCCTGCTGGCTGCTACCTATGGTTTCCCCATTGACCTGACCATGGAAATGGTTGAGGACGAAGGTATGACTGTGGATATGGACGAGTATAATCGCCAGCGCGAGGAAGATAAGATCCGTGCCCGTGAGGCTCGTAAGGCTCTGGGTGACCTGGCATGGGCCGGTATCGACCTGGGGCTGGATAACACACCCACTACCTTTGTTGGCTATACAGACAACTCCTGCAGCGCTAAGGTGCTGGCTGTTTGTGTTGGCGATGAGGTTTCCGGTTCCATTGCCGGTGGTGAGACCGGTATTCTGGTGTTGGACAAGACTCCCTTCTATGCAGAAATGGGCGGTCAGGTGGCTGACCATGGTGTAATTCTGGTTGGTGAGAGCCGCTTTGGTGTCACCAATGTGCAGAAGGATAAGTCCGGTAAGTATCTGCACCACGGCAAGCTGAATGCGGGTACCATCAAGGTGGATGATATGGTTTGTGCATCCATTGATGTGGATCGCCGTAAGGCTATCATGCGTGCCCACTCTGCAACACACCTGCTGCAGAAGGCACTGACCGCTGTGCTGGGTGACCATGTACACCAGGCAGGTTCCCTGGTTGAGCCTGACCGTCTGCGCTTTTACTTTACCCATTACTCTGCTTTGACCGCAGAGGAACTGACCAAGGTGGACGCTATGGTGCAGGCTGCTGTGCTGGATGGCTATGCAATCGACATTCGTGAGATGTCCATTGAGGATGCCAAGGCTATGGGTGCAACTGCACTGTTCAGCGAAAAGTACGGTGATACTGTCCGTGTGGTCAATATGAGTGGCTACTCTATTGAACTGTGTGGCGGTACCCACCTGGATAATACCGCAAAGGTCGGTCCGTTCTTCATTGAGAGCGAAGGCAGCGTGGCATCCGGTGTGCGCCGTATCGAGGCTGTGACCGGTAAGGCTTGCATGGCGGATATGCAGAAGACCCGTGAGCAGTTGTATGCAGCTGCTTCCGCATTGAAGACCAAGCCGGCTGAGTTGCTGGAGAAGATTCAGAGCCAGACCGAGGAAATTCGCAACCTGAAGCGTTCCATCGAGAGCTTCCAGGCTAAGGAGACTGCCGGTGAGGTGGATCGTTTCCTGTTTGGCGCCCGTGACGTTGGTGGCCTGAAGGTGCTGACTGCAATGGTCAACAATGCAGATGCAAACAGACTGCGCCAGATGGGTGACAATCTCCGTGACAAGTCCGAGAATGTTGTTGGTGTTTTGGCCTCCGTTAATGCTGATAAGATCACATTCCTGGCTGTCTGCGGTAAGGAAGCAATCGCTAAGGGCGTCAAAGCCGGTGACCTGGTTAAGCTGGTCTGTACTGCTTGTGGTGGTAGTGGCGGCGGTAAACCCGACTCCGCAATGGGCGGTGGTAAGGACGCAAGCCAGGTAGACAATGCTTTGGCTTTGGTGGACGATTTCGTTCAGTCCAAGTTGAATTGATTGAGAAGAGCGCTGCCCCAATCGGCAGCGCTCTTTTTTGAAAGAAGGGTAGTTTGTGCGAAAATTGGTATGGTTCAGCCTTGGCTTCGCTTTAGCCAGCTTTGTGGGAGCCATTTTCTATGGTGGCTGGCTTTTGCTATGCGCAGTAATTTCCCTTATATTTGCCGGACTATTCACTGTTTTCGCAAAAGAGTGGAGCAAGCGTGCCTTTGTTAGAATGCTCTTCATAGGCTGCACTGCAGGTTTTCTGTGGTTTGGCCTTTACGATGGGATCTTTGTAGCAATTCCCAGAATTGCAGATGGAGAAACGTTCACGGTGACCATGGAGGCTACAGACTACAGCTATCAAACGGACTACGGCAGTGCCGTGGAAGCAAAGGTTACGTTCAATAATAGAGATTATCGTGTAAAGGCTTATCTGAATCAAAAAGAATTGCTTACACCCGGGGATACTGTAACCGGCACATTCCGTTTTCGTCTGACCACAGATGGCGGTGCCGAAAACCCGACGAATCACCGCACAGAAGGCACTTTCCTGCTGGCATATCCTTTGGGAAGTTCCGTAATTGAGAAAACAGAGCAGGTATCCTGGAGATATTATCCAGCTCTTTGGCGGTATCAGCTGCTTGCAAGAATCCATGAAATTCTCCCAGGAGAAAGCGGTGCATTTGCAGCAGCATTGTTACTGGGAGATCGCAGCGGTGTTACCTATGAAATGAATACGGCATTCAAGGTTAGTGGAATCAGCCATATTATTGCGGTATCCGGCCTTCATGTTTCCATTTTGCTCAGTTTGCTATACACATTGCTTGCCAGGCGTCGTGGATTATCCTGCGTGATTGGCATACCGGTTTTATTTCTATTTGCTGCCGTGGTTGGATTTACACCATCCATAACTCGTGCGTGTATTATGCAATCACTGATGCTGATTGCAATGGTCATTGATCGTGAATATGACGGACCGACAGCGCTATCCTTTGCTGTGCTTGTGATGTTGGTGTGCAATCCACTTACGATTCTTTCCGTAAGCTTTCAACTCTCTGTTGGATGTATGATGGGTATTTTCTTGTTTTCCGAGAAGATACGGCAGTATTTGCTGAATTACGGAAAAAAGCACATCAAGAAGGAAAGAAAAGTGTTGAACAGACTTTGGCGTGGATTTGCAGCATCTGTTTGCGTATCTTTGAGCGCATCTGTGATGACGACACCTTTGGTAGCATACTATTTTGGCTGTGTTAGCATTATAGGCGTCATAACAAATCTGCTGACACTTTGGATTATCAGTTTTATTTTCTATGGTTTGCTGGTATGTCTTGCAATAAGCGTACTGAGCATTACCGCGACAACTTTTCTGGCATGGATCATTGCACTACCTATTCAATTTGTACTGTTTACAGCTAAATGGATATCCACGCTACCAATGGCAGCGGTGTATACCTCCAATATCTATGTAGTAGTTTGGTTGATTGGTGTATATGTGTTGCTATCGATTTTTCTGTGTCAAAACAGAAAACAGCCGGGGCTGTTGATCGTCAGTGTTACATTTTTATTTTTGGTGACACAATTATTTTCATGGTTTGAACCCTTGCAGGATGATTTTCGGGTGACTATGCTAGATGTAGGTCAAGGACAAAGTATACTGCTTCAATGTGAGGGAAAGACATTCTTGGTGGATTGTGGCGGTGACGATGATGAGAGCGCAGCAGATGTTACTGCGCAGGCCTTGTTAGAGCAAGGGATTACCCGATTGGACGGTATTATTGTAACGCATTATGATGCAGACCATGCCGGTGGCATTGAATATTTGCTCATGCGCATTCGAACAGATCGCTTGATATTGCCCTATACCGAGAACGGTGCACTGCCCGCAGGTTGGGAAGCTGATCTGGTAGAATTCGTAGATAAAGATGTGGTTTATCGGTTTGGAAATGCAGAAATGACGATTTTTGCGCCAATTTCCGGAGATTCTGACAATGAAAACAGCATCTGCATCTTGTTCCAGCAGGAAGATTGTGGTATACTGATAACTGGTGACAGAGGATTTGAGGGAGAAAAGCACTTATTACAATCTGGTATCATACCGGAAGTGGATGTATTGGTGGCAGGACATCACGGCTCCGCAGGCTCTACATCAAAAGAGTTATTGGAAACGACCAATCCGCAACATACATTTATTTCTGTTGGAGAGGACAATCGTTACGGACATCCATCCGATGCGGTTTTACAGCGGTTGATAGAGGCAGGTTGTGATATTTTCCGTACAGATATCCACGGAACGATTATTTACAGGAGGTGACACCATGGCAAAGGAGCAGAATAAGTCTGAGACATTGCAGAAACTGAAGGCTGCTATTAAAGAAAAGAACCTGGATCGGTTATATATTTTCCATGGTGAAGAAGCATTCCTGAGGAATCATTATTTGCAGCAAGTTAAAAAGTTGCTAATCGACGATTTAACGGAATCTTTCAATTATCACAGATTGAATAACGAAACCTTTGATATTCAATCCTTTGGTGACGCCGTTGAAAACTTACCCATGATGGCAGAAAACACCATGGTTCAGGTAGATGACATTGATATCTTCAAACTAAATGAATCGGATCGCAATCAGATTGCACAGATTTTATCGGATATCCCGGAATATTGCACGGTGGTATTTACCTATGAGACCCTTACCTGGAAACCGGATAAACGGTTTAAAAAGTTGTGGGATGCCATTGAGGAAAGTGCAACTGTCATTGAATTTGCCAAGCAGGATCAACGAGAATTGATCACCTGGGTGACCCGGCATTTCTTGGCCAATCAAAAGCGGATATCCTCTGACCTTTGCGCCTATCTGATCGATATTACCGGTGGCACCATGACTGCTTTAAGCAGTGAGATCAAGAAGATCTGCGCCTATTCGGGAGCAGAGGAGATTTGCCGAGCAGATATCGATGCAGTTGTCGAGCCAGTTTTGGATGCCGTTGTCTATCAGATGACAGATCTGCTGGGACAAAAACAGTATGCCAAGGCTTTGCAGAAATTGCAGCAGCTGCTGAAACTGCAACAGGATCCTATTTCGATTTTGGGTGCAATCGGCGGTCAGTTCCGCAGAATCAGTACAGCAAGAGTCCTGATCGACAATGGCAGACCGGCATCGGAACTGGCAGCAATTTATAAAATTACCGACTATCCTGCCCGCAAGACTATGGAGTCGGCTCGCCGTTTTACACCTGATTTTTGTAAAAAGGCTTCCCAGTTGATTCTGGAAACGGATTATCGAATGAAGACCTCTTTTGATGAGCAGGAGCGGCTGCTGGAAATGCTGATTTTGCAGCTGGCCCAGGAGAACTGATATGGTTACAATTAAAGAGGCTATTTTAGTCGAAGGGCGTTATGATAAAAATACCCTGAGCCAGATTGTAGATGCTGCCATATTTGAAACTTCCGGTTTTGGTATCTTCAAAAATAGGGAGCAGATGGCGCTGCTTCGCAAGGTGGCACAAAGCAGGGGGCTGATCGTGTTTACAGATTCCGATGGAGCGGGCTTTGTGATCCGCAACCATGTAAAAAGCGCGATCCCTACGCAATATTTGAAACATGCCTATACACCGGATATTATGGGAAAAGAGCGGCGCAAGTCAGCACCCGGAAAAGAAGGGAAATTGGGCGTTGAGGGTATGACACGGGATGTCATTCTGGAGGCGTTGCGTCGGGCAGGTGCCACTTTTGAAGAAAAAGCACAGAAGTCATCCGGTGACATCACAAAGCAGGATATGGCCACCTTGGGGCTGTCCGGTGGAAAGAACAGCAGTTTTCTTCGCCTGCAGCTGCTTAAAAAGCTGGATTTCCCGGAAAAGATGAGTGCAAATGCGTTGTTGCAGGCGCTGAATCTATTATATACATTGGATGAGCTGACACACATTGTAGGTACGTTGGAGTGTAATAATGGTTGATATTTCGGTAACCAATTTAACAAAGTTCTTCGTTATCGGAGAGAACCTTCTTGATGGTCTGACTTTTGAGGTACAAGAAGGGGAGTGTGTTGCAATTCTTGGCCGCAATGGCTGTGGAAAGACAACCCTTTTTAATATTCTCACCGGGCAAATGGACTATGACGACGGAGAGGTGTATGTCAACCCTGCCAAGCGACTGGGATTGATCTCGCAGATCCCGAAATTTCCTGCTGGTTTTACGGTGGAGGATGTGCTTCGCTCTGCCTATGCCGGGATCTTGAAGGCAAAAAAGCTGATGGAATTACTGGAGCAGGAAATGCTTTCCGGTGCAACCAAAGAACAGCTGGAACAATATGATAATCTGACCAATCGCTTTCAAGCCGGTGGCGGCTATGAGATGGACGTGGAGATTGACAAAATCTGCAATGGTCTGGGCATTACTCCGGAGCAGCGTGTGCAGGAATTTGCCAGCCTTTCCGGTGGTGAAAAGACCAGAGTCAATTTAGCTCGATTGCTTTTGGAAAAGACAGATATTCTGCTCTTGGACGAGCCTACCAACCATCTGGATCTGCGTAGTGTTGAATGGCTGGAAGGATATATCAAAGGTTTTAAAGGAACTGTTTTAGCCATTTCCCATGACCGCTATTTTATTGACCGTATTGCAGATCGAGTAATTGAAATTACGGATGGTCATGCGGAATTCTATTCCGGCAACTATTCTTTCTATATGGATGAAAAGCAGGCTCGTTTCGATCTGCAAATGAAGCAGTATGAGCAGGAGCAGGCGAAGCTGAAGCAGTTAGGTTATACTGTGGAGCGCATGAAGGGGTGGGGTATCAATAACCGCACTTTGTACCGTCGTGCAATGTCTATCCAGCACCGTATGGAGCGAATTAAAAAAACAGAAAAACCCAAAACAGAGAAGACAATGAAGGCTACCTTCGGCGAAAAAGATTTCTCCGGAGATGTGGTATTTAAAATGAAAAATGTTTCCAAATCCTTTGGAGAGCGCACGCTGTTTTCAGATGTGAATCTGAATGTGGAAGGCGGAGAACGTATTGCGCTCCTGGGGGATAATGGAACCGGCAAGACGACGTTTATCAAATGCCTTCTGGGAGATGAGGATTATCAGGGAAAAATCCAATTTGGACCCACTGTAAAATGGGGATATCTCCCGCAGATCGTCCATTTTGCGCATCCGGAACGCAGTTTGTATGATACCATGCTGTACGAGAAAAATTGCACACCGCAGATGGCACGAGATCGCCTGGGTGCATTTTTGTTCCAGGGCGAGGATGTCTTTAAGACCGTGGGCAACCTCTCTGGCGGTGAGCAGAGCCGTTTGCGGCTGTGTATGCTGATGGATGAAAAAATCAATCTGCTGATCCTGGACGAGCCTACCAACCATTTGGATATTGCGTCCAGAGAATGGGTGGAGGCTGCAATCGAAGAATTTGAAGGTGTTTTGCTGTTCGTCAGCCATGACCGATATTTTATTGACAAATTTGCCGAGCGTGTCTGGTTGTTGGAGGATGGAACAATTCGGGATTTCCAATGTGGCTATGCAAAGTATCGCTCTATTATTGAGCATGAGCAAGCGGCAAAGCCTCAGGTGCCGAGTGCGCCCAAGCCGAAAAAGGAGAAGCCCAAAGGTGGCACCAAGGAGCAGGATAAACTGATTCGTCGTTTGGAGCGGGAAATCGAAAAGCAGGAGCAGCTGATTGCGGTCTTGGATCAAAAGATTGATGCTGCAGCTGCTGATTATCAGGAGTTGACACGTCTGCTTTCTGAAAAAGAGCAGGAAGAGGAAAAACTTTTAGAACTTATGGAGCAATGGGAAAGTGCTCAGGAATAAAAAGGAGTGTTTGCAAATGAAAGCTGCAAAAAATCCGGTTATGACACAGCAGGACATCAAGACTCTACACTTAAAACAAATATATCTGCATTGTTTGCACAGTGGCGGAATTTCCCGTGCCCAACTGCGCAGAGAAATGGGATTGAGTTTTCCTGCGGTTTCTGCATTGGTGGATGAACTGATCGTGGGAAAGTATATCGAAGAGGTTGGGATTGTTGGTGCTGTACAGAGAGGCCGTCCCAGCATTCAATTACGTGTATGTGCTGATCGATATGCAATTCCTGTGGTAGCGATGGCAATCAATGGTTATAACTGCAAAATTTTTAATTTTGCAGCAGAAGAGCTGGAATCCTGCTACGTTCCTTTCGGTTTTCAGGCTGATAATGTTGTGCAGAAAAATGGTATTCGTTATCCGGAAATGGTATCGTTGGCAGATCCTTTGATTCACTGGATCAATAATGCTAAAAAACGCTATAATTTTAAGAGTTTAGTGTTCTCCACTCCCGGCTCGGTTAATAAGGAAGGCGTTTTGTCATCTTCTTCTCACCGTATATCTACACCCGCCGGTTATTTTGCTTATTTGCAGGAGAAGACAGATCTTGAACTGTATTCAGGTAATACCGCAGATCACTATGCCTATGCGGAATATCACTTCAACGACCATGTTGAGGATTTTGCACTGATTTTGATCAGCAATGGTGTTGGCTCTGCTGTGGTGCGTAATGGCAGGATTTTTGAAACAAAGCCCCTGCGTGCCGGTGAGTTTGGACATATCACCATTGATTACAAGGGCAGACCCTGTATTTGCGGAAGTAAGGGGTGCCTTGAGTGTTATATCAGCACGACAGCTATTACAGAGGACGCAGGCTTGGATTTTGAAACACTATGCAGCCTATATCAGGAAGGTGATTCCCGCATAACTGCGCTCATTCGTGAGAAAGCGGATGTCCTGGCGATCGGATTGAGTAATATGCTTGCCATGCAGCCCCTTAAACAGATTGTCATAGGTGGAGAGATTCGTAAACTTGGTCAGCAATTCCTTGATGATCTTCAGCAAAGTATTCAATGCAACGGATTCCATAAGCTTATGCGCGATTTAAAAGTACGGTATTCTGTGGATGCAGAAAAGCCGGAGATGTTGGGTGCAGTATGGAATTATATTGAAAATTTGATGCCAATTTATGGTTTAACGGAATAGAATAATATATAATTTTTTTGTACTTGACAATTCTTGGGATGAGTGCTAAACTTTAAATAAGTTTACTTTACTTATTAGTTAAATGGAGGAGAATGTAATGAAACAGATTCGTGCCATGATGATTGGCGCTCATCCGGATGATTGTGATTTCCGCTGTGGTGGCCTTGCCCTTCAATATGCAAAAGCAGGACATAAGGTAAAGTTCCTTGCAATGTGCGATGGCAGTGGCGGACATCATATTATGGAGCCTGATGCCATTGCTGAAAGAAGAAAGAGAGAAACCCAGGCGGTTGCTGCTATGGCTGGTATCGAATATGATGTGTGGGATGTCTGTGACTGCGAGATCGTTGCGGATTTGGAAACAAGAAAACGTTTGGTACGTGCTATTCGAGAGTTTAATCCTGATGTTATTTTCTGTTCTCGTCCGAACGACTATCATACCGATCATCGTGCAGCATCCCTGCTTGTGCAGGATGCATCTTATTTGCTGATCGTTCCGCATTTTTGCCCGGATGTTCCGGCAATGAAGGAAACACCGGTGATTTTGCATTTTTACGATCATTTCCAAAATCCTCCTTTTAAGGCTGATATTGCCATTCGTACAGACGATGTGATTGAGGAAAAGTTTAAAATGCTTGCTTGTCATGAATCCCAGCTGTTTGAATGGCTGCCCTATACAAAGGGGACATTACATACGGTTCCTGCAGATCCTGCACAGCGTCTGGAATGGTTGCATGAACCTAGAATCCCTCGTGATGGCAAACCGTTGGATGAAAGCATTCTGACGAAAAATCTGATCGGTTCTGAAAGTGAGTACAAGGAAGCTATTCCTGCGGTAAAGTACCGCGAGCAACTTGTGGCTCGCTATGGTGAAGAACTGGGAATGGCGACAAATTTTGCAGAAGCATTTGCAGTCTGTGAATATGGTTCGCCGCTGACACCTGAAAATACTTCTATCCTCTTTCCCTTCTAATAGAATGCCTGTCGATTTACGGATCGGCAGGCATTCTATTGCATATAGATAGTATTTGCATTTTACTACAGAAAGTGGTATACTAATGCAAATGTGAAATAAAGGAGTAAATAAAATGAGTTCTTGCAACGGTAATTGTGCATCTTGCAGTTCAGACTGCGGTGACCGTAAGAAGGAGAGTTTGCTGGCAGCTTTGAACCCTAAGTCCAGTGTTAAAAAAGTAATTGCTGTTGTGTCCGGTAAAGGCGGTGTTGGTAAATCCACAGTTACCTCCTTGCTGGCTGTTGCCATGGCTCGCAGAGGCAAGCGAGTAGGTGTATTGGACGCGGATATCACCGGACCTTCTGTTCCTACTGCATTTGGTGTAACAGAGTGCCAGGGGGCTTCTGAGGACGGCCTGTACCCTGCATTGACCCGTACCGGCATGCAGGTGATGTCCATCAATCTGTTGCTGGATAATCCCGGGGATCCCGTTGTATGGCGTGGCCCGGTCATTGCAGGCGCTGTTAAGCAGTTCTGGACAGATGTGATCTGGGAAGATGTGGACTATATGTTTGTGGATATGCCTCCCGGAACCGGTGATGTGCCCCTGACGGTTTTTCAGAGCCTGCCAGTGGATGGCATCGTCATAGTCACCAGCCCTCAGGATTTGGTTAGTATGATCGTCTCCAAGGCTGTGAAGATGGCGGCTATGATGAAAGTGCCCGTCTTGGGCTTTGTGGAGAACTATGCATATCTAAGCTGCCCGGATTGTGGCAAGAAGATCAATGTATTCGGTAAAAGCCACCTGGATGAGATTGCAGCGCAGCTGAATCTGCCGATTTTGGCACGGTTGCCCATTGATCCTGCTGTAGCAGAGGCTTTTGACAATGGCCAGATGGAAACTGTATTGACCGATGGCGTGGATGCGGTTATCACTGCGATTGAAAGTCAAGAATAAGAAGAATCCCTCCGCACAAAGCGGAGGGATTTGTTTGTTATAGTAGTTTGCCAACAATATACCAGAGTGCCAATAAAATGAGCAGCATGGGAATGTATGCAACCAAAACGGCGGTACCGATGGCAATGGCGGCAATGCCAAGATAATTGAGTGCATAGACCAAAGCAGACAGCAACAGCGTTGTCAGCATTGCCCGGCTGAGCATCTTGCCAACCACATTGGCGAAGAAAAAGGTGTATAGGAAGCCAATCAACGGATTGACTGTTGATAATGCAGCGCCAATCAAGAATTTTAATGCTCCCACAAGCAGCATGATGATCAGCAATGCCAACAAAATAACGGGGGCCCAGATAAGCAGACCTTCCGGCAGGAACATCGTCAACAGATAATTGGTAATAGCGAATGCCGCCATACCCAGTGCGACAGACAAAATCCGGAATCCCAACCAGGAAAACAGTTTTTTGCCCGTAGGCATCCAACGATTGACAATGTTGACCAGAAAGGCCATAATGATCATATTTAAAAGTTCTCCACTAATTGCGACATAGTTGGAATGCGCAAGGGGGAAGATCCCCATCCATTCGCCGGATATTGTAACAAAGGGCAGGGGAGATACCATAAATTGCAAATTCAGACCAAAGCTGTAGATCACTACGGTAGCAGCATAGATAAAGAGAATACCGATGGCAGAAGAAACACTTTGATTCAGTGAAGATTTTTTGCCAAATGCAAAACGGCCGATCAGGCCAAAGACCATCGATCCGATTACCAAAATCAGTGCCAAGGCAAGAAAAGACTTTACGTGGGCTTCATTTGCCAGCAAGGCTTGGATTTGATTTAAAAAACCGTTCATACAAACCTCCTATCATAGTTAGAAAAACAGCCGCCAGAATTTTCTGGCGGCTGCAATGTTGAAAACTGAAATTACTTCAGCTCTGCGGTAGCGCCAGCTTCCTTCAGCTCGGCAACCAGCTTCTCTGCATCTTCCTTGGAGATAGCTTCCTTCAGGGTCTTGGGGCAGTTGTCAACCAGATCCTTAGCGTCCTTCAGGCCCAGGCCGGTAGCAGCGCGGACAACCTTGATGACGTTCAGCTTGGAAGCGCCAGCGGACTTCAGGATGACGTCGAACTCGGTCTTCTCTTCGACTTC
>JAZRRL010000052.1:0-30327 GCA_045650665.1 Faecousia sp. | reverse complement strand
AAGGAGAACGAAACTCTGGAGAGCGCTCTGCGTCGTTTCAAGCGTAGCTGTGCCAAGGAGGGCGTTATTGCCGAGGTTAAGAAGCGCGAGCATTATGTCAGCCCCAGCCTGAAGCGTAAGCAGAAGTCTGAAGCTGCCCGTAAGAACAAGAGAAAGTTCTACTAATATCCCTCTTGATTTATGCTCAAAAACCGCCTGTCAACAGACAGGCGGTTTTCATTTTTTCAGTTCCTGCCATAATCCAACTGCCCGGGTTACACCAAGGGTGGCAGCTTCCTTTAATAGTTCTTCGAGATCTTCGTGAGTTCGCATTAACGAAAATTGCACGACATTCTCGGTTTGTGTGATGTTGTAATGACAATGCAGGCGGTCATCCCTATGTAAAAAAGGATTGGCAGAAGGCTTGTATATACTTTCTTGGAAAAACCCTTTGCTTGTAATGGAAATCTGCATACCTTCCAATGCAGCTTCCAGCCAGATTTCACGTCCATGGAAGGGCGCTAAATACGCATGTAGAAGCTGATTTGAAGGACATGCTGGCAAGAAAACCGGTGATGTTTGATTAACAAATCCGGGAGGCGCAGCGACAGGGCAGGGAAGTGCGGATTGGAGCTCTTTTGCTAAACCTTGAACATCGTCAGCAGGCGATCTTTCAAAGTCTAAAATGACGGAATCCACTTTCCATAGTGCAATGAAATCACGCAGCTGCTTAATAATCACATCCTGCTGATGGCCGGCAAAGGGTGTATGATCGTCCAAAATTAGCAGAGCATTGGGTGGCAATGCTTTTGGTAAATTGGAGAGTCCTGTTCCGGAAGGCGAAAAATGGCAAGCCAGCCATGCTATGTGTGCGGGCAAATTATTTACAGCAGAAAATTCTGCAGCTGTCATGGCAAGATAGCAAGGAATTGGCATGGACAAATTTCTCCTTTCATGCTATAATCCCTATAGATTATGAAAGGGTGCGTGCAGATATGTCTTTTTCCCTGCTCCCCAAGGCAATTGCCGGGGATATTACCCAGCTGACGCCGGAATATTTTGCTGATTTGGGTATCCGCCTGCTGATGTTGGATTTTGACAATACCATCGTTCCATATACAACGGATACACCCACCGCAGAGGTTCTGCAATGGCTGGAAATGATGAAAACTTCTGATATTCGGCTGTGTGTAGTGTCCAATTCCAAACGGAATCGGGTAAAGATTTTTTGTAAAGAATATGGCATTGATTGTATTACCCATGCGAAAAAGCCATTTTCCAAGGGTATCTGTGAGTGCTTGAGACGGTACGGCTTGTCGGCACAAGCTTGCGCATTGGTGGGAGATCAAATATACACCGATACCTTGGGTGCCAACGGCTGTGGCGTGTTTTCTATCCTCGTCAAGGCCATCGATAATCATAATTTTTGGCTGAAAGCCCGGCATGTGCTGGAACTGCCATTTATATTTGCTGCAAGAAAAAGGAGAATATCGTTATGACAAATTTGGAAAAATTTATGACTCTGCTGTGCGATGAGGTGGACGGCCTGCTGCTGACCAGTCGCTACAGCCGTCACTATGGCGCAGAGTTTGATATTGCTGAGGGCATCGCTATTGTTACGAAAAATGGCTGCCGTTATTTTACGGATAATCGCTATACAGAGTCTGCTGAGGCAAATATCAAGAACTTTGAAGTTGTGGATATTATGACAGAGAAGGGCTTTGTCGGTTGTCTGAATAAGGCCATTGCAGAATTTGGTGTTAAGACACTGGGCTATGAGGAAGATTATATCACTGCCGCTGAACTGTTCCGCTTTGAAAAGAATCTGAATGCCCGGCTGGTGCCTATGAATGAGAAAATTAACGGTTTCCGTGCTACCAAAGAAGAGTGGGAACTGGATTTGATGCGCAAGGCACAGTCTATTACAGACAAGGCGTTCAGCGAGGTTATCACCCGTATCAAGCCCGGCATGACCGAACTGGAACTGCAGGCAGAACTGATTTATTGCCTGTACAAGAATGGCGCTACCGGACTTGCTTTCGATCCCATTGTAGTATCCGGCCCCAATACCAGTATGCCTCACGGCGTAGCAGGGGAACGTGTGATCTGCGAAGGCGACTTTATTACAATGGATTTTGGCGCCATGTATCAGGGCTACTGCTCCGACATGACCCGTACAGTTGCTGTCGGCTTTGCAACTGAGGAAATGGAAAAAGTCTACAATACAGTCCTGCAGGCACAGCTGGCTGGTCTTGCGATCAGTAAGGCAGGCGTGCTGGGTTGTGATGTGGATGCTGCTGCCCGTAAGGTGATTGCGGATGCAGGCTATGGCGAGTATTTTGGCCACGGCTATGGTCATAGCCTTGGTCTGGAAGTTCATGAAGCGCCCAGTCCCAACAGCCGTAACCAGCAGCCCATGCCTGAAAATGCCATTTGCTCTGCAGAACCTGGTATCTATTTGCCTGGTAAATTCGGTGTACGCATTGAAGATGTGGTGATTTTTAAGGCAGATGGCCACGAAAATATCACTTTCAGCCCGAAAAATTTGATTATTGTGTAAAAAAGTGCGTTTTCCCCCTTGCAAAAACGGTTATCTTAGGTTAAAATATACCAGTTAAGATATGCAATTTATTAAACCCCGAAAGGGATAGTCTTAGGAGGATAAAGAAATGATTTCTGCAGGCGATATTAGAAATGGTATTACCTTTGAACTGGACGGCAAGGTTATGCAGGTCGTCGAGTTCCAGCACGTTAAGCCCGGTAAGGGTGCTGCTTTCGTTCGTGTCAAGATGAGAAACGTCATCACTGGCGGTGTGACCGAAACCAGCTTGAACCCCTCTGCCAAGTTCCCTACTGCTTTCGTTGAGAGAAAGAAGATGGAGTACTCTTACAATGACGGTGGCCTGTACTACTTCATGGATCCCGAGACCTACGAGATGGAGCCCCTGGACGGCAGCGTCCTGGATGATTCCTTCAAGTTTGTTAAGGAAAATGACGTTTGCACCGTTATGAGCTACAAGGGTAAGGTCTTCGGTGTCGAAGTCCCCAACTTTGTTGACCTGGTTGTTACCGAAACCGAGCCCGGTTTTGCCGGCAACACCGCTACCAACGTAACCAAGCCCGCAACTGTTGAAACCGGCGCTGAGGTTAAGGTGCCTCTGTTCATCAACGAGGGCGACAAGATCCAGATCGACACCCGTACCGGTGAGTATCTGGGCCGTTCCAAGGCTTAAGTTTTATTTTCCGAGAGGAGAATCATTATGACCATTTCCGAAAAGTCCGCTTATTTGAAGGGCCTGATGGATGGCCTGAAGCTGAATACTGAGTCCGACGAGGGCAAGATGATTGCCGCCATCGTGGATCTGCTGGAGGATGTTACCAAGAAGCTGACCGCTGTTGAGGACACCACCATTGCTATTTCCGACGAACTGGACGAGATCGAGGAAGATCTGGACGCTATCGAGGATTTCATCATGGACGACGAAGACGACTACGATGATTATGAGTGCGATTGCGACGAGGACGACTTTGATGACGAAGGCTTTGATTTCGGTGACGAGGATACTACCATTTATGAGGTAGAGTGTGCTTGTGGCGAGATCATTGACTTTGACGAGGAAACCCTGGAGAAGGGCAGCATGACTTGCCCCAACTGTGGTGAGACCTTGGAGTTCTCCTTCGAGGACGAGGAATAATTTACAAAAACGGGTCTGCATTTGCAGACCCGTTTCTTATTCACTTAATGCGGCATCGTAGACCACATTTTTAGGGAGATCCAACTCCTTTGCGGTTTGCTTAATAGCATCCTTGCGGGATAAACCTTCTTCCATAAGCGCAGCCACTCTTGCAGCAGCGTCCGCAGGGGTGGCTTTTTCTTTTTCTGCCACCGGTGCACCGGCTACCACCAAAACAAATTCGCCCTTAGGAGGTGCTTCAGTGTATTTTGCAATGGCTTCACCCAAGGTGGTACGTACTACTTCCTCGTGGAGCTTTGTAAGCTCCCGACAAAGGCTGATTGGGCGATCATTGCCGAATACGGCTGCCATGTCTTCCAGTGTTGCCAACAGCTTGTGAGGGGCTTCATAGAAAATCATGGTACGGTTTTCGGAAATCAGACTTTCCAGATGCTCCCGCCGGCTTTTTTTGGCAGTGGACAAAAAGCCTTCAAAGCAGAATCTACCGGTGCTTTGCCCGGAAATGCTCAGCGCAGTGATCACAGCGCAGGGGCCGGGGATGGCGCAGACAGTAATACCAGCCTCAGCGCATTGTTTTACCAGCTCTTCACCGGGGTCAGAAATGGCAGGACTACCTGCATCAGAGACCAATGCGCAGGTTTCACCGGCCAGAATACGCTCTACAATCATTTCGCCCTTGGCGGCCTTGTTATGCTCAAAGTAGCTGACAAGGCTTTTTTTAATGCCCAGATGATTGAGCAGCTTCAAGCTGACCCGTGTATCTTCTGCTGCAATGAAATCTGCTTGCTCCAAAGTTTCCCGGCAACGGGTGGAGATATCTCCCAAATTACCAATGGGGGTAGGGACGAGATATAACATGCCTGCCATAATCTGCCTCCTTAAAGGTTATAAAGTGTTCGATAGTAATCGCTGGGTTGTTCCAGTTCATCTTGTAGATGCTGTTCTTCCCAAATAAGACCTGGTCTGCCGCCTTTTCGGCAGGAAAGCAAAATCAGGGAAACTTCGCTATCTGCCCGGTGTCGGATCAGCCTTAGCCGTTTGGGTTCCAATTTATGTTTTGCGGCTAATGCACAGATCTCAGCAAGTCGCTCAGGCTTATGCACAAGCATAAAGTCACCGCCAAATTTCAACATTTTGGCTGCTGCCGCGCAAAGTTCTTCCAAAGAGCAATAGTCGTCCCGCCGTGCTGCGGGCGTGGACTGACTTGCAGGGCCTCCGGTATAGTAGGGAGGGTTGGAAATGCAGCAATCGAAACTGCCGGGGGCCAACACATTGTGGATGCCCCGCAGGTCGGCGCATATACTTTCCATACGGGCGGAAAGGTTGTTTCTGTGGATGTTTGCCAATGCTGCTTGATGTGCATTTTCATCCAACTCAATACCGGTTACATAGCAGTTTTGATCTTTTGCGCAAAGAAGGATTCCCAGTGTTCCACAGCCGGAGCCTAAGTCCAAAACCTTGGCATTACGCTTTGATTTTACAAAATCGCTGAGCAAAATGGAATCCGTACTGAGGGGGAAAGCTCCCTCGGGAATATCCAAAGTAAAGCCATTAGAAAGTGTATCCATAGCATGTCTCCAAAAAAAGACAGCCTGCGCAGCCGGGGTGACCAGCCTGCGCAGACTGACTGCGGTTCGGAAGAATTAGCCTTCCTCGATAGCTTCAGTGGGGCAGTTGTCGGCGCAGGCACCGCAGCTGACGCAAACATCGGCATCGATGACGTACTTGTCTTCGCCCTCGGAAATAGCTTCAACGGGGCAGTTGTCAGCGCAAGCGCCGCACTTGACGCAAGCATCAGTAATATTGTAAGCCATGATTTTCCCTCCAATATGTTTTTCAATATCTGTGTACAACACACAGATACAACCCTATTTTAACATGGATTTTTGAAAATGCAATTCCTTTTTTCAATTTCTTTCGTATATTTTTTTACTCCTTTGGCAAAACTCTGCAGATAAAGGAGGGATGGTATGCGATTACAGCCGGACAGTAGCCGCTTGGTTTTGGAGGCTGCGGGAATTGCACGGGAATTTGGACATAGCTATGTTGGTAGTGAGCATCTATTAGCGGCATTGTGCCGCACATCCGGTTGGATCGGTCAGTTGTTGGCCAGCTATGGTCTTGGCTATGACACCGTCAAATATGCAGTGGCGACTATATGGGGCAATGGAACACCGGATATGCCACTTCCGCAAGGCTTGACATCAGAGGTGAGAAGTATACTCCGCAATGCAGGATACGAAGCGCAAAAAATGGGACAGTCCAAAATCAGCAGATGCCATATTTTGCTTTCCTTATTGCGAAATCAGCATACAAGCGCACAGACGTTGATGAATTTAACAGCAGTGGATTGTGATGGCTTATTTACCCGCACGATCGAGTATATGCAATGGGAGAATATGCCTTCTCCAACAAGGAAAGGAGCAACTGATTTGAAATTATTGGAGCAGTTCAGCGAGGATTTGATTCTCAAGGCGTCCACTATGGAGCGCATTATCGGCAGAGATCAGGAAATCGAAATGGTTATTGGTATCCTCAGCAGAAAAAACAAGAACAATCCGGCACTGGTGGGAGAACCTGGGGTTGGTAAGACGGCCATCGCTGAGGGGCTTGCCCAACGAATGAGTATCGGTGATGTGCCGCCCCAACTGAAAGATAAGCGCCTGATCAGCCTCAATATGGCCAATCTGGTGGCAGGCACAAAATACCGCGGAGAGTTCGAAGAACGCCTCAGAGATGTCCTGCAGGAAATCAAACGCTGTGGAGATGTGATCCTCTTTGTAGATGAAATGCACACGATCGTTGGAGCAGGTGCAGCAGAGGGAGCCATTGACGCAGCGAATATTTTTAAGCCTGCGTTGGGCAGAGGAGAGCTGCAAATGTTAGGGGCAACCACCCTTGCAGAATATCGCAAGTATATCGAAAAAGATCCTGCCTTGGAACGGCGCTTTCGTCCGGTGATGGTGGAGGAACCGGATCAGGAGGCTACTATGGCGATTCTGGAGGGTTTGAAGCCAGGGCTGGAACGGCATCACCGCATGCGCATTACACAAAATGCGCTGGAAGAGGCACTGCGGCTTTCTGTGCGGTATTTGCCGGATCTGTATCTTCCTGATAAGGCTATTGATCTGCTGGATGAGGGAGCTTCTCATGCCCGTATGGAGGAAATGCGCTACAGCCGTAATGCGACCCAGCAAAATCTGGAGTTGGCATTGAATGAAGCGGTTCGGGAAAGTCGTTTCGAACGGGCAGCAGAGCTCAGAGATAAGATGCAAAAAATGGTTGCCCGTTCGGGGGAACATAAACGACCAAGGGCAGTTACAGGCTCCGATATTGCATGGGCGGTGTCGGCAAGGACTGGCATCCCAGCAGGGCGCCTTACAACAGATCAGCGGCAGCGGTTGATGCATCTGGAGGAGATTTTAACGCAGTGTGTTGTCGGACAATCAGAGGCAGTGCATGGCGTTGCAGAGGCAGTTCGCAGAGGATTTTCCGGCATTCGGGATGAGAATAGACCAGTGGCATGTTTGCTGTTTACCGGCCCGACCGGTGTGGGTAAGACAGAACTGTGTCGTGCAATGGCAGAGGAACTGTACGGCAGCCGGGATGCCATGATTCGGTTGGATATGACGGAGTATATTGAAAAGCAATCGGTATCCCGCTTAATCGGTGCGCCTCCCGGTTATGTGGGATATGAAGAAGGCGGAAAACTGACAGAGGCAGTGCGCCGGCGTCCGTACAGCCTGGTGCTTTTGGATGAACTGGAAAAGGCACACCCGGATGTACTTGGCTTGCTTCTGCAGATCATGGAAGAAGGGGTTCTGACTGACTCTAGTGGGCGCAGAGTCAGTTTTAAAAATGTCATTGTTGTTATGACCTCCAACACGGGAGGACAGCTAAAAGGAGATGGTTTGGGCTTCCGTCCGGCAGGCAATGCATCGGCGCAGGAAGAAACCTTGACCCAAACGTTTATGCCGGAATTTTTGGGGCGGTTGGATCAAATTATCCGCTTTGCGCCCTTGGGTAGCGGTGAAATCGAAGCAATTGCACAAAAGTATTTGGAACAACTCAAAGGAAGAATGCAAACCATCGGCATTCAACTGGAACTCTCACCGGACATTCCGGCACATTTATCTGCTCAGTGCAAGCCCAGGGAGGGAGCACGGCATTTACGGCGGCTGATCCAGTCAAAAGTGGAGGGGCCTTTGGCGGAAGAACTGCTGCGGAATGGTAAAAAACCGGCAAAGATCCACGGAAATATTCACGAAAATGAGGTTTGCTTCAAAATATAGGAAATTTTAATAGAACAAGCGTTCGAAAATTGAAAAAACTCCGGTTTTTTTGAAAAAAAGTCCAACTTTTTTGTAAAAAAATATTGATTTTTTGGAAAAGTGGTATTATACTGTCATTAAGTGGAGTGAAATGGATAAAAAGTGGAGTAAAGTGGAGGAGGTGAGTACCTTTGATCGGAAAGTATACAGCAAAATTGGATGACAAGAACCGTCTGATTGTTCCTGCAAAACTTCGTGAGGAACTGGGTGATGACTTTTTTGTGACACTGGGTGTCAACTGCGGTCATCGGTGCTTGACCATCTACAAAGCCGCTGACTGGCAAACCCTCAGCGATAACTACAATACGCTGCCTATTTCTCAGAAGGGCGCAGCCACAAGCTTAATCTTCATGAACGCTGTAGAGTGCGAACCTGATAAACAGTTTCGATTCAGTCTATCTCAGTTCCTACAGAGCTATGCAGGAATCACCAAGGAGGTCATGATTGTTGGTCGTGCCGGTCAAGCAGAAATCTGGGACCTGAATGAGTTTGAAGCCTTCGAGGCTGAGAACCTCACACCCGAGAAGCTGCTGGCATCTCTGGAGGCAATCGGACTATGAGTGAATTTCACCATGTATCGGTATTGCTGGATGAATGCATCGAAGGCTTGAATATCCGCCCCGATGGCATTTATGTGGATGGCACCTTGGGTGGTGCAGGACATTCCAGCCAGATTGCAGCCCGGTTGACCACCGGCAGGCTCATCGGTATTGACCGTGACCCCATCGCCCTGAAGGCAGCAGGGGAGCGCCTGGCTCCTTTCGGTGACAGAGTGACATTGGTACACTCCAATTTCTGCGAGATCGCCAATGTGCTGGATACCCTCGGTATTGACCGTGTGGATGGCATTTTGCTGGATCTTGGCGTTTCCTCTCCACAGCTGGACGATGGAAACCGCGGTTTTTCCTACATGGTGGATGCTCCGTTGGATATGCGCATGAACAATGGCGATGCGCTGACAGCGGAAGCAGTAGTCAATACCTGGAGTTACGAAGAATTGCGTCGTATCTTGTTTGATTACGGCGAAGAACGATACGCTCCTCAGATCGCGGCAAATATCTGCCGTATTCGGGAGACAAAACCAATCAAAACCACACTGGAGCTTGTGGATGTAATCCGCAGTGCAATGCCTGCGGCAGCCCTTCGTGAGAAGCAGCATCCCGCCAAGCGCAGTTTCCAGGCGATCCGCATTGCAGTGAATGATGAACTGGGTGCGGTACGGCAGGTGATGGATGCAGCAATTCCCAGACTGAACGAAAACGGACGTCTGGCGATCATCACATTCCATTCTCTGGAAGACAGAATCGTTAAAAACGGTATGGCTGATGCAGCAAAGGGCTGTATTTGCCCGCCAAATTTCCCGGTTTGCGTCTGTGGAAAGAAACCGCAGGTCAAACTGATCACCAGAAAGCCCATCATTTCCGGTGAGGAAGAATTAGAGAGAAATCCAAGAGCCCGCAGCGCAAAGCTGCGTGTTTGTGAAAAAATCTGATTAAAGGAGGGATCTTCATGGCTATGCAGCCCGAGGTCCGATATATCAACGCGTATGTATCCGGCACCTGCGTGCCGCAGCCGGAAAAGATGCCTCAAAAGAAGACATCCGCCCGGCTGCCTAAGGCACATAAACAGCAGAAATGGCTGATTCCCGTTGACGTTGTAGCTGTAGCCGGCTTTTTCACAGCCGTCATTTTGGGAATTATGCTGATCGTTGGTGTGGTACAGATGAACCGCGCACAACAAGAGGCGGTGGCAATGAAAGCCTATGCGCTGTCCCTGCAGCAGGAAAATGTTGCACTGCAGGAAGAATATGCTTCCAGCTATGATCTTGAAGAAGTTCGTGAGATCGCGTTGGCTATGGGTATGGTTCCGGTTGAGGAGGTAACCCATTTGCAGATGCAGGTCGTGGAACCGCAGGTGGTTGAGGAACCCACAGCATGGGAGAATTTCTGGACATTTCTGTTGGGAATGTTTGCATAATACCGGCGCTGGCCAATATGATTGAATAGCTGCAATGGGCGGCGAGGGATTCCTTGCTGCCCATTTTAGCCGAATGCAGTCAGAAAGGCCGGTGTTCCATGGCAAAGAAGGAGCGGAAAAGAGGATTCGTTCGTGTGCGGGCAGATTCAGGCCAGCATCGAAGAATCATACTTATAATGATATTGTTGGGGATCGCAGCTTTTGTACCGGTAGTCCTGCAGCTATATCAGTTGATGATTACGGATTACGACTACTATTCCAATCTGGCACTGCGCAACCAAACCAGAACCACCAATGTAACCGCCCACCGGGGAACGATTTTTGACCGAAACATGAACATTCTCGCTATGTCTGAAACAGTGGAGAATGTATATCTTGACCCTCACGAGCTCAAGCAATCCAAGGCAGACATGGATATTGTTGCCCGAGAATTGGGGCAGATCCTTCAGGTGGATTCTCAGCGCATCCTGCAGCTTGGAAAGGACTTGACAAAACGTTACCAGCTTGTGAAATCCAATATTGATGAGAGTGCAGCGGCGAAAGTCCGTGATTTTATCAACCGCAACCATATTTCTGGGATTCATCTGGAACCAAGCTCCAAAAGAGTATATCCCTATGGAACACTTGCAGCTCAAGTAATTGGGTTCACCAACGCCTCCAATACCGGCTCTGAGGGGATTGAAGCGTCCTACAATTCGTTTTTGGAAGGAACAGCCGGAAAAGTTATTACTACAAAGGGCAACAACGAAATGGATATGCCCTTTTCCTATGAAAAATATGTGCAGGCAATTCCGGGGTGCAGTGTGGTGCTTACCTTGGATACCACTGTGCAAGCGTGTCTGGAGAAACAGATGCAAGCAGCCATTGCGCGCTACGATGTGCAAAACGGCGCATTCGGTGTGGTGATGGAGGTCAAAACCGGGAAGATCCTGGCAATGGCAACCTTGGGGAGTTACGATCCTAATAATTACTTGGAAATTATGGACGAGAAAGCTTTGAAGGAAACAGAGCAGCTTCGTTTAAAATACTTAGCTCTGCCGGAAGGCTCAGAAGCCTACGAGCAGGCCAAAACAGCTTATCAGACAGCGGTAACGGCTGCACGATTAAAGCAATGGCGCAACCGTGTATTGTCTGACGGCTATGAACCCGGATCTACATTTAAGGTATTGACCATGGCGGCTGCCTTGGACTGCGGCGCAATTGATCTAAAAACAGGGTTTCATTGCTCCGGTTCAGAGAAGATTCCCGGCCGTTCGCAATTACTGCACTGTTGGCGCTCCACCGGGCATGGCTCCCAGGTAACTGCTCAGGCACTGCAAAATTCCTGCAACCTGGCATTTGCTCACATTGCCCTAAAACTGGGTGGTGAACGATTTTATGATTACATCAGCCGATTTGGGATCATGGAAAAAACCGGCATCGACCTGGCAGGGGAGAGCAAGGGTGTTTTCTTTGATCGGGAATTGGTTGTGAATACGGATAAATGGGGGACAGCGTCCCTGACCTCCGGTTCTTTCGGTCAGACCTTTAAACTGACACCTCTACAGTTGGTGCGGGCCATCTCTGCCGTGGTAAATGGCGGCAACCTGATGGAGCCCTACATCGTCTCCGAGGTGCTGGATGCAAACGGAAAAACAGTTCTGCAGCAAGAACCGACAGTTGTGAGGCAGGTTATTAGTCCGGAAACCTCCAAAACAATGTGTACACTTCTGGAATCCGTAGTTTTGGAAGGAACGGCAAAAAATGCCTCAGTTGCCGGATTTTCCATAGGTGGAAAGACCGGTACAAGTGAAAAAATCGACGTTTTAGACGAGAATGGCAAGCCAACGCTGGATAAAATCGTATCATTTGTGGGTATTGCGCCAATGGACGATCCGGAGTATATTGTATTGGTAGCCTTAGATACGCCTTCCCGTGCAACCGGGACATACATTTCCGGTGGTGTTATGGCGGCGCCCACTGTGGGGGCTGTGATGGCAGATATTCTGCCGTATCTGGGTGTGAAACAGAATTTCACGGAGAATGATGCAGCTGGGAAGGTCATAGTGTTGGATGATTTTACTGGCATGACGACCAAGGAAGCAGAGAAGAAGCTGAATGAGCTGGGCTTGTCGGCACAGTATGTTGGCAACGGAGAAACTGTGACCGGGCAAATTCCCAAAGCAGGTATATCCGTGCCGGGCAATAGTCAAATTCTGTTGTATATGGGCGATGAAATCCCTGAGCAAATAGTGGAAGTTCCGGATTTTAGCGGGATGAATCGCCAACAAGCCAGTGCAGCAGCTGGGGCACTGGGATTATACATTCAACCATACGGAAATCTAACAATATCTCCAGCGGTAACTGTAACGGTTCAAAGCATAGCGCCAAAAACACAAGTACCGGTGGGTACAACTATTCGATTGGAATTTGCGGATACAAAAGCTCCGGTCTGACCGGAGGGAGGAATCACTATGAAACTAAAGGAACTGCTTGCCGGTATTTCTGTACTGGAAATGACGGCAGACCCCGAACTGGATATTACTGCTGTGGCATACGACTCCCGCAAGGTAACTGTCGGTGGGCTGTTTGTTGCCATCAGCGGTTTTGCTACCGACGGCAACCGTTTTATCCCCATGGCGCTGGAAAAAGGAGCTGCAGCGGTAGTAACCGCCAAAAAGCCTGAGGGAAATGTACCTTACATTTTGGTAGAATCCGACCGTTTGGCATTGGCCATGATCGGCTGCAATTTCTACAGTTATCCGGCAAAAAGCATGACCATGATCGGTGTGACCGGTACCAACGGCAAAACCTCTACAACATTGCTGTTAAAGCAGGTGTTGGAGAAGACGCTGGGGGCTAAGGTCGGTCTTATCGGCACGATGGAAAATATGGTTGGTGATGAGATCATTCCCACTGAGCGAACCACACCGGAAAGCTTTGAGCTGCAGGCTTTGTTTGCAAGAATGCGTGATGCCGGCTGTACCCATGTGGTCATGGAGGTTTCTTCCCATGCTATTGCCTTAGACCGTGTAGCCGGTGTGCATTTCCATGTGGGAGCGTTCACCAATCTGACAGAGGATCACCTGGATTTCCACAAGACAATGGAAAACTACTGTGATACAAAAGCAGAGCTGTTTAAACGCTGTGATTTTGGTGTTGCCAACCGAGATGATGCTTATTTTGACCGGATTTCCAACAATGCAACCTGCAAAATGCTGACCACCTCGGTCAAGGCCAATGCAGATCTGCATGCAGAGGAACTGGAATTACATGCAGATGGCATTTCATTTACAGCGATTTCCGGTGATGTGAAACAGAAAGTTTCTCTGCCCATTCCTGGCAGATTTACTGTTTACAATGCATTGTCCGTGCTGGGCATCAGCTTGCAACTGGGTATTTCTTTGAATGCCGCTGCCAAAGCGCTGGCCACCGCGAAGGGTGTGCGGGGCAGAGTTGAGGTTGTCCCGACTCCCGGTAAGCCTTATACGGTACTTTTGGACTATGCCCATACTCCTGATGGTTTGGAAAATGTACTCCGCTCCGTTCGGGATTTCTGCAAAGGACGGCTGATTGCAGTTTTTGGCTGCGGTGGTGACCGGGATCCTATAAAGCGTCCTATTATGGGTAGAATCGGTGTGGAACTGGCAGATATTGCCGTGATTACCTCCGATAATCCCCGCACAGAAGCACCCATGGACATCATTGCCGATATTCTGGAGGGTGTTTCCAAGGAAAAAGAGAACTATATCGTCATTGAAGACCGACGAAAAGCGATTCAATATGCTATGGACATCGGCCAAAAAGATGATATGATAGTATTGGCTGGTAAGGGACATGAAACCTACCAGGAAATTAACGGTGTGAAGCATCATCTGGATGAGCGAGAAGAGGTTGCCGCTTATCTGATGGAAATGAGGTAATTATGGCACAGATCACATTGGCACAGGCAGCTGCATGGTGCGGCGGCACAATCGATCCCAAGTATGCAGATGTAACCTTCTTGGGAGCCAATAACGATTCCCGGAAAGTAGAGCCGGGGCAGCTGTTTATTGCCCTGCAGGGTGCACGGGATGGACACGATTTCATTCCTATGGCTTTGGAAAAAGGTGCAGCTGCAGTACTGTGTACCCATTGTGATGGCGATTATCCTGCTATTGTAGTAGAAGATACACGAATCGCTCTGGGTGAAATCGCCCGGGAAGAACGTAACCGCATTGGCATGAAGGTCGTTGGCGTTACCGGTTCTGTTGGTAAATCCACGACTAAGGAAATGATTGCAGCTGTGCTGGGAACTACTTATCGGGTAGCCAAAACACCTGCAAATCATAATAACGATATTGGTATGCCCATGGCTATTTTGTCCATACCGGAGGATACCGAGGTTGCAGTTTTGGAAATGGGTATGAACCATTTTGGAGAAATTGCATATCTGACCAAAATCGGTCAGCCGGATCTGGCAGTGATTATCAATATCGGAACGATGCACATTGAGCATTTGGGTTCCAAAGAGGGTATCCGCCAGGCAAAGCTGGAGATTTTGGAAGGTCTGCGTCCCGGTGGTACGATTTTGCTCAATGGCGATGACGAAATGCTTTGGCCGGTACGTGATGAATTGAAAGTACCTGCTGTTTATTTCGGTGCGGACAATGAAGCTTGTGCAGTTCGTGCATTGAATGTAAAAATGAACGGAAGCAGTTTATTCTTCCAGGTTCACACTAAGGAAAAAATGTTCCCGATTACACTGGAACTGGAGGGCCAGCACTATGTTCTGGATGCCTTGGCAGCGGTAAGTGCAGGCTTGCAGATGGGTGTGGATACCGAGCGAATTTGTGAGGCATTGAGCTGCTTCAAAAATATGGCCGGACGGCAAGAAATTTTTGAAGCAGATGGTTATATCATTATCAAGGACTGCTATAATGCAGGTCCGGAATCCATGGCAGCAGCTTTGGCTGTCTTGGGCAAAAAGACCGGGCGTCGTATTGCTGTTTTGGGGGATATGCTGGAATTGGGAAAGCGTGCGCCTGCAGAGCATTATCGAGTCGGTCGTGTTGCTGCGGAACAAGCAGATATGCTCTTTGCATTTGGTCCCAATAGTGAGCGTGTCGTTAGTGGTGCGATTACCGGAGGCATGGATACAGCTCGTGCGCAGGCATTTGAAGACCGCAAGGCTTTGGCAGCTGCGCTGAAGGCTGCTGCCAAACCGGGAGATGTTCTGCTTTTTAAGGGAAGCCACGGAATGCATATGGAACTTGCACTGGCGCTGTTTTTGGGCGCAGAAGTGTAAACGGAGGAAAGAGAAATGGAGAGAATCTTGATCACAGTTGTGGCAGGCGGAATCCTATCCGGACTGCTTGGTGTTTTGCTGCTGCCGGTGCTCCGAGCACTGAAGGCAGGACAATCTATCCGAGAGGTCGGCCCTACCTGGCATAATAATAAAGCCGGAACCCCTATGATGGGTGGTTTGTTCTTTATCTTTGGTACGATTCTTTGCATTGTGGGCAATCTGGCCATTATGGTAGACTATACTGTGCTGTATGTTCTGGCGCTGAGTTTGTGCTTTGGTTTGATTGGATTTTTGGATGATTTCTGCAAGGTAAAACATAAGCGCAATTTGGGTCTTACATCCATTCAAAAGGCATTGCTGCAAATGGCTGTTTCTGCAATTTTTGTGTATCTGTTGTACCGGCAGGATCCCAATTGCTGCAATATTTACCTTCCCTTTACCGATAAGCAGTTCTATATTCATCCAATGTTGTACGTATTTTTCTCCATGTTTATCATGATCGGTTGTGACAATGCTGTGAACATCACAGATGGCGTTGACGGCCTTTGTGGTAGTGTGACATTGCCCGTTATGATCTTCTTTACGGTAGTGGCAGTAGCTATGGGTAAGCTTGATTTGGCCATTTTCCCGGCAGCATTGACCGGTGGCCTGATCGCTTATCTGTTCTTCAACTGGCATCCTGCTAAAGTGTTTATGGGCGATACCGGTTCGCTGTTTTTAGGCGGCGCAGTATGCGCATTGGCATTTGCATTGAACATGCCCTTGATTTTGCTGTTTGTCGGGTTTGTGTATATCGTGGAGACACTGTCTGTTATTTTGCAGGTTTCCTATTTTAAACTGAGCCACGGTAAGCGAATTTTTAAAATGTCTCCTATCCACCATCATTTTGAGATGTGTGGTTGGAAGGAGGTAAAGATCGTGCTGATCTTTACCGCTGTTTCCGCAGCCATGTGTATCATCGCGTGGTTTAGTGTTTCCGGTCTTTTGAACAGATAACTGAAAGGAGCTTTTATGGCAGCAGGTAAACTGTATGCCAAAGAGGACCGCCGATTTCGTGTCGGTGAAACTGTGGACATACCTTTTTTACTGCTGACACTGCTGCTTTTAACTGTAGGACTGGTGATGTTGTATTCTGCAAGTTCTGCGCAAAGCATGTATGATACCGGATACAGTATTTCAACAAAATACCTGCAAAAGCAAGCTGTTTGCGCTGCTATCGGCTTGGTATGCATGTGGGTGTTCAGCCGGATTCCGGCCACCTTTTGGCTGAAGTTTGCCTGGCCACTGTACAGTATCAGTATTGCGTTACTGTTATTGGTGCTGATAGCAGGGGAGTCGGTCAACGGAGCCAAACGTTGGATCAATATTGCCGGGCTGCAATTTCAGCCGTCGGAGATCGCAAAGTTTACAATGATTGTGCTGTTTGCTAAGCTGACAAAAAGCTTTGGCACCGATGCTCGGAAATTCCGCTACGGTGTCTTGGGGTTTGGGGCGGCATTGATGGGGATATTGGTTCCACTTGCGCTTGAAAAACATTTGTCAGCAATTATGCTCATGGGCATGGTTGCGGTGGTTATCATGTTTGTTGCCGGAACACATCCTAAGTGGCTTTTAATGGGTGCCGGTTGCGCAGTTGTGTTTGTGATCGTATATGTGTCCTTTATGGGCTATGCTGGGGATCGGATAACAGCGTGGATCCACCCGGAAAGCGATCCATCTGATAAAGGTTATCAAATTTTACAGTCCCTTTATGCTATTGGTTCGGGTGGATTGTTCGGACTGGGCTTTGGCAAAAGCAAACAGAAATATTTGTATTTACCATTTCAATATAATGATTATATTTTCGCCATTGTTTGCGAAGAATTGGGCTTGATTGGTGCATTTGTAATCATTTTGTTGTTCGGCGCACTGATCATTCGGGGGTTTTGGATTGCCCTGCGGGCGCAAAACCGTTTTTCAACCGTTTTGGCGACCGGACTTGTGGCTTTGATTGCTGTGCAGACGATACTGAATCTGTGCGTTGTCACAAATCTGTTGCCGTCAACCGGAATTGCCTTGCCGTTTTTCTCCTACGGCGGTACTGCTTTGGCAGTGAATTTAGGAGAAATGGGAATCGTCTTGAGCATTTCCCGTCAGCGTAACAAGACAAAAACACAGGAGGTTACGATATGAATGTGATTTTTACCTGCGGAGGCACCGGCGGCCACATCAATCCTGCCATTGCTGTTGCAAATTTAATTAAGGCACGAAATCCCGGTTGTAACATTCTGTTTATTGGCGCAAAGGGTCACATGGAGGAAGAACTGGTACCCAAGGCGGGCTATCGTCTGGAGTGTCTGCCCGGTTCCGGCCTTAGCCGTGGCAAAAATTTTGCCGCTATCAAAAAGAATATCAAGGCGGTCAAATGTGTCTTTGATGCAGTGAGCCAATGTAAAAAGATCATTCAGGATTTTAAGCCTGATGTGATTATCGGTACCGGTGGTTACGCCAGCTTCCCGGCGTTGTATGCCGGCAGTAAGTTGGGCATCCCTACTTGTGTGCACGAGGCCAATGCTGTGCCTGGCTTGACCACCAAAATGGCTGCAAATCGTGCAGATCGGGTGCTGGTATGCTTTGAAGAAAGCCGAAAGTACTATAAAAATCCCGAAAAAGTTGAAGTTGTGGGTATGCCCGTCCGTCCCGAATTTTGGGAAACAGATCGTCAAAAGGCGAGGGAAGAGCTTGGCATTGGTGACAAACCCTTGCTCGTTTCCACATTTGGTAGTCAGGGCGCTAGAGCCATGAATCAAATGGTTGCAGAGCTGTTTGCATTGGAGCAGGCAGATAATTTCCCGTTCCATCATATTCATGCTGTAGGCAGCTTTGGCTGGAGCTGGATGCCTGATCTGGTGAAGGAAAAGGGCGTGGAGCTGGAGAAATGCCCCACAATCGATATGCGTCAGTACATCTACAATATGCCGACAGTCATGGCTGCTGCAGATGTGGTCATTGGACGTGCAGGTAGCGGTACCTGCAATGAAATTGCCGCAGCTGCTGTTCCCAGCATTTTGATCCCTTCTCCCAATGTGACCAATAACCATCAGGAAAAGAATGCCAGAGTTTTGGAAGCTGGCGGTGGCGCAATGGTATTGATGGAGCAGGAAGCGGATGCCAAGCGCGTATATGCAGAAATCAAACGGCTTTTGGAGGACCAGCAACGGAGCACGAAGATGAGTCAAAATCTGCGAAAGATGGCAGTATCTGATTCTGCTGATCGCATCTGCCGTATTGCAGAGAAATTGGCTGTGCAAAAGAAATAACCCGGAGGAACGGATATGTTTACAAAAGAAAAAGAGACCTCTCAGGCTCTGAATGACGTGATTTATGTACCACCAAAACCCTTTATGCGCAACAGATTGTTGCTGCATATTGCAACAGTAGTAGCCATTGTGCTTGCGTTGGTATTGGCAGTGTCCGTATTTTTCCGCGTAAAACACTTTCAGATTTCGGGAACAGTGCTATATCAACCTTCTGATATCAGCGATGCTTCCGGAATTAAACAAGGTGATAGCTTGTTTTCTGTTGGCCTGCCCGGCGCGGCAGCACGTATTAAAGAACTGCCCTACGTTAAGGACGTGCGTATCGGAATCAAATTACCCAATGTGGTAATTATTGAGATTACTGAGATCCGCGTAACTTATGCGCTGAAAGCGCAAAATGAAGAATGGTGGATGGTGGATTCTTCCGGTCTGGTGATTCAGAAAGCTGCGGAAGATGAACTGGATGCGTGCACGAAAATCTTAGGTGTTCATTTGCAGGAACCCAAGGTAGGGGAGCAGGCAGTGGCACTGGAAACAGCGGTTCCCAGCGTGGACGAAGAAGGCAACACCATTCCGGTAACGATTACAGCCGCACATCAGCTGAGCGTCGCATTGACACTTGCCGACTATTTGGAAACCAACGGCATTATTGGTCAGGCTGCCAGCATTGATGTTAATAGCCTGGGAGATATTCAGTTTTGGTATGGTGATCAATACCAGGTAAAGCTTGGCGATGAAAGTCAGCTTTCTTACAAGGTCAGCTTGGTAAAGGGTGCAATCGACAAATTAAGCCAGGAAAGTCATAATGGTGGCGTTCTTGATGCCAGCCTTACAATACAAAAAGATGGCGTAAGATACACCAGATTCCAATAATTCCATAAATTTTTCAAAAAAGTTTGCCGAAAAATTAGAAAATGATATTGACCAAGTGAATTTTTTACGTTAGAATATAGGAGTACATTTGTAAATTGAAGCAGTACGAGAATTTTCGGCTGCCAAACGATACATAGGAGGAATAGACCATGGATATGTTTCAGGAACGCGTAGTTAAAATTAAGGTAATCGGTGTCGGCGGTGCTGGTAACAATGTTATCAACCGTATGATTGATGCCGGTGTTGATGGTGTTGACTTTGTGGTTGTAAATACCGATAAGCAGGACCTGAATAACTCCCGTTGCAAGAATAAGGTGCAGATCGGCGAGAAGCTCACCGGCGGCATGGGTGCTGGCTCCAAGCCTGACATCGGCAAGAAGTCCGCTGAGGAAAGCCGCGCTGCAATCGCTAAGATTCTGGAAGGCACCGATATGGTGTTCATTACCGCAGGTATGGGCGGCGGTACCGGTACCGGCGCAGCACCCATCGTTGCAGATCTGGCTCATGAGGCCGGCATTCTGACTGTTGGTGTTGTTACCAAGCCCTTCAAGTTTGAGGGTGCAAACCGTATGCGTCAGGCTGAAGTTGGTATCGCTGAGCTGTCCGGCAAGGTCGACTCTCTGATTATCATCCCCAACGATCGTCTGAAGTACGTTACCGATCAGAAGATCACCTTTGCAAATGCATTCGGCATTGCTGACGATGTCCTGAAGCAGGCTGTTACCTCCATCTCTGAGTTGGTTGGTTACTCTGATCGTGTCATCATCAACCTGGACTTTGCTGACGTTTCCGCTGTTATGAAGGACGCTGGCCGTGCTCATATGGGCGTTGGTATTGCTGCAGGTCGTGAGAAGGCTGAGCAGGCTGCTCTGAGCGCTATCAACAGCCCCTTGCTGGAAACCTCCATCAATGGTGCTACCGGTGTTCTGGTCAACGTGACCGGTTCTACTGAGCTGACTCTGGACGATGTGGAGACTGCTGCAGGTATCGTGCAGGAAAACGCAAATCCCGAGGCTAACATTATCTTCGGTGCTACTTACTCCGATGAGTTTGAGGACGAGATGCGTGTTACCGTTATCGCTACCGGCTTTGAACAGAGAAAGGAAGCTGCACAGCCCGTTGAAGAGGGTGCTGCTGAGTCTGTTGTTAAGACCGGCGCTGGCAGTGAAGATATGGAAGCATTCTTCAGCCTGTTCAGCAAGTAATCATCATTTGCGTATTACATCCCGGGCTCAGGCCCGGGATGTTGTTTCGTAAGTGTTCTTTTCAATGAAGGTAAATACGATGCGTATATTCCGAGATTCCGATTCGTGCATTGCAGACAATCATTGGAGTTTTTGTTGCGTGGCTATTGAATGTAAAGTTGTTGCCCTATTCCGGTGAGAAGAAATAGAGATTCGAAGAAGGGGAGAGCCCAATGGACGCTTACAAGGCATTGGCTGTCAGCTATGATCGGCTGACCAACGATGTGGATTATGAGGCTGTTGTGGCCTTTTACAAAGAAATACTGAAGCGGGAAGGGGTAGAACCCCGTACTGCAGTTGATTTGGCTTGTGGCACTGGCTCTGTGGCGATTTTGCTGGCAGAGGATGGTCTGCAGGTGACAGCTGTGGACATGTCCGAGGATATGCTCATGGTTGCTTCCCAGAAATCCGCTGGAATGGAGAATCCGCCCCGTTTTATTCAGCAGAAACTGCAATTGCTACACCTTCCCCGCGGTGTGGATTTGGCAGTTTGTGCATTGGATAGCCTGGACTATATCACAGATCCGGAGGATTGCGCCATGGCAATTCAACGGATATATAAGATACTAAACCCCGGTGGTATCTTTATTTTTGATGTCAACACCCCGGAAAAGCTTCGAGCTATGGATGGTCAGGTTTTCCTGGATGAAGATGACGATGTGTACTGTGTGTGGCGTGGGGAGTTTGATGAGAATACCAATATCTGTTCCTATGGCATGGATTTGTTCCAGCGAGAAGGGCAATGCTGGTATCGATCCTTTGAGGAGCATCAGGAATATGCCTACTCTCAGCAACAGCTGACCAGATATCTGAAAGAGGCTGGTTTTACCCATATCGAGGTCTATGCAGACCGGCAATTCAAAGCTCCGGAAGAAGGGGAGCAGAGAATCTATTTCAAGGCAAGGAAGGGAAAACGTAAATGAGTGACTATTTGGTTCGCGGTATGAGTATGGATGGCTTTGTGAAAGTTGTTGCCATCCGTTCCACAGAATTGGTAAGCCGTGGCGCAGAAATTCAAAAGACAACACCCAATGCAACAGCTGCTTTAGGTCGTGCATTGACAGCTGCCTCCATGATGGGTAATATGCAGAAGGTGGAAAATGGTTCCATGACTCTGCAGATCCGGGGTGGTGGTCCGATTGGTACTATTACGGTTGTATCGGATCCCGTAGGTAATGTTCGTGGTTGTGTTACAGAACCAAAGGTAGAGCTGGTGGAGAAATTCCCTGGTAAATTGGATGTGGGCGCAACAGTTGGTACAGACGGAACATTGACGATCATTCGTGATCTGCAGATGAAGGAGCCTTATATCGGCCAGGTTCCGCTGGTATCCGGTGAGATCGGCGACGATATCACGGCCTACTTCGCCCAAAGTGAGCAAACACCTACGGCCTGTGCTTTAGGGGTTCTGGTTGATACAGATCAGTCTGTGAAGGTAGCAGGCGGATATTTGCTGCAGCTGCTGCCCGGTGCGCCTGACGAAACTATTGATGCACTGGAGAAGGGAATTCAGCGTGCCGGTGCTGTAACAGCTATGCTGGAAGCCGGTTTGACACCTGAGGAGATCCTTGGTCAGGTTTGCGGTGATATCGGTGTGGTGTTCATGGAAACTACCGAAGTAGCCTATAAATGCTATTGTTCCCGTGACCGTGTAACGGCAGCGTTGATTAGCTTGGGCAGGGAAGAATTGGCAGAAATCGCGGATGAGGGAAAAACATTCCCGGTGGAATGCCAGTTCTGCGATACCATTTACGAGTTTACACCGGAAAATGTCCGGGAATTGCTGAAAAAGATCTGAAAACCAGCATAATTTGGTGGATAATTTTAGGATTTAAAAATTGGAAAAATTATTTCAAAAAAGCAGAAATAGTGCTTGACAAAGCAACGCTTTCTGTGTATAATAATCCACGTCGCTGAGAAAAACAACTCTGCGATTGCTTTGGGAGCATAGCTCAGCTGGGAGAGCATCTGCCTTACAAGCAGGAGGTCACAGGTTCGAGCCCTGTTGTTCCCACCACCATGGCCCGGTGGTGCAGTCGGTTAGCACGCCAGCCTGTCACGCTGGAGGTCGACGGTTCGAGTCCGTTCCGGGTCGCCATTTTAATAACGCATCATTTGGTGCGTGGGGAGGAAACATTCTCCTCATATGCCTCTGTAGCTCAGTCGGTAGAGCAGTGGACTGAAAATCCACGTGTCGTTGGTTCGATTCCGACCGGAGGCACCACGGTTCCCAAAAGGGAACCGAGATGCGGGTGTAGCTCATCCGGTAGAGCGCCACCTTGCCAAGGTGGAGGTAGCGAGTTCGAGCCTCGTCACCCGCTCCAAACAGATAAGGAACGCGCAGGCGTTCCTTATTTCATACGGTACCGTGGCCAAGCGGTAAGGCAAGAGTCTGCAAAACTCTCATTCCCCAGTTCAAATCTGGGCGGTACCTCCAAACAAAAAGACATCCTTATGGATGTCTTTTTTTGCTTGCAAAAGTGGTGTTTTTGGGGAAAGATTGACAGAAAAGCGGTTTGCTGGTATAATTACAACATAGAGATATAGGAGGTTACCACTATGCGCAGAACCATTCGTTCTATGTTTGTGCTGCTTTTAGCTATACTATTGACCTTCTCTATTGCCGCATGCAGTAAGGAGGATGAAAAGCCCTATACCCCTGAAAGTGCAGCTGCTTTGTGGGAAAGAATCGATCAGACCATGAATGCGCTGGAGTCTGTGGAGATGACCAGAACTACTTTGGTAGTTTATTATGAAAAAGGGTATCAGTGTCAGCTCAGTGACAGTGTCTATGTTTTGACTACAAAGGATGTACATTATACGGAGCAAACCAACATCCTGAACTGTGCAGAGCATTCTACTGAGCAGATCACCAAAAGAATGGAGGCTTATTACGAAGGCAAGATGTATCTTGCCACCAGTGATGGCCAGTATGAGCAGAAATTCTGCTCATCCATGACCCATGATCAGTATGATTTGACACAAATTGGAGAATTGGTGGATCAAATCAATATTGCCGATTGTACCCGTGGAGAGTTTTCCAAGGCAGAGAAGAAGTCCTGGAATTTGAAGTTCCAGGGATATACCAAAAAGACCATCGATAAGGTTTTGCAGACGTTAGGACTTTCCTATGATATGCTGGGCGCTCCCATTGCGGATATGCAAGTTACGCTGACGGCCAATGAAGCTTTCCTGGTTGAAAAGATGGAGATTGCCTTTACCTTTACACCGATGGAAGGCCAGCCAATGCCTGGATTCTCCATTGTTACAGAGTATTCCAATCACAATGCAGCCACATTTGATCCGGCCAAGATCAAGCAGGAAGAATATGTTGAGGTGGATGATATTCGAGTGCTGGATGCTATAGCAGCAGCATTGAATGTAAGAAAGGATGCGCCTGCCGGTAAATTTACGCTACAGATCAACATTACGGAGAACATGCAGGGGCAGGATCGGATATCCAAAGAAACCGATATTGTAAAATACGGCCGGGAAAACGGTGCTTATAATTATCAAATTGTTGCAGACACCGACGGACAGATATTCCATGTCAGTTATCAGACAGGGGAGCAGACGGTGGTCAACGGCGATCAGACATATCAGGTAGCCCAAACGGAAGCAGAAGCGAAAGCCTACGTCGATAGCCTTATGGATTTTGCACAGTATAATCCTGCTGTTTTCACAAACATTGAAAAGCTGGAAAACGGCTCTTATTTACTGACAAGCGAAAGACCCGATACCTCTGCCTATATCAGTGGCATTGAGGTAATCTCTGCAACACAACAGATTACCGTAACCTTTGCAGAAGGAAAATTGATGCAGCTAGAAAGCAAGATTACTCTCAGCGGTAACTATAACGAGCAAACGGTTGCTATGACAGTGGATTCGCTGGTGACTTTTGATGATTCACCGAATCCCGTAGAATAAACTTTTTTCGATATTAAAAACACCCGCAGGCATAGCGGGTGTTTTTGCATTTTATTATGCAATATGTACAAAATTATAGTTAAGTTTTGTACATCTAAAACGATAAAAATGGTAATATTGTTAATTGAACTTACATTTAAAACGGAGTATAATATATTTGGTATTGTATGCACATAAAAACTTTGCAGGAAATGAATATTCTATCTTTGGAGGAGAATGTATGAATCAGTATTTAAAGCGCGCGACTGCTCTATGTTTGCTTTTGGCGCTGGCTATCGGATTGGTGGGCGGTGTGCCCTTCCCGAAGGCAGCAGCTGCGCAAACAGATGCACCTGCTGAAAAAAGCACGACAAAGAATTTGATTGAAGGAATGAATCCTGATTTTGAGGATTATACCATTCCCAATTGGACTGTTATGGATGGCGTTGTGCAGTCCGATGAGCAGACCTATGAGGGAAGCTGGTCCTTGAAGCTCAACGATTCCGATGCTGCTGCAGTGACTGCTTCTGAAAGCGATAAGGTGGCGATTAGTGCAGGGCAGAAGTATAAGGTTTCGGCAATGGCCTATGGTGCCGGAGGACAGATTACTGTCTTGTGGTACAATTCTGCCAATGCGTTACTCAGCAGCAATGTAATTACATTCTCTGCTGCAAATTCCTGGCAGACGCTGTCCCAGTCTTTTAATGCACCCAGTGGCGCAACTGCTGCATCTATCCAGCTTTCTACTACTGCTGCCGGTACTGCACCTGTGTGGTTTGATAATGTCAGCATTGCAAGAGATTACTCGCTGACTGTGGGCAGCAATCTCCTGAGCAATAGTGATTTTGAAACAAGAGCGATTGAAAATTATTCTCCCATTGCTAAGTGGAATACCAACTCCGGCAAGTCTTCTCTTTACGCAGTTGACTATGTAGGTGAAGAGCATGGCTATGCTGCAAGAGTTTTCGGAAAGTCTTATGTTTTAATGTGGTCTGAACCTATTGCTGTTATACCTGGCGAGACCTATTCTGTCAGCGCTGAGGCACGTGGTAACGGCCAGATTCAGATGCTGATTCAGTATTATTCCAGTCTAGAGGCTACCTATAGCGAATATATGCGTGACGACAACAATAACTCATTGGGTAAGTCCAATCATATTGATGTCAGTGAAGATGGTTGGCTACAGCTGGCTGTTTCCGGTTCCGTTGCACCGGAGGGTGCAACCCATGCCCGAATTTGGATCGTTGCATTGGATAGCGGCGATGACCGTTTCTACAATTTTGACAACGTTCTGTTTGTAGAGGGCCTTGCTGAATTGAAGATTCCCGGCGAGATCGGTGTTTTGCGCAATCCCGATTTTGAGGAATTGGATGCCAACAACATGCCCTTGAACTGGACAAAGTGGGGCGCTTATTCTGTACATAGTATCGTCAAGCGGGACGGCGCAACTGCTGAGGAATCCACAAATGTATTCCATGGCGACTATGCGTTGAAACTGAGCGTTCCTGCAAGTATTGACAGCAGTAATGGTGTGCGCTCTGCTACGTTCCCGGTTGAGGCCGGTGTTACCTATCGGCTCAGCGGTTATGCAATGGAAGATTATGTGGGCGGATCCGGCTTCCAGATGTACATCAAGTACTATGACAAGTACGGCGTGAATAATGCTACATTCTATGTCAACACATCTGCTACCGGCGAGTGGAACTATTGCGATTTGGTTGGCACAGCCCCGGATGATACCCTCTATGCACAGATTCTGCTGGTTTCCGGCGGTGGTAAGGGTACAGTTCTGTTTGACAATCTGTCCTTTGAAGCAGTTGGCTACGCAGAATATGCTCCGGAACCCTTTGATGGAAAATGGGAATTGGTTTATAGTGATTACCCCAGACTGAGTTTCGACAAGGCCGGTCTTGAACGGATCAAAGCATTCAGCCAATCCACAGAGATTAGCGCCTATGGATATTCCGGTGCTGCGGCTTTGAGTTCCCTGATCGCTGATGCAGACAAATATTTGGCTGAAGAAGCTTTTTCCATTACCTATAAGAGTAATATTACTATTACATATGAGGTGTATCCCGTCCTGGAGGATCCTACCTGCCGTGTAGAGTTTGAAACTCCGCCCGAAGGCTACAGCTCATATCCTTACATGACATCCTTTGGCCAGTATATGGTTAGCCGTATGGAAACACTGGCACTTGCGTATGCACTTACCGGCAAGGTGGAGTATGGTAATCGTGCCAAGCAGTATGCACTGGATATGTGCAACTGGAAATATTGGGTAGGTTACTATCAGACTGTTGTGCAGGAAGGCAATAAGGAATTGTCCAGCCAGTCCTCCGGTTATATTCTGGATTGCGTTATGATGGCTTATGATATGTGTCATGACCTGTTTAGCGCAGCTGAACTTGCCAAAATGGAAGAGCAGATTATCGAAAAGGGTCTGGAGGCCATGTACCATGACTGTATGCCTCGAATGCTCAAGGACCGGGATATGGACCATGCTACCGGTTTGCTGCTTGCTTCCTGCCTGATCATGCGTGAGGATAACATCGATCAGCTGAAGAAATATCTTGACATGGGTATAACCTACGTCAATTGGCGTTTGGACTTCAACTTGAAATCCGGCGTCAATGAGGGTCATATGTATGACTCCCTGGCAATCGATGATATTGTCATGAGCCTTTATAGTCTGCAGCGCGTGACCGGTTACGAAGGTCCCTTTGATCATCCCTACATGGATGAACTGGAAAAGCGCGTGCTGGGTTTCTTCGAACCTGTCAATGCTACATTGCCCGCTTATTCTGACTCCCAGTTTAAATCTACTTATTATCCCTACTCCATGGCTGTTTTCAGCCAGAAGGGAAATAAGCTGGCTACTTACTACCTGGCAGTTGGCGGCGCTCTTTCCAGTGCTTATGATCGTTTGATCTGGCATACGGATATGAAAATTGATGAATTGGAAATTCCGGATGACCGTGAAGGTAATGTGACATTCCTGGGTTCTCACGGTCAGGGCGCATTGCGTACTGGCTGGGGTACATTGGATTCCTTGCTGGTTATCAATGCAAATAACACCCAGAAGGAACATAACCATTTCGATCAAAACTCGATTCTTTTGGCATTTAACCGTCATTGGATGCTCTCCGATACGGAGTATAAGGATAATGCTTACACAGATTTGACCACCTGGCAGTTGAAATATACCAACTCTACCATTTTTGTTGATGGCAAGCCTCAGGTTCGTAAGGGACAAGGTTCTTTGGAGCAGGTATTCAATACCCATGTTTATGGTTATATGATCGGTAGCGCACCGGATGCCTACGGCATGGAAGATAAGCAGGCGGTACTCAATAAGTTTGACCGACATGTTATTATGCTCAACCATGACAGCCAGCCTTACTACATCGTTATTGATGACCTGGATTCAAATAAGGCACGCAACTTTGGCTGGAATTTCTATACCGATGGTTGGGATCGATTGGAGATCGACGGTAAAGCCGTTACAGCAGGGCAGGCCACTACCGGTAATCGCTTGACCTTGTCCAAATACGGATGCACATTACACTCCTATTTTGTCGGACAGCAGCTTACCTCCAAAGAAGTGATGTATAAGGATTACGGTCCTACACTTTTAATGGAAAACAGTACAGCTGCAAAGAACTATCAGTTTATGAATATTCTGTCTGTTCAGAGTGGTACACAGACACAGATTACTACAAATTTTGTAGACCTGATGGATGCCGATAAGATTTCCCTGCGCTATCCCAAGACTACATCCTTTGAGCGTGGAACTGTTGCCTCTAAGGAAATGGTTTTGTTCCATTCCGTGTCTGCCAGTGACGGTATTTATTTCACCTTCAACGTGCCGGAAAGCGGTGAATACTATGTTACTGTCGATGTAGGACAGACCATGGTAGCAGATGTGCCCTGGAACGTGTACATTGACGATAGTAAATCTCTTGTTACCGGTGAAAGACCTTATGGTCCGGAAGGTATCTATACCATCGATATTGGTAAGCAGACATTGACTGCCGGTGAACATGTACTGCGGATTCTGCAATCCGGTTCTGCGCCTAATGGTGCAATGTTGGCATGTCACAGCATCAGCCTGCATAAGGCAGATGCATCCATGGGAGAAGCACCCGTGAAGGTTCTTGAGTCCTATGACAATGAAAACCTCCTTGGTGCAAAGATCAGCTACCATACCGCGTTGAGCGATATTGTGCTGTTCAATCGCGGCAATGGCGTTATTGCAGCAGGAAATCTGACCACCAATGGTCAGCAAGCATCTATTTTGGGCTTGAATGGCACAGACATTACCGAAGGCTACGCTGCCACAGATGCCACTACACTGAAATACGGTGACCAGGTATTGATGAACGCAGATGGCTCGGTCAGTGTTGCAGTTGATTTCACAATGGCAAAGGCACCCGTAGATGGCGTTGCAGCCCATAAAGATTTCAATGAGCTGGATCCCGTTGTATATGTTTCTACTAAGGCAGATGCTGTGCGGACCGTGTCCATTTACCTGGGTATGAATGCAGCCTTTGCAGCGGCTATTGACGGCAATGCAATTCAGTCCAGCTACGCTGACGGCGTTTTGACAATGACCGTTCCTGCAGGTGAGCACCAGATCACAATCAGCGGTCAGCACTACCACGATTGGGCCGAGGTAACATGTACTACTTGCAAGACCTGCAAACTCTGTAATCTTACAGAAGGGGAAGCACTGGGTCATAACTGGGTCGATGCTACATGTGATGCTCCTAAGTCCTGCACCAGATGTAATGCGACCGCAGATGGTCACAAGCATGTGGGTACCTCTGGCGGTACTTGTACAAAGTGCGGCAAGACATTTGGTTACATGGGCGAGAATGATAATCTCACCTGGGAACTGAGTTCCAGTGGTACAATAGTTATTTCCGGTACCGGTGCAATGCCTGATTTCGCAGCAGGTAAGGCTCCTTGGAATGCATTGCGCACGTCGATTAAGAGTGTGGTTATTGAACGCGGTGTTACCACCATCGGCACCTACGCATTCCGTCAATGTTCTAACCTGACAACGATTACGATCGCAGAAGGTGTTACCCGAATTGGTGAAAGTGCTTTCGCAACATGTAGAGCACTGACAACATTGAAAATGCCTGCAACAGTGACAAATATCGATTACATGGCATTCTATTCCTGCAGTAAGCTGGCACAAATTCAGTACTGCGGCACAGCTGCACAGTGGGATCAGATCCAGATTGGCGATAGCAATGCACCGCTTGCAAAGGATAAGCTGTCTCAGCATGCATGGCTGAACGCTACCTGCGATACACCTCAGACTTGTGTGCTTTGTGGTGTTACGGAAGGAAATCCTGCCGGTCATATTTACAATTTCGGTGAGATTACAACATCTCCCAGCTGTACACAACCTGGCATTATTACCTATACTTGTTTTGGTTGTGGCGATAGCTATACAGAAACAGTCGCAGCTACAGGTCACGCTGCTGCTAAGTCAGTCATCGAGAACGAAGTTCCCGCTACCTGCGTTGCTGGCGGTTCCTACGACAGCGTTGTTTACTGCTCTGGCTGTAAAATGGAGCTCTCCCGTGAGAATATTAAGACAGAGCCTACCGGCGAGCATAAGTACGAAGAAGTTGTAACTGCTCCCACTTGTGTCAACCCCGGTTACACCACTTACACCTGCGAGTGCGGCGACAACTATGTAGGCAACGACACCGCAGCTACCGGCGTTCACACCTATGAAAACGG
>JAZRRL010000051.1:0-44476 GCA_045650665.1 Faecousia sp. | reverse complement strand
GAGAATAAAACCATCTGCCCATCACCGATGGAGACAAAGGGCAGGGGAGTTATCAACTGACGAAGCGCATTGTCTGTACTGCCCAGAACAATGGTCAGGGCGTAGATAAACAGAATGCCAATAGCGGAAGAAACTGCGTGGTTGAGTGTAGAACGCTTACCAAACACAAATCTACCAAATACACTTAGCAGTATTGTTCCAATCAGGAATATTAGCGCTGCTTTCCAAAAGGTATCAAAATCAATACCCATAGATTGAAACAGCTCGACAATAGTGTCCATAAGTACCTCCTGAAAAATGTGTTAAGATGCAGAAACAGCCACCATTGCTGGTGGCTGTCTGTCTTTTTAAGAGAAGTAAAATTACTTCATCTCTGCCTCGGCGCCAGCTTCCTTCAGCTCGGCAACCAGCTTCTCTGCATCTTCCTTGGAAATAGCTTCCTTCAGAGTGCTGGGGCAGTTGTCGACCTTCTCCTTAGCTTCCTTCAGGCCCAGGCCGGTAGCAGCACGAACGACCTTGATGACGTTCAGCTTGGAAGCGCCGGCAGACTTCAGAATGACGTCGAACTCGGTCTTCTCTTCAGCAGCCTCAGCAGCACCGCCAGCAGCGGGAGCAGCAACAGCAGCAGCAGCGGCGGAAACGCCGAAAACTTCTTCCAGAGTGTGAACCAGCTCGGACAGTTCCAGAACGGTCAGACCCTTAACTTCCTCAACGAGAGCAGTGACTTTTTCACTAGCCATGATAATAATCCTCCTAAAATGTTTGTGTTTGATTTAAGTGTGTAGGTTTACGCGATTATGCTTCTGGTTCTGCAGCAGGAGCGCCGCCTTCCTTCTGGATACGAACCTGATCCAGGACAAAAGCAAGGCTGGAGATAGGTGCCAGGAAGGTACCAAGGACGGATGCAACCAGAGCATTCTTGCTGGGCAGTTCGCCAAAGCCGTTCAAATCGGCAGCGGACAGAACAGAACCCTCAACAACGCCACCCTTAATGGACAGGTTGATACCCTTGTTCTTCTTAGCGAACTCGCATACGATACGAGCAGGGGCGATGGGGTCGCCGGTGGTGGAAGCCATAGCGGTAGTACCGTTCAGAACTGCGCTGAAATCGTAACCAATGTTCTTGGTTGCGAAGTTAGTCAGGGTGTTCTTGACAACAGAGTACTCAACACCAGCTTCACGGAACTGCTTACGCAGCTCGGTGTCCTGAGCAACCGTGATACCCTTATAGTCAACAAAGACAACGGAAGTAGCTTCCTTGATCTTGCTTTCCAGGGCTTCAACAACGGCTTTCTTGGACTCGAGAACCTTTGCGTTGGGCATTGTATTTTCACCTCCGAAAATAAAAAAGTGTCTTCCTGCCAGAAGACAGAAAGACACGCAAACAATCGAAAATGTTAGACGCACCTCGGCAGGACTTACGCTTTGCAGCACCTGCTGTCTTTGGCAACAGATGCATTCTAGCATAGAATTTCGAGGTTGTCAAGCATTATTTTTGAAAATTTATCCTAAAAGTACATCAGAAATCAACATTACACAAAAACCAACCAAAAGGGCATAGGTTGCGCCTCTTTGTTCCCCGTGGGCATGGGTTTCCGGGATCATTTCGTCACTGATCACATAGAGCATTGTACCGCCTGCAAAGGCCAGAGCAAAGGGCAGAATTGCAGAGGCAACAGACACTGCGAAATAGCCAAGAAGCGTTCCGACTACTTCCACAAGTCCGGTGGCCATAGCACATAACAATGTTCGCTTGGGCGTGATACCAGCAGCGAGCATGGGTCCGATGATAACCATGCCCTCAGGAATGTTTTGCAAAGCAATACCGCCTGCAATAATGAGGGCTTCACTGTTATTATCCGAGCCAAAACTAACACCGGCGGCAATGCCTTCCGGTAAATTATGGATAGCGATAGCAGTTACAAACAGCAAAACTTTGCTTAAATCAGCATTACCCTGATGTGCTTCCGGATCTGCGCCTGCAAGCTTGTGTAAATGAGGAACCGCCTTGTCAATAAGATTCAGGCATAGGGCACCGGTAAAAATACCAGCCACAGTAATCAAAAGTCCAAACTGACCTCCGTATTCCACAGATGGAAGAATCAGACCCAGTACGGATGCAGCCAGCATGACACCTGCGGCAAAAGCCAGGACAATATCACTGAATTTGTGAGAAATATTTTTGAAAATAAAGCCAATTATTGATCCAAATACCGTTGCACCGCCAACTCCAAGGGCGGTAAGCAATACCATATCCATATTGCACCTCCTTTTTAAATATTATACCACAGACAATGCTGCACTGCAAGCAAAAACCGGCTGCAATTACTGCAGCCGGTTATCCGTTAACTGATCTTAATACCAAATACCTTTTGCCCGCGAGTGCCCACAACAAGCATGTTGTTGAACACAACGGGGGAAGCTTCAATATTGCTGCCCAGACCGATGGTATCCAAAGTTGTTCCGGTCTTGCCGTCGATCAACATGGCGTTGCCAACGGAGTCACAGAGGATCATGTAACCCTTGCCGCTTTCGGAGTAGACAGCTACCGGAGAACTCCAGCAATATTTCATGTTCTTTTTCCAGATGACATTACCGGTATCGGTGTCCAGAGCCATGAGCGTGCCTTCATATTCGCTGGGAGACTTGGCAACATGGAAGAAGATCATACCCTCAAAATCCGTACCCTTTTGACCCAGTAGGGGGGTAGAGAGAATACCGCCGGATACATTTTTGTTGTAAACGATGTTGTCCCAAGAAACTTCCCAGACGATCTCGCCCGTTAAAGCATTGAGCTTGTACATATAGCAAGTGCCGTCGGAATGCTCCATAGATGTTCCCAGATAAATATATCCCTGACCGTCGTCGCCCCACTCGAAAATAGCAGTAGCGTTCTGGTCATCTCGGATCTCTTGTGCCCAAACCAGCTCCATGGTGTTGATATCCACGCAGAAATAGGTTCCGCGGTTGTCACCAACATACAGATAGTTCTCCACGATGATGGGGCTGTTTTCCATTCCCAAATCATTGCTGGGGGATGTGTTCAGGCTGGTCATATACCGGTTGAATACCGGCTTGTCAGGATTGATGGAGAGTGTGCCGGCTGCCTTATCGTAGGAAGTGTTCAGCTTGATGGTGTACAACAGTCCGTTTTCGCCAGGCCAGATCAAAGTATCAGTTTCGGCATCCACCAGGGGAGATGCATCAAATGCCCGCCAGGAACGAATGTTGAATTCCTTTACATGACCGTATTCATACATGATGGAGCAGTCGATCAAGCTGATAATAAACATTCGGGGTTCTTTGCCTTCACGGGTACGGTCACCGGAACCGACGTACATAATGGGATAGCCACGGGGATCCAGCGCACCTGCACCCTTAAATGCCATACCAATGTAAAGAGGATCACGGGTGTAATCACCGGTTTCCAGATCGTAGAAGTAAATGTTGCCGTCTAAGGTAGCGTAAATGACCTCTACCAGATTTGCTTTGGCCTTCTTGGCAGGGTAAAGATTCATGATCGCCTTGGTTTCTTCATCCCACTGGACGACCAGAGGCTGACCGGTCCAGCCTGCGCCGGTCCAGGAACCGGAGCTAGCCTTGGGCAGAGCAGAGATCTGCATTTCCCAAACCTTAGTCAGCTTTTTGTTGCTTACATTGACTGTGCCATAGGTGGCGCTGTTACGATAGTTATTGCCACGGAATCCTGAAACACCGGGCAGTGCAAAATAGGAATCACCAGAACCAAAAGAAATGCTTTCCGGACGCTGATAGCTGCTGACAAAAGAACCGTTCACATTGATTTCCCAATTGATGTTCCAGTTAGCGGGATTGGATTTGTCAGTGCTGTGGGGGGCGTAGGGAAATGTGGGTACAGTAGGTGCAGGGGGCTGCGTGGGGGCAGGGGATGTGCTGAAAGTGGGAGGTGTACTGGTGGGAGAGGAGCCAACTACATCAGATGAGGAAGACGGCTGTTCCATTTGAATGCTATCCAGTTTGTTGATACGCACACCGCAGAGGATGGTGAATGCCAATACCACTACAGCTACAAAATACACGGGAATTGTCAGTGTGCGAAGTAACTGACGTTGGGCGCGCTGGCGGCTGTTGGCACGAAATACCTCTAAAACTGCCGCAATGACTACAAGCAGACCCAGCAGTATGGCCAGAATAAGCACAGCTGAACGAAGCGCCTGCTGCAGTGCAGTATCGTTTGCAACAACACTTAAAGCAGGAAATTGAAAAAACAGATTGGTCATAGGGGTTCTCTCCAATTGACATATTTTTTAGTATTATATCACTCGATGCGCATTTTTGCAACTATAAGAAAATGCCATTGCGCAAATGTGCACAATGGCATAGATCCTTATTCAGCCAAAAGCTCAATTCCTTCCCGGTTGGAAATTTCAACAGTTCCTCGGGTAAGCTTGACATAGCCTTCGTTTTGGAAATAGCGGAGCATCCGCGTAACCACCTCACGGGCTGTACCCATGTGATTGGCAATGGCTTCGTGGGTCAGTTTCAGCACATCCGAGTCTTCCAGAGAGGACTCTTCCAAAAGAAAACCGGCCAGTCGTTTGTCGACACTTTTCCACATGATCTGCTCGATGAGCCACATTACCTCGGAAAAGCGGGTGGCCATCAATTCATTGACATAATTCGCCACGGGGGCGGACTCTTCCATGATCCGCTTGAATATGTAGGGAGGAAGGATATAAACCTCAGATTCCTTTTCAGCGGAAATCATAATCTCAAATTGCACACTGCGCATAACGCAAGAAGCAGAAAACAGACAAATATCCTGATCCAGCAGACGATAAAGTGTAATTTCCCGTCCATCCTCGGACAAAATATAAGCCCGGAGCTGACCGCTTTTGATCAATACAAGACCAGCACAGTCCGCAGAGCCATCATGTAACACAGCACCTTTGTCCAGGGTTTTGGGTACGATGGTGGAGGAGATTATTTGTTGTTGTTCAGGAGTCAGCTTATCCCAAACCGGGCATAATCTTTGAAATTCCATTAAATTCGCCTCCTTATTTATACTCAGTTTAGCATAAGTTGAATGAGAATTCAATAGGTGTGATTTTAGGCAACAGTCTTGACAGAAATTGCAAATTCCGTTACAATAGCATAGAATATGCCCTAGTAGCTCAGTTGTATAGAGCGTCCGCCTCCTAAGCGGAAGGTCGGAGGTTAGAGTCCTCTCTGGGGTGCCATAAAATGGAAAACTATTGGAAGTGAGTGTGCATCCATGAATATTGAATTTGACAGCTATAAACAAAAACTGAATGACCTCCGTCCTGCGTTGGACGGTCTTGCAGATTCTCTGAATCTGGAGGGTCTGAAAAATGAACTGGAGCGTCTGCATGCTATGCAGGAAGCACCCGGTTTCTGGGATGATCCCGAAAAGAGCCAGAAGATTGTTGTGAAGATCAAGCATGCAGAAATGAAGATCGAGCGCTATGAGAAAATGGTGTCCTCCTGGGAGGATATGATCACCATTTGCGAAATGGCTGCGGAGGAAGACGACGATTCCATGCTTCCGGAACTGAAGGAAGGCTTCGAGATCCTTGCTAAGGATATGGAAGCTTGCCGTCTGGAAACCCTGCTTACCGGCAAGTATGACAAGAACAATGCCCTGATGAGCTTCCAGGCCGGCGCTGGCGGCACTGAGGCACAGGACTGGTGCCAGATGCTGTACCGTATGTACACCCGCTGGGCAGAACGTAGCGGCTTCACCTATAAGATCATGGACTATCAGGAAGGCGATGAAGCCGGCCTGAAGTCTGCATCCATTGTTGTTGAAGGCGAAAATGCTTATGGCTTCCTGAAGGGTGAGAGCGGTGTGCAGCGTTTGGTGCGCGTTTCTCCCTTTGATGCCAATGCCCGTCGCCAGACCTCTTTCTCCGCAATTGAGGTCATTCCTGAAATTGAGGATGACTCCGAGGACTTTGAGATCAAGGCTGAAGACTACGAAATGCAGGTATTCCGTTCCTCCGGTGCAGGTGGTCAGCACATCAACAAGACATCCTCTGCTGTCCGTTTGATCCACAAGGCAACAGGTATCGTGGTTTCCTGCCAGACCGAGCGTAGCCAGTTCCAGAACAAGGAAACCTGTTTACGCATGCTGCGAAGCAAGCTGGTTGAGATTCGCGAACGTGAGCATTTGGCTACCATTGCCGATATCAAGGGCGTTCAGCAGAAGATCGAATGGGGCAGCCAGATCCGTAACTATGTGTTCATGCCCTATACTTTGGTCAAGGATACCCGTACCGGCTGTGAAACATCCAATGTCAATGCTGTTATGGATGGCGCTTTGGATCCCTTTATTGAGAGCTATCTCAACTGTCTGGCCTCCGGAAACTGGGTACAGAAATAAATTCCAGAAAAATACTTGCATTTTGCGAAAATGCATGCTATAATGTCACAGATTATGTAGCACACCCGTGGAGGGAGGTTAAAAAATGAAAGCACTTGAAATTACTTTGACAATTCTTGAGGTTATTTCCAGCGTTGCGCTGATCCTCGTGGTTCTGTTTCAGTCCGGTAAGGAAGCAGGTCTGTCCGGTGCGATTGCCGGTGGCAGCCAGGATACTTACCTGAATAAGAATAAGAACGGTAGCCTGGACAAGATGTTGGCATCTGCTACCAAGTGGATTGCGCTGATTTGGGTTCTGCTGACTCTGTCTCTGAGCTTCTTTGGCTAATTGTCTGTAAATAAAACCACAGGGGAGACCCTGTGGTTTTTTTATGGACAAAAAGGGCGTTTTATGCTAGTATGTAGGAAAATGTTTAAGGAGTGTTGGATATGAACGCTGTAAAGCTGGCAGGTTTGGAGCCTGCATCTGTATTTGGCTATTTTGAAAAGATCTGTTCTATTCCCCATGGATCCCGTAACACTAAGTTCATCAGCGATTATTTGGTTTCCTTTGCGAAGGAGCAGGGGATCCGTTATGAGCAGGATGAACTGAATAATGTGGTGATGTACCAGCAGGGTACCTGCGGCCTGGAAGACCATGCACCTGTGATCTTGCAAGGTCATATGGATATGGTATGCGAAAAAGATGCAGATTGCCCCATCAATATGGATACCGATGGCTTGGATATTTCCCATGATGATGCATGGATTTTTGCCAATGGTACAACTTTGGGTGGCGACAACGGCATTGCTGTCGCTTACATTCTGGCACTGCTGGCAGATAAAACCATTCCCCATCCTCCATTGGAGATCATTATCACCGTGGATGAGGAAATCGGTATGGAAGGCGCTGCAGGCGTGGAGCTCAGCCGTTTCCAAGGCCGTACAATGATTAACCTGGACTCCGAGGATGAAGGCGTATTTACCGTTTCCTGCGCCGGTGGTTCACGAAGCGTGATCCACATGCCGGTACAAAGACGCGTTGTTTATGGACCTTGTGTTAAGCTGACAGTAGAAGGTCTGCGTGGCGGTCATTCCGGTGTGGAGATCCATAAGAATTTGGCCAATGCCAATAAGGTTATGGGGGAATTTCTGGGACGCATCCAGAAAATTATGCCCCTTTGCATTACAAAACTTCAGGGTGGTGCTAAGGATAATGCCATTCCCCGGACTTGTGAGGCAACCTTGATTCCTTTGGGTATCCATGTTGAACGACTCAACGATATTGCAGAACAGCTGCAAGCGGAGATCCGGGAAAAATTTGACGAGCCGGATGCCGTTGTTCGTGGTGATAATGTGGATGCCTTAGGCGGCAACGCGCTTACCACAGAGTGCACGGCAAAGGTGATCGCTCTTTTGAATGCCGCGCCCAATGGTGTACAATCCATGAGTGCAGATATTGCTGGTCTGGTGCAGACCAGTCTGAATCTCGGTGTCATGAATCTGGATGAGGAACTGACCCTGACTTTTGCTGTGCGCAGCAGTGTCAATCAGGAAAAACGGGAGCTTTTGAAGCGCCTGCAGGAATTGGCAGCGTTCTACGAAGGTACGACCACAGAGATGGGGGACTATCCTGCCTGGGAGTTCAAAAAGGATTCCACTTTGCGTGAAACTATGATCAGTACTTTTGAGCGAATGTTTGGCAAGAAACCGGAAGTAGTTGCTATTCACGCAGGTCTGGAGTGCGGCTTGCTCAGCGAGAAATTACCGGGATTGGATTGTGTTTCCATTGGACCGGATATGCAGGATATCCATACCAGCAGAGAAAAACTCAATATTGCATCCACAAAGCGGACCTGGGAATTCCTTTTGGAAGTTCTGAAAGAAATGTAATAAAAAAGACAGACCTGTTAATTAGGTCTGTCTTTTATTTTTAATAGCTGCAAAAGCCAAACACCATCGCTATTACTGATGACACCACTAAGATACAGCAGACACAAGAGAACAATGCTGCACGAAACGCACTGCATAATCGGAGATGTGACAAATCCGGCAACAAACACTGCAAGACATGCAGCGAAAAGCGCACGCAGCGGTATACTGATGTGGATCATAATGCCGGTAATTTTCAATAGCCTGCGAAGACTAAGTAAAAAGTTGATGATATGCGTGATGGTAAAGCTGATAAAATAACCGGTTATCCCCAGCTTAGGCAATAACAGATATAAAAGTGCCACATCCATAGAATTGGTGCAGATATTATAGCGGACAGAGGCCTTTTGCTCGCCAAGTCCCTTAATCATAGCATCTGTGACAGTATCACAGTAAAGCATTACCGCCAGAGGAGCGAACCAACGAAGATATCTTCCGGCATCTGCACTGCCGTAGAGCGCCATGCAGAGGGTCGGCGCGGCCAAATAGAGGATGCAACTGCAAAACACGCCAAACAGCAAAGCAACATGCAAGCTTTGTTTGCCCAAGTACGCAATGCGCTGGTGGCTGCCAGCAGCATTGCATCTTGCGAGCTCTGGAATAAGCAGTTCTGTCAGTCCGAATAAAATTGCCATGGGAAATGTGAGGATCGGGAAGACCATGCCGCATACTGTGCCGAATGCAGCCAGAGGAGAAACTGTGCCTGCATAAAGAGCAAGTCGCTTGGGAACCATAAGATTTTCTACAGTGGAGATTCCGGTGCGCAGATTGTCTGCAAGCGCCAATGGAATGGCGGTTTGCCGCAAATGCGGAGCCACGGGAATCCGGGACGAGGTGGATGCGCGCTCCAAAAGACGGAGAATGACCAAACTTACCAATGTCAGCACAGTACCCATTGCACTTCCAAGAATGACAGCTTGACAAGCATGGGCGGGGGTATTATCCCATAGTGAAAGAAACAAGATCGTGCATACGATGGAGCAAAGCTGCTCAGCGACCTCAACTGCAGCCAATATGCCAATGCGATTGGCTCCGGTAAAATAACCCACCATTACTCCACAAAGGCAACTTACGGGCAGAAACGCGGCATACAGCCGAATAGAGTCCACAATCTCTGGGTGCCCGATCCAGCGCAATGCAATTTGAGGTGCAAAATTATATATAAGCAGCGCTACTGAGCTGCTGGCAATCAGACTGTATTTTGTACATCCGGAGAGCACCCAAATCACATGATTGGGATGTTTTCTCCCAATTTCCTCTGCTGTCAGATACATAGTTGCGGTGCGAATACCTGCCATACCTGCAACCATTGCCATCGCACCTACGCTTAGTACAAGCTGCAAAAGCCCAATACCTTCCGCACCAATGCGACCGGACAGATATACCTGAAAGGATGTTCCCACAAACCGCAGCAGAAGGTTTACTCCGGTCAACAGCAATGCACTGTAAAATATCGGTATTTTTCTGGCCAAAGAAAATCCCCCCTTGTCCACACTTTATGCGGACAAGGGGGATAAATTACGGTTATCTTATTCCACCGACCTCTTTACACCAAATACTTAGGGGGCACTCTGAACATTTGGGGCTGCGGGCGGTGCAGACTTCACGGCCGAACAAGACAATTCGATGGCAGAAATCGGAGCTTTCTTCCGGCGGCAAAATTTTGCGCAGTTGTTGTTCGCATTTTTCCGGATCTTTTGTGCCGTCTGTTAGACCAAGCCGACCGGCAATGCGGATACAGTGGGTATCGCAGACCACACTGCCGGGAACAGCATACAGATCACCCAAAAGCAAATTTGCAGTTTTTCGACCAACTCCGGGGATACGCAGCAGCTCCTCCATAGTACCGGGAACCTTGCGGTTATATTCTCTGATCAGCATTTGACAGGCAAGAACGATATCTCTTGCTTTATGCTTATAAAAACCGCAGGAATGCACCAGTTCTTCCACATGGGCAATATCGGCATTTGCCATCGCATCCAGTGTGGGATAGGCGGCAAATAAAGCAGGGGTGATCAGATTCACACGGGCATCTGTGCACTGGGCAGCCAGACGAACGGAGATCATCAGCTCGTAGTCTTTTTTATAGTGCAAAGCGCATGGAGCATCCGGATAGCGCTCTTTCAGTATATCAATAATGGCATTGACTTTTTGTTCCATTTTTTTCACTCCTATCGCCATGATTCTATCATATTTTCAGGAAATTGAAAAGAGATTTTTGCACAATTTGCGCAGCAGGGGGATATGATGGGGTATGAAAATGGGGGGATGGGTATGTGTACCAGCTTAGATAGGCTTCCGATTGGTATACCGGCGGTTGTGCAAGAAATTGGCTGCCGGCAGGAATTGAAACTGCGTCTGCAGGATTTTGGATTGGTTCCGGGAACTGTTATAACCATTCGTTATCGAAGTCCGGATAAAGGTGTAGCCGCCCTGGAATTTCGCAGTACGGTGATTGCAGTGCGTATGCGGGATTTGAAAGGGGTGCGTGTAAGTTGGTAACGAAGAAGATTACAGTCGCTTTGGCAGGGAATCCCAATGTAGGAAAAAGTACATTATTTAACACACTTACCGGTCTGCGGCAGCACACCGGTAACTGGCCGGGAAAGACGGTTGGTGTTGCAACCGGTAGTCTAATCAAAGGTGAAACAGTATTTGAATTTGTGGATCTTCCGGGCACCTATGCCCTTGGTGGCGGCAGCGAAGAAGAACGCATTGCTGCAGAGTATATTACGGCAGGTAACGCAGATTGGGTAGTGGCGGTATGTGATGCGACAGCCTTGGAAAGAAGTTTGATTTTGGCTCTGCAGGTTAAGAAACTGACCAATAACTTTATTCTTTGTGTCAGCCTTATGGATGAAGCAGAACGCATGGGATTACGTATTGATGAACAGAAGCTTTCGCAGTTGCTTGGCGTGCCGGTTATTTTGACGGCGGCTGGCAGAAGAGAAAGTATCGAAAGGCTGTTGGATCTTTTACAGACACAACCTCAAACAGCTGAAGGCTCATTGAAACTAGAAAAGAACGTTGTTGCGCAGGCGGAATATATTGCCCGGCAATGCGTATGTCATACGGCGCAGAAGCCACAACTGTGGCGGCTAAAAGTGGATCGCATTTTAGTTAGCCGCACATGGGGTGTTGCAATTCTTTTGGGACTTTTAATGACATTGATCTGGTTAACGGTCTGGGGGGCAAACATTCCCTCGCAATTACTGGAGAGGTTCTTAAATCGAGGGTACTATTTCTTGCAATCACTGTTGGCGTGGATGCCGGATGGTTTACGCAGTATTATTTTGGATGGCGCATATACCACTACTGCAAGAGTCTTGAGTGTGATGTTGCCGCCAATGGCCATATTTTTTCCGCTCTTTTCCTTTCTGGAGGATGTAGGATATTTGCCCAGGATGGCTTTTTTGCTAGATGGCGGTATGCGCAAATGCGGTGGATGTGGAAAGCAGGCGCTGACCATGTGTATGGGTCTTGGATGTAATGTGGTTGGCGTGACCGGTTGCCGTATCATTCAATCTCCCCGTGAGCGTTTGCTTGCAATTTTGACCAATGCCATGATTCCGTGCAACGGGCGGTTTCCCACCTTGATCGTATTGGCAGGGTTGTCATTTGGAAAATGGGCGCCTTTGGCGGTGGGCGGTTGCGTCATAATCGGTGTGCTTGGAGCAATGGTTACCTCCGGTATTTTGAGTAAAACCGTACTCAGGCACAAGTGCAGTCACTTTTTTATGGAAATACCGCCGCTGCGCCGCCCACGAGTGGGACAGATATTGATTCGCTCCTTGTTAGACAGAACCTTGCGCATTGCAGTTCGTGCTATAAAAGTTGCAGCACCGGCTGGTATATTGCTGTGGATATTCGGCAACATGGGATGGCTGCAAATTTTCAGCCAACTACTGGATCCTATTGGCATTTTACTTGGAATGAACGGCATTATTCTGTTGGGCTTTTTGTTGTCGTTGCCGGCAAATGAACTTTTGATTCCAATCATTATAATGACCATGACCGGCGCAGGTAGTTTGCAGGAAATCGGCACAAGTGATGTAAGTGCAATGCTCGCAGTCTTATCCACAGAAACATTGCTTTGCACCATGATCTTCACATTGTTTCACTGGCCATGTGCCACGACGATCCTGACGATACGCAAGGAAACCTGCAGCCATAAAAAAACAGCGGCGGCAGTGATCCTGCCAACCGCTGTAGGCGTATTGATATGCGTATGTTTACATTTCTTGTTCCAGTATCTGGGCGGATAACGCAGAAATCTCATAGGCGGTTCGTTCTATTTGCCCATCCTCAGTTCGCTTGATGTACGTGCGGCTTTGGAGTCTACCGATGATACGGACGCAGTCACCGGTATGGCAAAGGGAGATCTCCTCTGCTGTCCGACCCCAGAAGATGCAGGGCAGATAATCTGCCCGTCGGAAGGAACGCTTTACTGCAAGCATTGCGTCACAGATCTCTCGCCCCAATGGTGTACGCCGATAGATGGGTTCCTTACACAAGGGACCTTCAATAATGACATCGTTGCAGGGGGTAGCGTCTTCAGCCACAATACTGGCGGCGAAAATAAAGATCAGCAGATGTCTTCCTGTGTTGCTTCTGGTATTGTGGGAGCGGATCTGGCCGGTAACAGTCAACATACCCCCACCGGACAGATCAATGCTGTCTATGATCCGTTCTTCGGCAACAACCGGTAAAAAATCGGAATTTCCTGACAGCCGTGGAACTTCAAGCACGAAACGATAGAATCGCTTTCCGTGATTTTCATGGGAAAATTCAGGAAGATCCACCAGCTGTCCACAAATTGTAATTTGATTGACATTTTGTTCCATAGTACCACCTCATATTTCAGATGTATGGAACATTCTATGCGTCAATCACGAAAACAGAACAAAGGTCTTTCAGCGTTTTTTTGCAGGTTTTCTGCCTTTGGCAGGCGCTTTGGGAGCGGGTTTGCGTACCGGTGCCGTTTTTTTGATGGGAGGCTTACCCTTTGCAGGCGGTTTTGCGGTATATCCACCGGGCTTCGGGGGGATTGCGCGGATCAGACACTTAGGTCCGGAACCGATCAGATCTTCCCGATGCGCCTTCAACAAAGCTTCCCGGACAAGATAGTAGTTTTTAGGATTACGGTACTGAATCAGCGCCCGCTGCATTGCCTTTTCATGGGGATCAGTGGGCACATACACTTTTTCCATAGTACGGGGATCCAAGCCGGTATAGTACATAACGGTGGACAAGGTGGAAGGCGTGGGATAGAAATCCTGTACCTGCTCCGGATTGTAGCCCATATCCCGGATATATTCTGCCAGCTCCACAGCTTCTTTCATGGTAGAACCGGGATGGCTGGACATGAGATAGGGGACAAGAAACTGATTCATTCCATATTGCTTGTTTAGTGCGTAATACTTGTCCACAAATTTGTTGTAGACTGCATTTTTCGGCTTGCCCATGCGGTCCAGAACTGCATCGGATACATGCTCAGGAGCAACCTTCAGCTGACCGGAAATGTGGAACTGTACCAATTCCTTGAAGAAGGTATCTTTCTTATCAGCCAGCAGGTAATCAAAGCGAATGCCGCTGCGTACAAATACCTTTTTTACCCCATCCAACTTGCGCAGCTTTCGCAACAAAGATACATAGTCGGAGTGATCAGCTTTTATATTTTTACAAGGAGTAGGGAAGAGGCATTGCCGTCCGCCGCAAGCACCCTTGGTCAGTTGCTTTTCGCAGGCAGGGGCACGGAAATTGGCGGTAGGGCCACCCACATCGTGGATATAACCCTTGAAATCTTTTTCCTTAGTGATCATCTGCGCCTCATCCAAAATGGATTCGTGGCTCCGGGATTGAATGATGCGACCCTGGTGGAATGTCAGCGCGCAGAAGGAACATGCGCCAAAGCAACCACGGCAACTGGTTAGGCTGAATTTTACTTCTTCGATTGCGGGAACACCGCCGGCTTTCGTATAACTGGGATGCCAGGTGCGTTCATAAGGCAGAGCATAAACTGCATCCATTTCTTTTTGGGTCAGGGGCTTCTGTGGCGGATTCTGCACCACGTATTCTTTGCCGTAGGGCTCAACCAGCCGCTTGGCGGTAAAGGGATCACAGTTGCTGTATTGAATTTTAAAGGATTCAGCATACTTGCGCTTATTGGCTTTCAAATCGTCGAAAGAGGGCAGGGTAATGGTGGGCAGACTCTGATCGACTTCAGTGGTCTTAAACACAGTGCCGTCAATATAGGTGATATCCTTCACATTCAGACCGGAATTTAGTGCATCGGCGATTTCAACAATGCTTTTTTCACCCATGCCATACATGAGAAGATCTGCCTGAGAATCCAGCAAAATGGAGCGCTTCATGCTCTCAGACCAGTAGTCATAATGACCCAGACGCCGCAAGCTGGCTTCGATACCGCCAATCAAAATAGGAACATCCTTATACCGTTGACGGATCAGATTGCAGTATACGATGGTGGCATAGTCAGGACGCTTACCCATAACACCGCCGGGAGTGAATGCATCCGACTTGCGCTTATGCTTGGTAACGGAATAGTGATTGACCATAGAATCCATGTTACCACCGGAAACCAAAAAGCCCAACCGGGGACGACCGAATTCCTCAATAGCGCGGGGATTTTTCCAATCCGGTTGGGAGAGAATGCCTACAGTGTAGCCGTTGCTTTCCAAAATACGACTGATAATGGCATGACCAAAAGAGGGATGGTCCACATAGGCATCCCCGATGATATACACGAAATCGCAGCATTCCCAGCCACGCTCCAGCATTTCTTGTTTGTTTATGGGAAGAAAGGACATAGCATACCCTCCTGAATTTACTGTAAACAGTATAGCAGATGAAAGGAAAAAAGAGAAGAACTTTTTATTCGGTTGACAAATGTGCTATACTGAAAAGAAAAAGGAGTGCAGGTATGGCAGTCAGATTAAATGAAGATAAAGAGATGGTGGCGGCCATTCGTGAGGGTTTGAAGCGCACTGGCGGATATTGTCCCTGCAGATTGCAGCGAAGTGAAGAAAATAAGTGTATTTGCGCGGAATTTCGGGCGCAAATCGAGGATCCGGACTTTACCGGTTACTGCCACTGCATGCTGTATTATAAGGATTAAAAAATAATTTTAAAAAACGGAAAAAAGGTGTTGACAAATTTTGCACTGCATGGTATTATAGCCAAGCGGTCGGGCAATAGTCCTTCCGTAACAATTTGGGCGAGTGGTGGAATTGGTAGACTCGCTAGATTCAGGTTCTAGTGTCCATTACGGACGTGCGGGTTCAAGTCCCGCCTCGCCCACCAAAAAATGCAGATACCCTATTGGGTATCTGCATTTTTTCTTTTGATGAAAAGCCCGTAGATTTCAGTATGCTATGCCTAAATTCCTGATTCTGCGGCCTGATTATTTTATGTTGTTTCGCCATTGGGAGGGAGGGGTTCCCATTTGACGGCGGAAAAGCCGGGAGAAATACAGCGGATCGTAAAAACCGGAACGGAATGCTGCCTCCGAAACGCTGGCACCTTCGTAGCGCAGCAGGTGAGCAGCATGATCCAGCCGAAGCTTGATCAGATACTCATGGGGGGCCATTCCATGCTCCTGCCGGAAGAGTCGACGCAAATAGTCCGGATTGATGGGCATATCGTCCTGCAAATCCTGCATTTGAAGGGCCGGATCGGTGAAACGGTCGATGATGCGCAGACGTAGCATTTGTACATATTTGTTGCCATCCGTACCGGAAAGTGCCGGTTGCAGCAACCCGATTACAGCGCGCATCAGATCCTGGCAAACAGGGCTGGTTTTGGATTCCAACCAGGTTAAAACCAAAATATGCAAAAGCTGGGCGATTCGGCCTGCCTGGTCGTCCTCAACCACATAAACTGCGGGCGGCAAATTCCATCCGGAAATGCCCAAATAACAGTCTTCAAAACAATCCTCGGAGGTTTTGGCGTGCTCAGTGTTGGGCGGACAGAGAATGATGCTGCCCGGAGTAAACGGATACGGAACGCCGTCGATCATCATCGTGCCGCTGCCTTTGAGATTGTAGACCAATTCCCAGTCTCCGTGACGGTGGGGAGGATTATAGGTTAAAACTGTGCCGCTTTGTCCTGCGTATGATAATTCCATATTTTTCTCCCAATGTCTGTTTTGTCCATATATTTATCGGAATTATTATAACACATGTGCCTTAATTTGTGCAATACTTATATTGAATATCTATAATAACAAAAAAATGGAGGTTTTCCTATGAAATTTAAGCGTGCTTTTTTGACAGAGCCCGGCAGATTCATATTTCAGGATGTGGAGGAAGTGCCCGGCGATAATGAGGTACAGATCAAGGTAGCTTCCTGTGGCCTGTGCAACTGGGAGCTGAACCACTGGAAGGGCTACATCACCGATGGCGGTTATCCCATGCCTCTGGGTCACGAGTCCGCCGGTGTGGTTGTGGCTGTGGGCAGCAATGTTACCCGCTTCAAGCCCGGCGATAAGGTCAGTGCCCTGTACGGCCCCGGTGCTTTTGCTGAGTATCTGACCTGCGACGAGGGCGTCGTGGTCAAGCTGGAGGATCATGTTGATCCCAAGTATGTTTTGGGCGAGCCTCTGAAGTGCATTATCACCGTTCTGGAAGCAGTTGCTCCCAAGGCCGGTGACTATGGCGTTGTGCTGGGTTGCGGTCCTATGGGTCAGTGGTGCATCCAGGGTCTTAACGGCAATCTGCTGGCGGGCCTGATCGCTGTGGACATCGACGACGGCAAGCTGGAAGTCGCCAAGAAGTTCGGCGCTACATACACCATCAACTCCAGAACTGAAAATGTGGAGGAGCGTATCCGTGAAATCACCGGCGGTCATATGGCTGACTTCGTGGTGGAAGGCACCGGCATCCCCGCTCTTCTGGACGGTTGCCAGGATTGGCTGCGCACTGGCCGTGGCAGACTGATTATCATGAGTGCATACGAAACCGGCCCCAGCAGCTTCGATTTCCGCAAGGCTGTGGCTAAGAGCCTTGATGTGTTTGTTCCCCACCCCGGTCACTGCCTGAACCCCATGGACGATATGCGCCGCGCCATCGCTCTGGTGAACAAGGGCACCTTCTGCGTGAAGGAGCTGGTCAGCCACGAGTTCAAGCTCTCCGATATCCAGACTGCCTTCGAGAACCTGGAACACAAGCCCAAGGGCTTCCTGAAGGGTATTGTCGTGCCGGATTGAGAGGTGCGTTATGAAAAAAACAACGATTGCTATAATTGGATGCGGTGTCATCAGTCAGATCTATCTGCAGAACCTCACCACCCGGTTTCCCAATGTCGAAGTTATGTGCTGCTGTTCCCTACACATGGAGAGTGCACGGAAGCGCGCAGAGCAGTTTGGCATCGGCGTCGCCACCATGGATGAGATTTTGGCAGATCCCGAAATTGATATGGTGGTCGTTCTGACACCTCCCGCCACCCATTTTGACATCATTAAACAGGCTCTGCTGGCAGGCAAGCATGTTTATACCGAAAAGGTGCTGTCCCTGGCTGTTAAGGAAGCCAAGGAGCTGTGCGATCTGGCAAACGAGAAGGGTCTGTATCTGGGCAGCGCCCCGGACACCTTTATGGGTGCCGCTGTGCAAAAGTGCAAGCAGGTCGTCCAGGAAGGCACCTTGGGCAACATCACCGGTTTCGATGTGTATATCAACCGGAATATGGACTATATTTCCTGCGCATATCCCATCGTCCGGATGACCGGCGGCGGTGTGTTGTATGATTTTGGCGTTTACCACCTGACCGCACTGATCTATCTGCTGGGTCGCGTAAAAGAGGTCTGCGCCATTGTGGAAAACAACAAACCCATCCGTATCGGCACTGTGGAGGGTACGCCGGACTTTGGCAAGGAATTTGCCTTCAATAATGAGGCTCAGGTCACTGCAATTTTGCGTATGGAAAGCGGTGTGGTGGGTACCTTTACCATCAATGGCGAGACTGTTGATGACGAAGGTGAGCTGCTGCAATTCCGCTTCTATGGCGAAAAGGGCGTCATGGCACTGCCGAACCCCAATCTCTTTGGTGGCCCTGTCCGCATAACCCATTCCGGTTCGGTGTGGGAGGAATTGCCCAACAATCTTCCCTACAGCGATAACAGCCGTGGCCTTGGTCCTGCCGAGATGGCACAGGCTATGGAAGAAGGCCGTCCCAACATGGCCAACAAAGAGCAGGCGCTGCATGTGGTTTCTGTTATGGAAGCCATCATGGAAAGCAGCAAAACCGGTCGCTTTGTGCCGGTGCAGTATTAATATATTCTGTGAAGTACCAGGAATGATACCCTGTTTTCGGTACATTGTTTCATTCAATTGCCGGAGAGGGCAGGGGATCATAAAATTAGAATCCTTTATTTATACTGAAAGGAGTGCATCTTATGAAAAAGAATTGCACGAAGAGAATTGCCTCGTTGGTGATGGTATTCGCTATGCTGCTGTCCTACATTCCGGGCACAGTATGGGCTGTTGATTCTTCAACGGACATCAAGGCAATTGAGAAGCCCACCGGTCTGGTTGTCGTTGAGGATTACGATGACTATTTCGGTGATGATTGGGAAGACAAACTCGGTCTGCCCGAAACGGTTACCGTCACTTTGGCGAATAACACGACGGCAGAGGCACTTGTTACCTGGGACACATCTGTCCTGGATACCCGGACCACTGGTTATTATTCCATCCCCGGTGATGTCACCCTGCCTGCCGGTGCAACCAACGGCCAGAATTTGAAGGCTACCATCACCGTTCAGGTTGCTGAGAAGAAGAACCTGCTCACCAACGGCAATTTTGACAAGGGGGCAACCGGTTGGAAGGGTTGGACTCTTTCCGGTGTGAAGGATCCGCTGAATGATTCCAATAATGTTTTGTTGGCCAAAAAATCGGCTATGGTTACCTCTGCAGGTGGCAATCAGGCCATCTTCCAGGGCAATGTGGATGCTATCAATGCACTTGTCAAGGCTTTCCAGCAGGCCGGTGTCGGTCAGTATTATATTGCCATTGACGCAATGAGCGCCCCCTATAGTGCAAGCACACCTGCGCTGACAACTGTTGAGGCTTGGATTCATATGATTGCCAGCACCACCGGCAGCAGCAGTGGCTATGTTAATGCCGCGATTTCCGACAAAGTGCAATTGAGCACCACCAAATGGACGACCATTTCCAAGATCGTGGAGTTGGATTCTGCATTCAACTGGATGCGTACCGATGTGAAGGCCAAGGCGGCCACAACAGATCCCGGTGCCATTTACCTCGATAACTTCCAACTGGTTCCGCTGAAATTGCAGTTGCTTGTGGAACCTGCGAATGTTGCTGCAATCAAAACAGAGATTCTGTCACGTAGTGTTGTACTTAATTATCCCGAGTATGTTGGCGATGACTGGAAGACCCAGCTTGGTCTGCCTGACAGTGTGGAAGTTCTGACTGATGCGGGTACGACTGCCACTGTTGATGTTACCTGGAGCTATGCCGGCCTGGATTTCACAAAGTACGGAAAGTACACCTTGGTTGGTAAGCTGGATGACTCCAGTTTTCCCAACCCAGAGGGGTTGACTGTTCAGCAGGATATTTACGTTACCAAACTCAGAAATTTGCTCACCAATGGCGATTTTGAAAAAGATGCTACCAGTTGGAAGGGCTGGACTTTGCAGTCAATGGCAGATCCTACCAATGCTGCAAATAGAGTTTTGTTTGCTAAGAAATCCGAGGTGAAAATTACCCCCGGTGGTGAGCAGATCATCTACCAAGGAAATGCTGCAACAATCAGTGCCTTGGTGAGTGCTTTCGCAAAAGAGGGTAGCGGTCAATACTATTTTTACATTGATGCAATGAGCGCACCTTATGATGCCGGCTCCTCTGCCCGTACTGATCTCGATCTGTGGATTGAACTGCGTTATAATACAAACAGTGCAAGCACCAGTTCCTCCAGTGCCGGCACGTCAAATAGATTGCGACTGAGTGCTACCGAATGGAAGTCCATCGGCATGACTGTGGAATTGCAGGATAGCTGGAACTGGCTGCGTACGGATGTAAAGTGCAAGGGTGAGGCACTTGCACCCGGTGCAGTTTATCTGGATAACTTCCAGTTGTTTCCTCTGAATGTTACCATTCCTAAGGGTCAGGAACCGGCTGAGGTCGCTGAGATCATTACCGAAATTCCTGTGCGCGCTGTTGTCAAGGACTACAACAAGTATGTCGGCACAAACTGGCAAGCCGCCTTAGGCCTGCCTGCACAGGTAGAGGTTCTTACTGCCAAAGGTAATACTGCCTTGGTGGATGTCACCTGGGATTATGCACCTTTGAATCTGGGTAAGACCGGTAAGTACACATTGGTTGGCACCCTTGATAACAGCACCTATCCTAACCCTCAGGAACTGTATGTAACCCAGGTTATTTATATCCGTGAATACAAGAACCTGATCCCTAATCCCAGCTTTGAAAGTGGTACGGACGGTTGGTATCTGAAAGGCTTAAACCCCAGCCGCGTGAGTTCTCCCGTAAAGGATGGTAGGTTTGCGGGTGCTACCGGTACATGGACACCTCGGGGTACGTTGGATGAGTCCTTGGCTGATACGCGAAATATGACTGAAAATGTTGGTGCTGCAGTTGCACTTCAGGGCGGCGGTCAGTACTATTACAGCATGTGGGCACAGGCCTCCTGCAAAACACTACCTGAGAACCTGCGGATGCAGACCAGATTCCTTTACAAGACTAAGGATGAAGCAACCGGAGAACTGAGTGCGGCCATAACCACAAAGAGCGACATTGTTGCTGCAAGCAACAAGGCCTTTGTACAATCTTCCAACATCGTCGAGATGCCTGAGAATGTGGGCTGGGTCCGCATCGACTTGTATTACATCGCCAAGGCTGCCGAAGATTTTAACGGTATGGGCACATATGTGGACTATGCCGAGTTGGTTCCTCTGAATATCATTATAGAACGCCATGAGGGTGCAATGGAACAGGTGGAAACCATCATTCCTCAGCGTAAGATCATTCAGAATTATCAGGATTATCTGGGTGGTACGTACACCCTTGCAGACCTGATGCTGCCCGAGACTGTGGATGTCCGCAGTACTTTAGGTGAGATTGTTACAATTGGTGTTAACTGGGATATCAGCAAGCTGGATCTGACCAAGACCGGGCAGTATAAGGTTTACGGTTCTCTGGAGGATATGCGCCTGGATAACCCCAACGGATTGACTATTGAGAATACCATCCATGTTGTTACCTATAAAAATCTGCTGGAAAACCCCAGCTTTGAAGACTACGGTGATAACTGGAAAGTAGCTAACCATGTTTCCGCTGAGTCGGGCATTATGTCCCCGGTTAAAGATGGATCTCTGTCTTTGCTGATGAAGGTTGGCAGACTGGAAAATCTCAGCACAAATTGGATTCAGTCTTTGTGGCTAGAAGACACTGCTCCCTTTGGCCAGCGTATTACTATGTCCGGTGGCGGCCGTTACTACTTCGGCGGCTGGGCACATGGCACCAATAAATCTACGGATATGCAGATTTATACCCGTTTCTGGTACCGTAATTATGACAATGGTGATACTGTCGTCAACAAAACGTCACCTACCGTAAACCTTACTACCAGCGGTTTTGTTTCCTCGGGTACAATTACAGACCTGCCTGATGATATCTACTGGGCACGTTTGGATATGTATGTGGCTGGTACTATTTCTGCGATGAAAAACAGCGAGTTGTATATCGACCATATGGAGTTAATTCCCCTGAATGTGGAAATGCCCTATGCAAATGATATTATCAACTGCGAGATCGTTGCTGATGTATACGCACATGAGGGAACTGCATTTGAAGATCTTGGTTTGCCTAAACAACTGGAGATTACCCTGAAAAATGGCCAGTACTTTAAGGTTAACGTTAACTGGGACATGTCTGCACTGGACGTCAACAAGATCGGTGCGCAGACTATTACTGGTACACTGGATCTGGGTACCAGATATATGAATACCAAGAACTTTATACCCACTACTGTTGTAATTATTCGTGCTAAGGGCGAAGAACTGCGTCAGACCATCTATATTGCCAATGATGGCAGTGAGAATAATGACGGCCTCTCTCCTGAGAAGCCCAAGAAGGAAATTACCAAAATCCCCGAATATCTGGCTCAGGGCTACAATGTCCGGCTGAAGAAGGGCGATATCTGGTACATTCCCACCGGCAGCTTGACTTTTAAGTACCTCTATGGTACTGAGAAGGCGCCGCTGACCATTACATCTTATGGTGAGGGCGCAAGACCCATCATCGGCTTCATGATGAAGATCGAGAACAATGCATGGAAATTGGTGGACGCAAAGCGTAATGTCTATGCAGCGGACGTCACTGCGTTTGGCCAGAAGAATGGCGAATCCGTACACCGATGCTTTGTTGACAATGAGGCTTTCTTCCATAAATCCCGCACCAATTATGCCACACTGGATGAGGAAGAGTTCTGTAGTTATAACAATACGATCTATGTTCGTATGCCTGCAGGCAAGGCTCCCAAGAATGTAGAGGTAACTCCCTTTGGCAGCGGCGCTGATCGTATCAAGATTCAGCATGTTTCCTACCTGACCTTTGAGGATATCCATATCAAGGGCGCTAGCTCCATCTTCCCAGTGATTCGTATGGATGCACCTACAAAATTTGTGAAGTTTACCAAGTGTGATATTACACATGGTTGGTATTATCATTTCCTGCTGGAAGCTGACGATGAGCGTGTTCACTATAAGCCTGAGTTCAGTTATTTACACATGGATACCATGGTAAATGTGAAAGAAGGTGCAGAGTCCGGTTATTACGAGCAGTACTGGAATCCCCACGGCATTGAAGGTATTACCATGCGTGATGGCGTAGACGGAGCATGGATTCATCATAACTATATGCGTGGTATGGCCCATGCCTATGTTGCTATCGAGAGTCTTGACAAGGCTGCGGAATATAAGACAACTGGTTGTTATAACTGTGTTATCGAAGATAATGTATTCGAAAGTGGTAATATTCTGTATTCCCGTCCCTTCAACATCTGCGGTGGACGTAACCTGTCCGGTAATCAGATGTGCCACGATAATATCTACCGCCGTAACAAGGCCTACGATATGACCGTTTCCAGCCACCTCTACGGCGAGAACAACCTGATCTATAGTAACTTGATCTCTTATTCGCACACTACCTATAATGAGGATGGTACGCTGTTTGACGGCAAGTCTGCGCAGCCCTGGGGTTTTGATACCATTCCCTGGAGCGACCACGGCAGCGTTGGCAATGTGGTGATTAACAACACCTTCTACGATGTTGCCGGTGCTGTTGCATGCTGGGATCAAGCGGAAACTGTTTACAACAACCTCTACGCAAACAACCTGGTTGTCAACTGGAAGAGCGATTCCAAATCCACCCATAATGCAGTCGGTGCATTCTACGACAATACCGTAGGCTTCAACTACTACATGCATAACGGCGTTTACTCCCACACCAATGCTATGGATCACTTTGTGGTGGATGACAAGATGTATCTTGCCGAGGACGTCAACAACGCTGTTTCCGGTTATGTAGGCAATATTTCCGGCGATCCCAAGTTCCTGAATGCAGATTTAACACTTCTCGGTAAGGGCGTGCGTCAGGATTTCACCCTCAGTGGTGAGTCTCCCATGCGTTATGCAGGCTTGTCCCTGTATGATCCTGTGTTTGAGAATTTCCCCGTTTGGAGTAAACTCAAGGCCGAATATACAGACATCAATGGCGTTGTATATCTGGCTGAATCTCCCAGTATCGGCGCTTGGTCCTTCTGTGAAAAGATCAAGGGTGATGTTGCTAAGGTTGGAGAGTTTGAGGATATTCTTGCCCGCCCCGGTGCAACCATCGAGCAATTGATGCTGCCGGATTCCGTGCCTGCAGTGAATGATCAGGGCATTGATGTAGTACTGCTGGTCACTTGGAATACTGCAAACTTTGATAGCTCCAAGCCCGGTACCATCACTCTGACCGGTGAGCTGCGCAACGGCCCTCACACCGAACTGAATATCAATGGCAAGACAGCAAGCATCAATGTCAATGTTAAGGATAAGCTGGAACTGATGAACATTGTTACCAGAGTCGACACATTGACAGTGCTATACGGAACGTCTTTTGAGGCGGCAGTTGCTCAGCTGCCCAGTGCATTGCATGTTGTAGAAGAATCCGGCTTTGAGGAAGACCTGCCTGTTACCTGGACTTGTATGGATTATGACGGCAATAAGCCCGGCGACTACACCTTCAAGTGTGTCTTGCCCGAGGATATGCTGATGAATCCCAAGGAATTTGACCTGGAAGTAGTGGTTCGTGTCATGCACGAGCTTGGCCGCGGCGTTGAATTGCTGATCAATTCTGACTTCATTGATGGATCTTCTGCTGCCCCCTGGGCGCTTGGCTGGTTGTCCGGTAACCCCGGTACCTTCCGTGTCACGACCGATCCGGCACTCCTGCCTGAGGGCGAGCCTGCAGGCGCAATTGTGACTGTTGGCCGTCGTTACGCAAGTATTCAGCAGGATGTTACCGGACAGGTTCAACTGATGGGCGACGGTAAGTATCTGTTCCGTGTGAAGATGCGTGCCTACGATCCCGGTCAGCCCATTGATACTTCCTATGCCTGCTTGCAGCAGCTTGCACCTGTAACTGTGGTACACCGCTGTCGTCCCTTCAGCAATATCGGCACGGAGTATGTGGAGTATTATAAGATTATGGACTTGCAGGATGTTATGAATGCACAAAGCTTCACATTCCACACCTCCACCGGTAAATCCCGTGAAGATGCCGAGGATGGTCCCAGAAGTTATGTCATCGCCGGTTGCAGCTTCATCTACCTGGGTAAAACCGATGCAGAAGTGAATGCAACCCTGGACTCCATCGATTTGACCTGGAATACCATCAAGGGTGAGAATGTGGCAGAAGGCAATGTAATGTCCGATCTGAAGCTACCCTCCAAGATTGGTGCAGCCTCCACAATCAAGTGGACTTCCAGCGACGAGAGCGTCATTACTAATGATGGTAAGGTCACCATGGGTCGTGTTCCCAAGACTGTGACCATGACTGCAACGATTACCTACAAGGGTAAGGAGACTGTTAAAAAGTTTATGGTTACCGTTCCCAGAAATCCCGATCTGCCCACCTTCAGCGGTTCTTTGACAGGTAGTCAGACAGCTCAGGTAGGGGACGAGATCCAGGTTACCATCAAACTCAATGCTGAAAAGGCCACAAGCTTTAATGCATATCGCTTCACGCTGTCCTATAATGTTACCAGACTGGAATATGTGGGTATCTCTGATTCTGCATCCGTTGTGGAAACCGACGGTGGTAGAATTATCATCTCCGGAATTGGTACAGAACGTCCCATTACAGATACCATCACCTTGACCTTCAAGGTCAAGAAGTCGGGTATCACGGAAGTGAAGCTGGTCAAGGTGGAAATGGATATTGATCCCAACGCAAGTTTGGACAATCTGCCCACCATGACTGTCATCGACGGTGCTGCTGTGATCGATGTCCAGAAGGGCGAAAGCGACAAGAAGGAAGACGACAAGACAACAGTTGAGTCCGAAAACAAGGACGATTCTTCTGTGATCTGGATCGTCATCGGTCTTGTGGCTGCAGCGCTGGTTGCTGGCGGTGCGATTGCAATTATTCTGATCAAGAAGAAAAAGCAAAATCCGTCAGAAACTGAAAATTAATCAAAAAATAGCCTGATGGATTCATTTCCATCAGGCTATTTTTAAGTTACAAAAGATGCTTTAATTGATCAATCAGCACTTTGGCCATGGAATGGAATCCAAGATCGTTGGGATGAATGCCGTCTACCGTTCCATCATTTCCTGCGTACTGCATCAGCGTGGGACCATCAATTAAATATACATTTTTATCACCGGCCGCAACTGCATCGTTATATGTTTTTCTAATAACGGCCAGATGCTGCTGTTCTTTTTTGTTGAGTCGGTACTTAGGCTGTGATAAGAGTATGATTGGTAAGTCCGGATTGGCTTCCCGGACGGTTAAGAACATTTTGTGGTGCGTTTCTTCCAGGTGTTTGAGTGAGGGTGCATTATTGTCGTAGTCGCAGACAAAAACCGACATATCCAAATTTTTGATATACTCTGCAAATTCGTCTGCCGCTTTTGTTGCGCCTGAAAATCCAAGGCATATATAATCCGTATGAAGTGTCCGGGATATGATATTTTCATAGGCATTTCCGGGACGGGATGCACAGCCTCCCTGGGTGATAGAGGAACCGTAGAATACAATCGGTTTGCTGTGCTTATATTCTGGTGCTTTTTTCAGAACAGCAGTTTCGTCAAGCCCGATATAAAGCTCAGTAACGTCGCTGTAAAGCGGAAAGTTTATTGTGATTTCCCGTTCTGTACTGTCTTCAAGATGGATGATACTCTCATAACCGGTGGATATATTGACAGGCGGAACGAAGGTAGCATAGTATTCGGCTTCATTACCTACATACATATCAAAACCTGCAATGCCTGCCAGAGTGAAGTGCGGTGCTTTTTCAATGCCGGATATCACAGCCTTAATGGCAACAACCGAACTGTTTGTAATGAATTTGACTCTGCCACCGGAGGTGTTAGCATGCAAACTGTATATGCCCTTGCTTACATCCTTTGCGACCTTTTGGGGCAATCTTCTGTACTTTTCGTTTTCGAAAAAAACGCCGTAAACAGAGAAGGGTTCTTCTTGTATGTTATGAAATCTTAGAGCCTTGCTGTCACGAATATTTTCTATAGCGTTTTGCTCCATTTGAAGCATTTTTTCTATGGTATCGATGTATATCTTACCCTCATCCGTAAGGGAGACGGGAATCGTTTTGCGGTTGAAAATCTCTGCACCTAATTCTCTTTCAGCCTTTTTAATTGCACGGCTCATTGCCGGCTGTGAAAGGAATAATTCCTGCGCTGCCAAAGAAAAGCTTCTTAAGCGATACACGGTATAAATATATTTTGCAGTTGTCTCTACCATAGTTATTACCTTCTTGTTATATCTTTTATGCCTGCGAACTCATTTGACTGCCATAAATGCAAGAGATATAATTAATATATCATGGGAAGGATAAAATAGCAAGACTGTAAAGTGAGATGAAGACAGGATATAATACCCGTCGGCATCAATCATATGCATAATTTGTTATGTGACATTCTTTCAACTATGTGGGAGGTTATACCATGAAACAGAGAAAACTGGAAAAGAGAATTGCGTCACTGGTAATGGTGGTAGTTATGCTTCTAAGCTACATCCCCATCGCCACCTGGGCGGTTGATACAGCCACGGACATTACGGCAATTCAAAAGCCTACCGGTTTAAGCATCGTTGAAGATTACGACGACTATTTCGGCGAGACTTGGCTGGATAAACTAGGCCTGCCTGCAGTTGTCACCGTCACAAAGGCGGATGGCGTAGCGGTGGATGTTCCCGTCATCTGGGACACCTCTGTTTTGGATACCAGAACTCCCGGCTACTATTTTCTGCCTGGTAATGTCGCTCTGCCCATCGGTGTTACCAACGAACAGAATCTGAAAGTGTCCATCACCATTCAGGTGCGGGAAAAGGTCAACCTGCTTACCAACGGCAACTTTGAGACAGGTTACACCGGCTGGACCATTGCCAGCTCCATCCTGAAAAACGGCACGCCTGCCGCAGTGGGTAACTATGCCCTGCAGGTACGATCCAGTCCTAGTGTATATTCCTCTTTTGCGATACTGTATCCAAACGGTACTGTGGCTACAGAGCTGGGCACGAAGGTGGCCGCTGAAGGAGCAGGCCAGTACTACATCGGTGCCCAGGTCCGGGATTACGTCTATGATGATGCTGACGATGCGAAAGATGAGATTCAGCATACGGATGCCCTGCAGGTGTGTATGCGCATGGGCTACAAGAACAATGCTGCAGACAGTTTCTCGTATTACGGTTATTCTCCGGATGTCACATTGTCCAATGACAAATATTGCACCGCGGGAGGCGTGTTTGACCTGACCGGTGAAGAAGTTGCACTTAGTCCGAGATTGTATCTGAAGAGTGCAGTAAAATTTAAATCTCAGTGGATCTTGGTAGACGATTTCCAGTTCATCCCTTTGAAGGTGGCACTGAAAGTCGAGCCTTCCAGCATTGCCGAGATTAAGACAGAGATTCCCTCCCGGTTTGTTGCTGTTGACTACGATAAGTATGTGGGCGACGACTGGCAGAGCGCTTTGGGTCTGCCCGAGAAGGTTGATGTCCTCACGGATAAGGGCGAAACGATCGCTGTGGATGTCACCTGGGATTACTCCAAGCTGGATGTAAATACCTGTGGCAAGTATACCCTTACCGGTACGCTGGACGCCAGCGGCTGTCCCAACCCCATGGGTCTTACTGTTCAGCAAAGCATCTATGTTCGCAAGGTAGAGAACCTGCTCACGAACCCCGGTTTTGAAAGCGGTTTGACCGGTTGGAGTTATGGTGGTTCCTACAAAATCAATGGTACACCTGCCGCTGAGGGCAAGTATGCCCTGCAGGTGCGATCATCTTCTACGCAATACAGTTCCTATAATATGCTGTTCACATCCAGTACTACGGAGTTGGCAACCAAGGTGGCTGCTAAGGGTGCAGGACAGTATTATGTAAGTGCACAGGTGCGTGATTATCTCTATGAGGGAGAAACTGCCCACACAGATGCACTGAATGTCTACATTCGCCTCGGTTATAAGACAAATGCAGAAGCATCTTCTTCCTCCAAGGGCAACACTGCCACGGTTACTCTCAATAGTGATGACTATGTCACCACCAGTGGTGTGTTTGATCTGACCGGCCAGGAGCTTTGGCTTCGCCCGGATCTGTATATGACAAGTGCAACAAAATTTGCTGCCCAGTGGATTCTTGTGGATGATATGCAGTTTATACCGCTGAATGTGCTGATTCCTTTGGGCGACGAGCCGGCGGATATCACCGAAATTGTAGACGAGATCCCCGTGCGTGCCGTGGTGCAGAATTACGACAAGTACGTTGGAGAAGACTGGCAGTCCATGTTGAATTTGCCGTCTGCTGTGGAGGTTGTTACTTCTAAGGGAGTACGGGCAAATGTGAATGTTACATGGGATTACTCCCAATTGGATCTGACCAAGACAGGCAAGTATACTTTGACAGGCACTTTGGACGCCACTGCGTACCCCAATCCGCTGAATCTGGTAGTCGAGCAGGTTATTTACATTCGTGAGTATCAGAATCTGATTACCAACCCCAGCTTTGAAAACGGATTGACTGGTTGGAGTTATGGTGCTTCCTACGAACTCAACGGTACACCTGCCGCTGAGGGCAAGTATGCTCTACAGATAAAATCCAGCAGCAGCTCAGTGTCCTCGCATAATACGCTGTTCGTCAAGGATCCGGCTGCTCTTGCAGAAAAAGTAGTGCTGGCCGGTGCAGGTCAGTATTACATCAGCGCTCAGGTGCGCGACTATATGAAGAAGGACGAGGTCTCCCATACGGATGCCTTGCAGGCATATATTCGTGTTGAGTATAAGAAAGATCCCAGTGCCTCATCTTCTCTGAAGGGTACTACCCAGGCGGTAACATTGTCTAATCAGGCATACGTTACTACCGGCGGTATGTTTGAGATGACAGGTGAAGAGGCCTGGATCCGCACAAATCTGTATCTGAAGAGTGCAACCAAGTTCGCTTCCCAGTGGGTCCTTGTGGATGATATGCAGCTTGTTCCTCTGAATGTGATCGTTAAGCAGTACGACGGTGGGATGGCCGAGGTCGAAAGTGTGATTCCGGGCCGGAAGATCATTCAGAATTATCCCAGCTATATTGGCGATTCTTATACAGTGGCTGACTTGCGGCTGCCGGAGACTGTGGATGTACGCAGCACAACCGGCGAGGTCGTTACCGTAGGCGTTTCCTGGAATTATTCTGCCTTGAATCTGAGCAAGGTGGGTACATATACCCTCACAGGTACGCTGGAGGATATGAAGCTGGCCAACCCCCAGGGGTTAACCGTAAAGCAGCTCATCCAGGTGGTACCCTATCAGAACCTGATCTATAACGGAAGCTTTGAAGAGGGTACTCCCGGTTGGCAGGTCGGTTATGGCACTATGGAAGCCAACCTTACCAAGCCTGTGATAGACGGTCGTTATTCCCTCGCCGTGAACTCCAGAAATCGAAAGAATTTCGCATCCAATGCGACGACCAGTTACCAGCTGATCTTTATCGGTGGTACCAAATATCGGAATATGCTTCGGACATCCGTGGCCGAGACTGGTGCAGGTGTGTACTATTACGGCGTCTGGGCACAGGCAGGAGAAACAGTTGAGAATCTTCGCTTTGACTGCCGGTTCTTGCATAGCGCTCCCACCACAGGCGGTACATCAATCCGTGCATACGGCAACGAAATTGAATTATCCCAAACAAAGTATCAGCAATCCTCCGGTTTTGTAGAATTGCCCGGTGATACTACCTTTGTCCGTATGGATATGTATATAAAGGGTGAAAATACAGATGCCATCGCAGAAAAGAAGATTTATCTGGACAAGGCAGAACTGATTCCGCTGAATGTGGAATTCAGTGTTATGACGGATATCATTGACTGCGGCGAGGCTGTCAATGCTTACGTTCATGAAGGAACACCCTTTGAGGACTTGGGACTGGAAAAGACCCTTCAGGTTATGATCAAGACAGGCGAAGAGCTTGATCTGGACGTTATCTGGAATAAGAACGATTATGATCCCAACAAGATCGGTACGCAAACCATCACTGGCACACTGAATCTGGCGGGTGAGTACACCAACCCCTACGGTTTTGCGCCCACGGTACAGATCATCGTCCGTGCCAAGGGTGAGCCGCTGCGTGAGACGATCTACTTCTCCACCTCCGGCGATGACGCCAATGACGGTCTTTCTCCCAACAGCCCCAAGCAGGATGTTACAAAGATCGGCACCTATTTGGCACAGGGCTACAATGTCAGACTGAAGCGGGGCGATACCTGGTATTTGCCAAAGCAGACCATCAGCATTAGTGGAGCCCGCGCCACAGAACGGGCACCTCTGGTTCTCGGTGCTTACGGTGACTCCAGCAAGGCACAGCCCGCCCTGGCTTTCCTGCTGAAGATCGAGAACAGTGCGTGGAAGCTTGTGGATGCAAAGAGAAATATATGGGCAACAGATATCAGTACTTTTTCACAATATGAAGGCATCCGGGCTCTTCGTACCTTTGTGGACGGCGAGGCGTATTTCCATAATCAGCGTATCAATTATGTTACGCTGGATGCCGGTGAGTGCTGTGATTATGACGGAATGCTCTATATCCGCACAGAGGGTGAAGCACCGAAAAATGTAGAAGTGGCTCCGGCAAGCCAGATAGGCCACAGAATCAACATCAGTAATGCTGACTATTTGACTGTGGAACACCTGGACTTCCGTGGTGGCTCACCCATCAATGCCTTTATGCATATGGGAGCACCGACCAACTACTGTAAGGTTCTGTACTGTAATTTTACCTATATTTCCTACTATGTATTTCTGGCCGATAGCAGCACAGAGGATATCCACTATAAGCTGGAAGTCGCATACAACTACATTGATGCCAATCTCAGCGTGGAGGAAGGTGCCGACAGCAGAGCAGGTATTCAGCGTGTAAGTACCCACGAGGGTATCGTATTGCGGCAAGGTGTTGAGGAGGCATGGATCCACCATAATCACCTTCGGAATATGAGCCACTCCAACATCACGATTGAGCACTTGGGTGCGGATAATAATCCTTACTATACAGGCGTACATAACTGTGTGATCGAATACAACCTGTGCGAGGGTGCCAATGCCTGCTATGCCCGAGGCTTTATCCTGGGCGGACAATCCTCTCAGAAGGTTGAAAGTCTCAGCTCCTTCAATATTATCCGGCACAATGAGTTCTATGATATGGACACAGCTTCTCACTTGTTTGGTGACCACAGCGCAGTGTACGGTAATATTTTCTCCTATACCCACACCCGGAATGACAAGTGGGGTGAACCCATGGATGGCAAGGGGGCCCAGCCTTGGGGTATTGATACCGCTTGTTATGGTGGCGGCTCCATTCCCCAGCATATTCTGGTCTTTAACAACACCTTCTTTGATGTTGGCGGTGCTGTGAATGTTTATGATATTTATGAGTATTGTGATCATTATCTGATCGCTAACAACCTTGTCATCAACTACACCAGCGATAACCCGTCCTTCCCCGGTGGTATTTATGACAGAACAAAATACGGCCAGGTCTATATTATGAACAACGGCTTCTATTCCGAGGGTATGCGGGATCATATTGTAATTGATAACATTCCCTATACTGCGGAAGAAGCCAACGAAAAGGTGTTTGGGTGCAGCGGCAACCTCTCCGGTGATCCTAAGTTTGCAACTGCGGATATTTCCATCATCAACGGGTTGGGTGTCAGACAGAATTTTGCATTGAGTGACGAATCTCCCTACCGCTATGCAGGCCTTGCCTGGAGTGCGGATATCTGGAAGGAATTCCCCGTCTGGGAAAAGATCCAGGATGACCTGACTGATGTTTACGGCAATGCCTATCTTGGAGAATCTCCCAGTATCGGTGCAGTTTCCTACAGCCAAAAAGTTACCGGCACAGTTGCATCCGTAGGTGCTTTGCCAGAGATCGCTGCAAGAACCGGTGCCACTTATGACCAACTGGATTTGCCCGCAACAGTCATCGTTACCACAGAAGATGGCAGAGAGATCGTGCTTCCCATTTCCTGGACCGATGCCGGCTTTGACAGCAGCAAGCCCGGTACCTGCACACTGACTGCCACAGTCCACAACGGCCCCCATACGGATCTGACGATCAACGGAAAGACGGCCTCGATTACCGTCAATATCAAGAATCGCCTTGAGGTCATAAATGTGCTGACAAATTTCTCGATCATCAAGCTCACTGTTCCCTATGGCACATCGGTAGAGAATGCAATGGCTATGCTGATCGACAAGGTGGAGGTTTTGGAGGAAGGCCGTTTCATAGAGGAATTGCCTATCTCCTGGAGCGTAAAGGAATATGATCCCTATAAGCCCAATTACTACACCTTCGAAGCGAAAATTTCTGATGAGTTGATTACCAATTCTGATGATTTGACAATGGAAGTCCAAGTCCGTGTTCTGCACGAGCTGTACCGTGGTGTGGAAATTCTGGTCAACCCCGACTTTATCGATGGCACCTCTGCTGAACCATGGGTATTTGGACAGGGCACAGGCTTTATAAAAGTGACCCAAGATCCCCAGTACCTTTTGGATGGCGAGCCTGCCGCAGTTATTGTTACGGCTGATGGTCGATACGGCAGCATCCGTCAAGATGTACTGGGTCCGATGCAGTTGCTGGGCGACGGCAAATATCTCTATCGTTTTTGGATGCGTGCATACGATCCATCTGAGCCGATTACCTCATCCTATGCTACGATAGGTATAACAGGACAGGGATTAGATTCCATGAGAACGAATCCGATTAATGATATCGATACCGAATGGGTGCAGTTCTATGCCATCTTCGATATTAAGGATATCGCCAATGCAACTGCAGCGGCCTTCCATACTTCCACCGGCAAGGCCGAGGAAGATAAGGGTAAATCCTTTATCATTGCCGGCTGCAGCCTGATCTTCCTGGGTACCACCGATGAAGAGGTGGATGCTACTTTGGATTCCATCAACCTGGATTGGAATACAATCAGAGGGGAAAACACATCCGAAGACAGTGTTATGTCCGATCTGACGCTGCCCAGCACCACCGGTGAGGCATCTACAATCGTTTGGAGTTCCAGCAATGAGAGCGTCATTTCCAATGACGGCAAGGTTACCATGGGCCGTCTGCCGCAAACGGTTACTTTGACTGCAACAGTCAACTATTTTGGCATCGAGACCATTAAAGAATTCACTGTTACAGTTCCCAGAAACCCTGAACTGCCTGCTTACAGCGTGTCTATTTCCGGTAACCAGACGGTGAAGGTTGGCGATGAGTTTCAGGTGGTAATCAGTGTGGATTCCAAGAATGCAACAGCCTACAATGCTTATCGTTTCACATTGTCGTTCAGTACACGGGCAGTGCAGTTTATAAGTGTTTCTGGTGATTGCACAGTAGAATTGAATGGCGGTCAGTTGGTGATCTCCGGTATCGGCACAGAGCACGCAATCACAGATACTATCACAGTTACCTTCAAAGCATTGAAAACTGGTGTTACAGATGTTAAAATGAGTAGTGCACAATTGGATAATCACCCGGATGCAGATATCAATGCGCTTCCTATTATGACTGTGGCACAGAGAAATGCAACGATCACTATTGAAAAGGGTGACGCTGCCGTTGAAGTTGCTGTGGATTCCGAGAATAATGGGATCACCTACATTGTGATCGGGGTTGCAATGGCCATCTTGGTTTGTGGTGGTGTAATTGCCTGGATCCTGATCAAGAAAAAGAAGCAAACACCCCAGGTAGAAGAATAATTGAAAGTCCGGAAGGGCACATGCCCTTCCGGGATAAATACAAGCAGAATTCTTTATTGAATACAATGTATCAAAGGAGAATATCTAATGAGCTTTAAAATTTGCTGCATTGGCTGTGGTGATATGGCGACAGTTGGCCATGGACCTTCTTTTCAAAAGTACGCAAAGGCAAATCCTGAAGTAACTCTTGCAGCATGCTGTGATCTGGATCCAGACAAAGCAGACGTGTTCCGGAGTTCCTTCGGCTTTGCAAAGGCATATACAGATATGGACCAAATGTTGGCACAGGAAAAACCTGATGCAGTCAGTCTTATTGTTCCTCCGGCTGCGACAGCGCCGCTGACGGAAAAGCTTTTACGGGCCGGGATCCCGGTGATTCTGGAAAAACCACCCGGATTGGATCGGGAGCAGACCCTGCATTTGATGGACATTGCGGAGCAGACCGGCACACCCAATCAGGTCGCTTTCAACCGCCGCTATATGCCGATGATCAAGCGCTTTTGGGAGCTGCGGCAGGGCAGGAAGGATCTGTTCTGGCAGTATGATTTCTACCGCTCCAACCGCCATGACAAGGACTTTTCCACCACCAGCATCCACGGCATCGACACAGTGCGATTCCTGGCAGGTAAACCCTACCGTCACATTGATTTTCATTACTATCCCAATCCCCAGGACAGCTCTTTGGTGCCCATCATAATTTTGGATTTTGAGTTTGTGGATGGCGCACGGGGAAGGATTACATTTAATCCGGGTTCCGGTATTTGTGCTGAGCGATGCACTATGCACGGAACGAACGAAATGATCCATGCGGCGCTACCTTATCACAGCATCAACGGATCCATAGATGGCCCGGGCAGCATCCTAGTAACGGAAAAGAATCAAATCATCTTCAGAGAAGATGCACCGGACGAGGAATTCTTTGTGTCCAATGGATTCTATAGTGAAAATGCCCATTTCTTCGACTGTATCCGCAATGGCATTCGCCCGGAGGGGGATATCGCGTCCGGTCTTCAAGCGGTTGAAATTGCAGATTGCATCAGAAATCGTAAGAGCAGTTACGATGCTGATTTGTAAGAGGTGGCTACTATGGAAAAATTTATAAACTACGAAAATTTGCGCTATTTTGCTTATTCCAATGACGTTATCTGCAAAAAGCCGATTCGTGGTATTGTGATGGACTTTTGGGGATTGGGTTCTACCGGAATGTATCATGAGGATACAGATACCGGGAAATTCTATGCGGAACTAGGAATCCTTTTTCTGATTCCTTACTATAATCCTTGGGCCTTCTGCAACCGCCAGACAGTTGCTTATATCGATGAGGTTCTGGATGTAGTCATTGAACACTATGCGCTGCAGGATGCTCCGTTAGTGTTTACAGGTAACAGCATGGGTGGCTTGACGGCGCTGGCTTGTACGGTGCATTCTGCACACAAAGCGGTGGCTTGTCTGGCTAACTGTCCTGCCTGCGATATGAGCAACCATATTTATGACCATCCGGATCTGCCCCATGAACTGTATAGTGCCTTTGGCACATATGAGGGAACACTTGAGGAGGCTATGTTGACGGTATCGCCGGTACATCTGATCGACAAAATGCCGGATATTCCTTACTATGTCTTCTGCGGAGAAGAAGATAAGCGGGTGGACAAAAAGAAAAATAGCGACCAATTTGTCGAGAAAATGAAAAAGACACACCGTATTACTTATTACGAAATCCCTGGAATGGGGCACTGCAATTTACCTGAGGATATGAAAAAAATCTATCTGCAAACTGCTGCGGACGAGATTCTCAAGTCTTGAACGGAATAACCACCGCTCTGTCTCTTGTTCTGTCGGTCACGATGACTGGCAAAATGAGGGGCAGGGCGGTGTTATTTTTGCGGATGGAGTTTCGGAAGGAGAGGTCGATGAGAGGTCGTTTTTGGGGTAGGGGAGGTCGGTTTTGTGATCCCTCGACTGGCAAGATCGGATGCCGCGAGCAGTATTCAAGTCCACACTATTCACCAAAGAAGACAGTCAAAAGACTGTCTTCTTTGTCTGTCGAGTTCTGATTCTTTATTCTAAATGCATTTGTATAATGTGCACACGGTCTGCTTCCAATATCGGAACCGATTGGGTGGAATTCAGCGCGATTATGGATGTAACAGATATTGCGCACGCAACGGAAATAACCTTCCATACTTCTACCGGTAAATCCGATGAGGACGTGGAAGATCAGCCCAAGAGTTATGTTGTGGCAGGTTGCAGCCTGATTTACCTTGGCAATACCGATGCAGAAGTGGAAGCGACTATCGATTCCATTGGCTTGACCTGGAATGCTATCAAGGGTGATAACGAATCTGAGAAGATCGTTATGTCCGATCTGAAGCTACCTTCCAGTATCGGTGCCGGTTCCAAGATCAAGTGGTCTTCCAGCGACGAGAGCATTATCACCAGTGATGGTAAAGTTACGATGGGCCGCCTGCCCAAGGAAGTGACTCTGACTGCGACCATTACCTATAATGGCATTGAAACAGTCAAGAAGTTTAAAGTTACTGTCCCCAGAAATCCCGATTTGCCCACCTTCACCGGATCTCTGTCCGGTAACCAGACAGTGATGGAGGGTGACGAATTCAAGGTCACCATCTCCTTGAAGAGTGACAAGGCCACAAGCTTCAATGCCTACCGCTTTACGCTTTCCTTCAACACTTCCAAGTTGGAGTACATCGGCATCTCCGATGCGAACTCTAATGTGGTCCTGGACGGCGGTAAGATTATCATTTCTGGCATCGGAACAGAGCGTCCTATCACGGATACCATTACTGTGACATTCAAGGCTAAAAAGTCCGGCATCACGGAGATCAAGCTGGCTTCTGTTGAAATGGATCTGGATCCTGATGCAACATTGGAAACCCTTCCTATGATGAGCGTCGTTAATGGTGCATCTACCATCGACGTGCAAAAGGCTGAAAGTGGTAAGAAAGATGATGCTGGCGCAACGGTTGCTCCTGAGAAGGACAATTCCGTTGTAATCTGGATCGTTGTTGGTCTTGTTGCAGCGGCGCTTCTTGCTGGTGGTGCGGTCGCGCTGATTCTCATCAAGAAAAAGAAGCAAAATTCTGTTGATGAATGATACCGTGATCGTATCTACCCCAAATTAAGTGATATATCATAATAATAGCCTGATGGACTGCGGTCCATCAGGCTATCGTTATTTTGAAGGTTATGTGTGATTCTGCAAATAATATTTTCTCCTAGAAAGTCGATAATAGGCCATAGGAACACTGTATTATCTTTTTTTCCAAGTACTGTGGGAGAAAAGGACTAAAATAGGGAATATCTCCAAGCGGCCTGCTAGCATACACATAGTCAGCACCAGCTTACTCAAAATACTATAGCCGGCGAAATTGCAAGTCGGGCCAACAGCTTCCAGTCCAGGACCAATGTTATTAAAACATGCCAACACTGCAGTAATATTGGTGCCTGTTGAGAAATCATCCAGTGAAATGACCAAAAAGCTAATGATGACTACAACAACGTATGCTGCAAGATAGGCATTGGTATTTGCGATGATTTTTTCATCTACTACTTTGCCATTATTGCGTATAACCTGAACAGTTCTGGGATTCAAAACTTGTCTGATGTTGCGGCGCAAACTCTTGAATAGCAGCAAAATGCGGGCACATTTCATTCCGCCGCCGGTAGAACCGGCACACGCGCCTACCACCATTAACATTAGCAGAATTCCTTTGCTGAAAGCCGGCCATAGATCAAAGTCAGTGGTTGCATAGCCGGTTGTTGTCATGATGGAGGATACCTGAAAGGATGCATGACGAATTGTCTCACCAATGGTTTCATAGGCGCCGCGAATATTGAACCAAATATTTAAGGTGATCATCAATATACAGCTCAAAGCGAGCACAATATACAACCTTAGTTCCTCGTCACGGAAAACCGTTTTAAAATGCCGCATAAGCAATAAGTAGTAACAGCTGAAATTTACACCAAAGAGGAACATGAATATCGTGGTGACCCACTGGATATAAGGACTGTAAGATGCGAGAGAATCATTTTTGATACCAAAACCACCGGTTCCGGCAGTGCCAAATGCCGTGCAAAGAGCTTCCAAAAATCCCATATCGCCACACAGCAAGAAAATCACATTTAGTATGGTCATAGCCACATATATGATGTAAAGGATCATGGTTGTTTGGCGCATTTTTGGCACGAGTTTTCCTACATCTGGGCCAGGGCTTTCAGCACGGAGTAGATGCATTGTGAATCCCTTGTCGCCTTCACCGGTAGGCGCAACAGCTAACAAAAATACAAGCACACCCATACCACCAAGCCAGTGACTAAAACTGCGCCAATACAAAAGGCCGTTTGACAGAGCCTCTACATCCTGCAGGATCGAGGAACCAGTGGTAGTAAAACCAGAGGTTGCCTCGAATAGGGCATCTGCAAAATTGGGGATCTCTTTAGAAAGAAAAAAGGGAAGACAACCAAGTATACTCAGACTCATCCAGCCGAGGGCAACGCAAACCAAGCCTTCACGTGCACTAAAAATGCTACCCGCTTTACGGCACAGTGCGAACAAGATAGCAGCCAATGCAAGAATAATACTGATGGAATATCCAAAGCCAATAGCCGCATTCCATTCTTCAGAGAATATGCTGATTCCCAAGGCGGGGAGCATAAACACAGCTTCGACGGTTATGATTTGGGCAATAAAACGACCCATCATTTTAAAATTCATAACTTACTCCAATTATAAATTTCCATATGTAAATATTGGCGTAGGGAACCTATCACGATACAACAGTTAGGTGAGAAATTATGCAAAAATGTCGTTGATCTGTTTCAGTACACCGCGACCACTTGTAACAACCACTAACGTATCACCTTCAGTAAATTTACTGTCGCCGTTAGGAATTTGTGTTTGGACACCGTGTGTGATGCTGGCAATCAGAACATTGTTCTTCAGTTTCAGCTTTTTCAAAGGTGTGTCGCGGAACTTTGCAGAGTGATCCACCAAGAACTCAACGGCTTCAGCTTGTCCATCGGCAATGGTATGAACAGAAATAGCTGCGCCGGTTTGATTCTGCATTGCCCGGACATAACGCACAATATCGTTGCAGCACAATTCCTTGGGGCAGATGATACTACCCAAGGAAAGGGAACTTGCTATGGCATTTTCGCCACGGCTTAGTTTCGTAACTACCTGGGATACATCTTTAGAACCGGCGTACATGGATATAAGCATATTTGTTTCATCCATACCCGTTAAACTGCACAGTGCATCAACTGTTTGGATACCCTGATCGTCCAAGACTTGCTGGCTGCTGCAATCACCGTGAACGACTGTAGTACCCGGTAGTAGTGCAGCAAGCTCAACGCAGCGGTCATAATTTTTGTCCACAAGTTTTACTTCAATTTTATCATCTTCCAGAAGCTTGGCGAGATAATAACTGACACGGCTTCCGCCGCAGATCAACACCTTTCGAACCCGGCGGGTAATAATGCCTAGATTATTTAACAGGGTGGCAAGATCAGCAGTAGGTGCTGTAACAAAAATGCGATCACCGGCTTGCAAAACAAAGTTACCGCTAGGTGCAACGGCCGTTCCACCACGCAAAACTGCACATACAAGTACTCGGCATTTAATAATGCCGCTCATTTCACTGAGTGGAAGATTACAGAGTTTGCTGCCTTGCTCGATCCGCAGTTCCACAATAGCAACCTGTCCTTTGGCAAAGGTATCCCGGTGCAAAAAACCTGGGAATTGCAGCAAACGCTCGATTTCCAACGCTGCGCGCTTCTCTGGATTGACGGTCAGAGATAATGGAAATATTTCCGGCATGGTTACAACCTGCTCGGCGTATTGGGGTGAGCGAATTCTGGCAATTGTGTGCAGATTGCGGTTAATGCCGTGAGCTGTCATACAGCACAAAAGATTTACCTCATCTGCGTCAGTGGCAGCAATCACCAGATCTGCGTTCTCAATGCCAGCTTGCATCAGAATGTTTTTGGATGCAGAATTGCCACATACAGCCATAGCGTCGTAGCGTTCTACGGCAGACTCTAAAACATGGCTATTGGTATCAATTAAAGTAATGTTATGTCCCTCAGCAATCATTTGCCGTGCTAATGTCAAGCCGGTCTTGCCGGCGCCTGCAACAATAATATTCATAAGAAACCTCCGAATACGATGGTTTTCGTGACCTTATTATAGCAGACGTGGGTGTTGTTTGCAATACCGGCATTGTCCTTCCGGCTCTCTTTTCTTTATTTGATGCCCACAGATGGACTGTGTTGCCCAGCTGTGGAATTTGTTAAAAAGTACAAAAAATATTAATATTTTGTGTCGAAAAGACTTGTAAAATAAATACAGTTGTAATACAATATTCCCATTAGGAGATGGGAGTATGTCAACACCCGTTTTTAGAATCCCAAAGAAGAAATACGGAGGGGACACAACTGTTGTTTCAATGCGTATGTCTAAGGACCTTTTGAAGGATATCGACTATGTTGCGGATCTGTCTGGAAGAAGCAGAAATGAGATTCTGAGTATGTGTCTGGAGTTTGCTCTGCAGCATACAGAGATATTGATGCAGGAGGGCGAGAAATAATGGCCGTCATTAAGTGCAAAATGTGTGGTGGCGACCTAAATCTTGTTGAGGGCAATATCATCGAGGCCTATGAAACCTTTGTTTCCTTGGGTAACTACAAGGATAGTACGGAGCAGGCTGCCGCAATCTATAATCAGTATAAGTCTGCAAAACGTAAAAATCCCAGCATCGGTGATTATGTGTTCTATGGCTATTATGAGCAGGATAACAATCATAACAATGGTGAGGAAGAAATCGAATGGCTGGTTCTGGATATTCAGGATGGTAAGGCCTTATTGCTGAGCAAGTATGCACTTGAAGAAATGGCATACCAAAGCTCAGGCGCATTCTGGGAGGATTACAAGTGGGAGGTTTCTGAGATTCGTGCATGGCTGAACAATGATTTCCTCAATAGTGCATTTACGGGTAGGGAACAGGCTGCAATTCCGGTCATGACAGTACCTGCCCATAAAAACCCCAAGTATGATACAGATCCCGGCAATGACACAGAGGATAAGGTATTCCTGCTGAGCGTGGATGAGGTGGAAAAATATCTTGATAGCACCAAGAAAAGAGAGTGTCAGAAGACGGCGTACTTGATTGCAAAATCCGGTGGCAGCAATGACAGAGCCTGGTGGTGGCTGCGGACACATGGAGATCATTTGGGCGATGCAGTTACTGTTGATATGCACGGCAATATTGATCTTTACGGTACCAGTGTCAAAAAGGAGTTTGATGTTCGCCCTGCTATCTGGATCGATCTGAGCTTACTGTAATTATAAAAAACAGCCCGATGGATAAGTTCCGTCGGGCTGTTTATATATTTCGGAGTGCAATTTCTCCTGAATTTCGCACATAACACCCTTGACAACCGTGCTATAATGAATCTACAAGCCAAAAAGGAGGTGAGCGTTTGGAAAAAGAGAGCATTAAAGTCATGGCACGAAATCGTGAAGCTTATCACGAATATTTCGTAGAAGAAGAAATGGAAGCCGGTATTGAGCTGGTGGGAACGGAAGTCAAATCCATCCGGCAGGGCACTTTGAATCTGAAAGATGCCTGGTGTGGTATTAAGGATGGGGAGATGCTCCTGAACCAAATGCACATCTCTCCCTATGACCATGGCAATCGCTTTAATGTTGACCCTCGCAGACCCCGTAGACTGCTGATGCATCGAAGGGAAATCATGCGTTTGCTGGGAAAAGTAAAGCAGGATGGTTTGACTCTGATCCCCCTGTCCGTATATTTTAAGGGCAGCCGTGTGAAGGTCAAAGTGGGCTTGTGCAAGGGTAAAAAGCTCCATGACAAAAGACAAGCTGCGGCTGAAAAAGACGCCAAGCGTCAAATCGACCGGGCAATGAAAGAGAGGTACTAATATGAATCCTACATTTAAAATCACGATGGCAAATGGTGGCGTTATCGAGGGTGAGTTGTATCCTGATACTGCGCCCCAGAGCGTTCGCAATTTCATTGATCTGGCAAATCATAATTATTATGACGGCCTGATCTTCCACAGAGTCATTCCCGGTTTCATGATTCAGGGTGGATGTCCCGACGGCACCGGTATGGGTGGCCCTGGCTACTGTATCAAGGGCGAATTTTTCTTCAATGGTGTTCGCAATGATCTGAAGCACAAGCGTGGTGTCCTGAGCATGGCTCGTTCCTCCAGCCCTAACTCTGCGGGCAGCCAGTTCTTCATCATGCATCAGGATGCCAAGCATCTGGATGGTCAGTATGCTGCATTCGGTAAGGTCACTGCTGGCATGGAAGTGGTTGATGCTATTGCTGCAACCAAGACCGGTATGCAGGATCGCCCCGTTGAGGAACAAAAGATTGCCTCCATTACTGTGGATACTCACGGTGAGGAATATCCCGAGCCCAATAAACTGCCTGATCCTTACGGCAGATTCTAATTTGATATTATGGGGGTGCGTGCACCCCCGTACACCAACCTTATATACCTGGGGCCGTACTGGTTTCGACGGGGGTAGTGAGGCTGGATAAGCGTGCCGTGGCACCTGACCACGTTAAAACGGGTAACTTTTAAATTTAACTGACAACAATACTGTTGCTCTGGCTGCCTAATTAGGCGCCCATCCGCCCCGGAAGGTCCACGAGCCGGGCTCGGGTGTGATTTGAGTGGAGTCCGTGCGTATACTAAGCTTTGCGTATACCATGCATCATGAAGCTACTGATTCCCGTAGGGTGTTTGTTCCCGCCGGGATGAGGGAATGTAAATAACAAACTGCACCCGGAGAAGTTCCTTCCAAGTTGCTTTCGGACAGGGGTTCGATTCCCCTCGGCTCCACCAAATTAGACCGATCATTTTGATACGAGAAGTATCTGAATGGTCGGTCTATTTATTGTTGAATATTGAATTATCACTCTATCATGGTATAATTAGTTAAACAGTCTCGAATTTGTAGGTGAACAAATGACGAAACATATTGCAAATATACTCACGAGTTGTCGTATTTTGGGCAGTATTTTACTGCTGTTCTTTCCTGTGTTTTCAGCGGAATTTTATATCATATATCTCCTTTGTGGTTTTAGTGATATGATTGACGGTACTATCGCAAGAAAGACACACAGCACCAGCGAATTGGGGTCTAAGATGGATACTGCAGCCGACTTTGTATTTGTAACAGCATCTTTGATTAAATTACTGCCAGCAATCCATATTCCTCAATGGTTATGGATATGGGGCGGCGTGATTGCGACTATCAAAATCAGCAATATCCTATGGGGATATGTTTCTAAAAAACAGTTTATATCCTTGCATACGATTATGAACAAAATAACGGGACTCCTTCTTTTCTTATTGCCTTTTACAATCCCTTTCGGAAAATTGAATTACATTGCTATAGCTGTATGCCCCATTGCAACACTTTCTGCAATTCAAGAAGGGTTTTACATTATTAGAGATCAGCGAAATTCAAATGGAAATATTCCATAGGATCATAAGTAATTTTTAATTTCCGGTCGTATAATGGATGAATCCCAAGCAAAAAAAGAAAGGCGGTTTTACTATGATCAAAAAATTCCTTGCAATCCTACTTTGTTTATTTGTGTTCACCGGAT
>JAZRRL010000050.1:0-95194 GCA_045650665.1 Faecousia sp. | reverse complement strand
TCCATTGCGCCATCACCGTCACAGCCCAGGGAGCGATGGAAAAGACCCTTCCCTGGACTTCTCCCCCGGAGGATGCCTTTTACCACCCCGGGCTCCACTGCCGCTACCGCCAGACGGTTTCCCGGGAGGAGATCCGCTTTTCCCTTTGGCGGGGCCAGGAAGAGCTGGAATCCCTGGCGGTGTCTTTGGGTGTCACCCGGACCGTGGGGCTATATCAGGATTATCTTCCCGGGACGCAAAAAAACTCCCTGCCGTAATGGCAGGGAGCTTTTTGGCACAACAAGATGAGGGAGATCAATAGAACTTTCTCTTGTTCTTCCGGGCAGCTTCAGACTTCTGCTTACGCTTCAGGCTGGGGCTGACATAATGCTCGCGCTTCTTAACCTCGGCAATAACGCCCTCCTTGGCACAGCTACGCTTGAAACGACGCAGAGCGCTCTCCAGAGTTTCGTTCTCCTTAACGCGAATTTCAGACATGGTTTTCCCTCCCTCCGATGGCATCCGGCTATGTCCAGGATGCTTTCAGGGCCACTTGATGGCTTTGTATATTATAAGCAAGTTCCCGACAAATGTCAAGCAAGAAATTACATTTTTCTGTAAATCCTGCAAAATCATTTTACAATCAGGTTTACAAGCTTATTTTTGACCACGATGGTCTTAACGATATTACCGCCATTTTTCTGCAGGAATGCGGCTATTTTTTCATTGGCTAGTACATTCTGCACAACGGTATCATTGTCCAGATCGGCATCCATTTCCACAGTGCCACGCATTTTACCGTTGACCTGTACTGCAATGGTTACCTGGCTATCCTTGCACTTATCCTCATCATAGGTAGGCCAAGACTCGAAGGCAATGGTGTCATTATGACCCAGAGCCTGCCAGATTTCTTCGCCCACATGGGGGATGATGCAGGAGATCATCTTGATAAAGCCCTCAGCATATTCTCTGGGGCAAGAACCGTTCTTGTAGACCTCATTGACGAAGACCATCATCTGGGCAATGGCAGTATTGAATGCCAGAGCCTCAAAATCAGAGCTGACCTTCTTGACAGTCTGATGGTAAACCTTGGTCAGCTTACCATCGTCAGTATCCGTAATGTTTGCACGCTCGGTAAAGAAGTTCCATACACGGTTGATGAACTTTCTTGCACCGGCAACAGCGGCAGTACTCCAGGGCTTGGAAACCTCCAGCGGGCCCATGAACATTTCGTACAGACGCAGGGTATCTGCGCCGTATTCCCGTACGATATCGCTGGGATTAACAACAAATTCAGGGAAACGCTTGCCCATCTTGATGCCGTTTTCACCCAAGATCATACCCTGGTGCACCAGCTTCTTAAAGGGTTCCTTTACGGGAGACAAACCGTTATCATATAGGAAGCGATTCCAGATACGGGAGTAGATCAGGTGACCAACAGCATGCTCAGGACCGCCGATGTACAAGTCAACGGGCATCCAGTGCTTCAGCAATTCCGGATCGCAGAATGCCTTGTCATTATTGGGGTCGATATATCGCATGTAGTACCAGGAAGAACCTGCACTACCGGGCATCGTAGAGGTCTCACGGATACCCTTGATGCCGTTTTTGTCGTACTGCTTCCATTCGGTTGCATTCTCAAGGGGTGCCTGGCCGTTGCGACCCTTGTAATCTTCCAGTTCCGGCAAAACCAGCGGCAGTTCCTCATCAGGCAGGAACACAGTCTTGCCATCTTCGGTATAAACGCAGGGAACGGGTTCACCCCAGTAACGCTGACGGGCGAAAATCCACTCGCGGAAATGGTAGTTGACCTTTCTTCTGGCAACGCCGGCCTTTTCCAGCTTGCAGGTAATGGCTTCCTTTGCCTCTTCCACAGTCAGACCGGTAAATTCTTCGGAATTGATCAGCTTGCAGCCCTTGCCCAGGTAATCCTGCTTTTCAAAGGCACGCTCGGACACATCCCGACCCTCGATAACCTGGATCATGGGAATGTTGTGTGCAACAGCATACTCAAAGTCACGCTGATCGTGGCTGGGAACAGCCATAACAGCGCCGGTACCATAGTTACCCAAAACGAAGTCACCGATAAATACGGGCACTTCCTTGCCATTGACTGGGTTAATTGCATACACACCTTGCAGGGGGCAGCCGGTCTTGGTCTTGGTAGCATCGGTACGGTCAATTTCGCTCTTACTTGCAGAAGCCTTGATGTAAGCCTCTACCTCTTCCCTATTCTGTACCCGATCCATCAGGGACTGTGTGATCTTACCATCAGGAGCCAGCACCATAAAGGTGATACCATAGATGGTTTCGATACAAGTGGTGTAGATGGAGAACTCACCACCGCCAACCAGCTTGAAATCAACCTCAACGCCGGTGGACTTGCCGATCCAGTTGCGCTGAATCTCCTTAGTAGATTCAGGCCAATCGATCTCATCCAGGCCCTCCAGCAGCTTTTCAGCAAATGCAGGCTGGTCAATGACCCACTGCATCATCATCTTCTTCACGACCGGATAACCGCCACGCTCAGACTTGCCATCAATAACTTCGTCATTGGCAAGAACTGTGCCCAATGCTTCACACCAGTTGACGGGCATCTCAATACGCTTGGCATAGCCAGCCTCATACAGCTTCTTGAAGATCCACTGTGTCCACTGATAGAAATCAGGGTTGGAAGTTGCCACCACCTTGGACCAGTCATAGTCAAAACCCAGTTCCTTCAGCTGACCGGAAAAGGTCTTGATATTTTCCTGGGTAAAGCCGTTGGGATGATTGCCGGTATCCACCGCATACTGCTCAGCAGGCAGACCAAAGGAGTCATAACCCATGGGGTGCAGAACATTGTAGCCCTGCATACGCTTCATGCGGGACATGATATCGGTAGCGGTATAGCCCTCGGGGTGACCCGCATGCAGACCAACGCCGGAAGGATACGGGAACATATCCAAAACATAGTATTTCGGCTTGGAGAAATCCCACACATCGGTGTGGAAGGTATTATGCTCTTCCCAATACTTTTGCCACTTGGCTTCTACATTTTTATGTTCGTAATTCATAACGAAAAACCTCTTCTCAATCGAGATTATTCCTCGATAATAATTTCCTTCAAGTCAACGACCTCGCCATCTGCCCACAGGCGCTCCAGATCATAGAATTTTCGTGCCTCATCTGTAAATACATGGACAACTACGCTGCCAAAATCCAGCAGTTCCCAGGAATTGCCCCGATGGCCTTCACGTCCCAGCATGGGTTCCCCCAGCTGTTCCATGGTATACTCGGCATAATCGCAAAGTGTCTTGACATGGGTGTTGACAGTACCGGTACAGATCACAAAATAATCTGCCAGGCTGGAAACCTCGTCAATCTTCAGCAGTTTGATGTCAATGCCCTTCTTTTCATCCAGGGCTTTGGTCACTTGCAGTGCCACTTCTTTTGCAGTCAACATACGCTATTTTCCTTTCCCATTCAGCCAGGCAAGTGCCTCCCGGGATGCGGGAGATACCTCACTACCCTGCTGATTCAAATAATTCAAAGTCATGGTAAGGCCAAATTTCAAAGCCTCGTCCAAATCGGTGAACGCCAGTTCCCGTAATTTCTCAACACCGGGGAAAGCCCGGTTCGGTTCCATATAATCTGCCACATAAATGATCTTTTCCAGCAGATTCATGTCCGCCTTTGCTGTGGTGTGATGACGGATTGCTTGTGCCACAGCCTCATTCTCTCCAAATAAACGCTGCGCAACCAACGAACCGGTCAATGCGTGCAATGTTTTGGGGTATTTTTGCTCAAAAGCATTCAGTATGATACCATACTCCCCTGCCAATGTCAATTGCCGCTGACCGTCTAAAGCCTTGGTAATATCGTGCAGCAGCGCAGCTCTGGCTGCATCTACCTCATCTGCATCCCAGTGCTTTGCCATGGCTACAGCAGTATCCCGGCAACCCAGCACGTGGGCGACCCGATTGGGCTTGAGCAGGCTCACAACAACCTGCTCCAATTTTTCCATGGGTAATCGCCGGAAATCTGCATTTGGATCGCAGCATCCGGTCAGCTCCATATAGGCAGCCAGCGTTGGCGGACAAAAATACTCATTGCACATCATGCTTTTTCCTCCTTGTCATTACCCACGGATATTTTCAGTTGTTAGTCTTCGCCTCGCAGCTGCTTCTCACGGCTGCGTTCGATGGCCTTTTCAATGGCCTGCTGGCGGAAATATTCATTGCGCTGTTCCCGCACCTTCTTGGCAGCCTGGCGACGAGCGCGAATACCTTTACGCACTGGGTCTTTCTTGGACACGGGGGTGGGCTTGCGCTTGGCGCGGCCGGTAGCATTGCGCTCTTCCTGACATTTCTCGCTAAAGCGATAAATGACAAACTTTGTGCCGATCACTGCGACGCCCTCTGCGCCGGTAGCTTCGCACAATTCATCACAGACCTCTCTGGGGGTCATCATAGCGCCTTCCAGTACTTTTCCCTTGACCAATTCACGGGCAGTAAGCAGATTTTCTGCCTCAGCGATCACGGTTTCTGTAACGCCGCTCTTTCCCACCATCAGGGTAGTATCAATATTGGTTGCCATTGCGCGCAGGTCAGCGCGTTCTTTACTTGTCAGCATAACCTGCCTCCTTCATCATTTCATAAAATTTCTTTAATGCAACGCCCCGATGGGATACTTCATTTTTCTCATCTTCGGACAGCTCTGCTGTCGTTTTTCCCAAAGGCGGATAGTAAAAGATGGGATCGTAACCAAAGCCGTTTTCACCCTTTGCTTCCCGGAGGAGCTCTCCATGGATCTCGCCCCTGGCCTGAATCACCTGACCATTGGGATGCACAAAGGTGATCACGCAGACAAACTTTGCCTGACGCTGACCATCCGGCACGTGTTCTGTATTCTTCAGAAGAAGGCAGAGTCTTCCCCAATCGTCCAGAGATTCGTCAAAACCGTAACGGGCAGAGTAAATTCCCGGTTCGCCGTTCAGGGCATCCACAGCAATGCCGGAATCGTCTGCCAAAGCAGGCAGTCCGGTTGCTTTCATCACAGCATTGGCTTTGATGAAGGAATTTTCCTCAAAGGTCGTCCCGTTTTCTTCTACGTCAATATCCACACCCAGTTGGGACTGGAGCACCAATTCAATATCAAATTTCTCGGTGATTCGACTGATTTCTGCCAGCTTATGGGCATTTTTACTTGCTAAAACGACTTTCATTTACTTTCCTCACAAAAGTGCATCTACAAAGTTGCGGGCTTCAAAGGGCATCAGATCATCAGCCTGCTCACCTACACCAATAAACTTCACGGGGATCTGCAAGGCATCTGCAACTGCGATGACGATGCCGCCCTTGGCAGTGCCATCCAGCTTAGTCAACGCGATAGCGGTCACACCAGCGATTTCTTTGAACTGCTTGGCCTGAATCAAACCATTCTGACCGGTAGTGCCATCCAGCACCAACAGCACTTCTCTGGCTGCATCGGGCAATTCCCGTTCTATGATACGGCTGATCTTGTTCAGCTCGTTCATCAAATTCTGCTTATTGTGCAGACGGCCAGCGGTATCCACAAGGATCACATCCGCCTTCCGTGCCTTGGCTGCCTGAATGCCGTCGTACACCACAGACGCAGGGTCTGCGCCCTCATGCTGACGGACAATATCTGCACCGGTACGACCTGCCCAAACCTCCAGTTGGTCAGCTGCGGCTGCACGGAAGGTATCTCCCGCCACCAGCATGACCTTTTTGCCTTGGGCCATCAGCTGATTGGCGATCTTGCCGATGGTGGTGGTCTTGCCCACACCATTGACACCGATTACAAGCACCACAGAAGGCGTTGTGGACAGATTTAATGCAGTATCTCCCACATTGAGCATCTCTACAAGGATATCCTTCAAAGCGTTTCTTGCTTCCTCTGCAGTCTTCAGATGTTGTGCACGTACAGTTTTGCGCAGGCAATCCGTTGCCTTCATTGCAGTGTCCATGCCAAGATCCGCAAGGATCAGGCATTCTTCCAGCTCATCATAAAAATCGTCATTGATTTCACCGAAACCGGAGAACACACTGCCTAATGTGTTACTTAATGCAGTTCTGGTCTTAGCCATACCGGCTTTGATCTTATCAAAAAAGCCCATAATGGTTTCCTTTCAATTATTCCACAATTCCCAGGTATTCTTCCATCTGGTTCAGATCCAGTCGCAGCAGCTTGGAAACGCCCTGCTCCTGCATGGTCACACCGTACAGCACATCGGAGGCTTCCATAGTACCACGACGGTGGGTAATAACGATGAACTGGGTCTTTTTGCTGAGATTGTGTAAGTAAGATGCAAAACGTTCTACGTTTCTGTCGTCCAATGCTGCATCAATTTCATCCAGCAGGCAGAAAGGCGTAGGTCGCACTTTAAGAATTGCAAAGTACAGTGCCGTTGCCACGAAGGCCTTTTCACCACCGGAGAGCAGCGTAATGGTCTTAACCTGCTTTCCGGGGGGCTGAACACGGATCTCGATACCGCAAGTCAACGGTTCCTCAGGATCTTCCAGAATCAGCTGGCCGTTGCCGCCACCAAACATCTCCACAAAGACCTCACCAAAGTAATGGTTGATCTTTGCAAATTCCTCTACAAAAATGGTTGTCATTTCCTTGGTCAGATCACGGATGATGCTTTCCAATTCACGCTTGGAGGTAAGCACATCTTCCCGCTGTTCCGCCAGATAGGAATACCGCTCGTTGACACGTGCATACTCCTCGATTGCGCCCAAGTTAGGTGTGCCCAACATGGAGATCTTCCGCTTCAGCTCTGCAATCTTGCGATTTCCTGCCGCCACAGATTCGATCTCACCACGATGCTCTGCCGCTGTACCAGGGGTCAATTCATAGGAATCCCATAGCTTGTCAATGATCTGCTTTTCTTCCATAGCCGTTGTGGTCTTCTTATTTTCCAGCAGAGCGCAAGCACGCTCCATATTCAGAATATCCTTATTCTTTTCCTGGCTTTCCCGTTCGCTTCGGGTCTTGGTTGCTTCAGCCTCGCTGCGCTGTGCCATCACAGACTGCATTTCCTGACGCTGTGCCTCAGCATCCACATCATTTTCAGACTGACGCTTTTGCAGCAGTTCGATCTCAGATTCCAGACGCTTGCTTTCCTGCTGGATCTGCTCAATCAATGCCAGCTTATTGGCACGGTCGCCAGCCATGGCATTACGCAAATTCTGCAAATCATCAATATGCGCACGGGCAGTGGTCTTCTCAGCCTCCAAAGCTGCCGCACCGGTACGCAGAAGGGTCATTTCCTCCGTCAGCACATTGGTCTTTTCCGCAGTTTCGGTCTGGCTGCCTTCCAGCGTAGCGATGGTTGCCTGCACGCTGGCCAGTTCTGCGGTATAAACCTGGATCTTTGCCTGGTTTGCCGCATAGCGCTCCTTGTCCAGCTGCTGACGCTGATTAAGAGAATCCAATTCTCTTTGTGCGGAGGCAATGGCATCGTTGATGGCGGTCAGCAGAATTTCATGCTGCTTTTCCTCGCCTTCCATACGAAGTACCTGATCCTGGGCTTCACGCAGTTGATCCCGGGCAGTATTCAGCTGGAATTCCACCTGATCCGCCTGACGCTGTGCCTCACGGAGTTCTTCTTCCGCAGATGAAAGTTCTTCCTGCAGTTCCTTTTCCTGGGTATTCAGCTTTTCCAGTTCGTTAGCACGAGAGAGAATACCCGCTTCCTTATTCACGGAACCGCCGGTCATGGAACCACCGGGGTTCATCACCTGGCCGTCCAATGTAACAATCTTAAAGCGGTTGTTATACTTACCGGCCATAGCAATGGCGGCATCAATATCCTGCACCAATACAGTGCGGGCAAGCAAATAATCAATGATACCCTTGTACTGATCCTGGAATTGCACCAGTTCAGAAGCAATGCCCACATAGCCACGGCATTGGTTCAGGCCATTTTCATTCAGGCCCTTGCCCTGCATTTCGGAAATGGGCAGACAAGTCACACGACCGGTGCCAGTACGTTTCAGGTAGGACAGAACAGCCTTGCCATCCTGCTTGTTGCCTACGATGATATTCTGCATAGCCGCACCCAGCGCGATTTCAACGGCCACCGCATAGCGGTCATCGGTGCGAATCAGGCGGGATACGGGGCCATGGATTCCCTTCAGGCTGCCCCGCTGGGATTCCTGCATAACTGCCTTGACAGACTTGTTGTAGCTGTCAAAATCCCGCTCCATAGCACGGAACACCCGAGCCTTGGCAGAAACAGAATCCAACTTTGCTGTCAATTCACGAACCTGCTGTGCCAATTCATCCCGGCGCTTCAGGCGGGTGTTCTGACGCAGAGTATAGCCGTTGATGGTATTTTCTGCAGCAGTTGCATCCTCACGAGCCTTGCGAAGCTCTGCCTGGCATGCGTCCAGATTGTTCTGTGCATCTTCCTGCCGCTGTTTGCCGGATTCCAGATCAGTGCACAGAGCCTCTCTGCGCTCTTGGGCCTGGGCAATGCTTTCATTCAAACCACGGATATCCGCCTCACGGCCTGCCAGTTCCGCAGACAAGCTGGATTCCTTGCCGCGCAGTTCCAGGAACTGACGGGTAATACCTTGGGCATTGGCGGTCATCACAGCAAGTTGCTGCTGCAGTGCGTCGATCGCCTGCATTTTCTCGGTTAATTCCCGATCAATGGCAGCAATACGCTCGTCGGCCTGCTGGATCTGCGCAATAATACCGCCGCTGCGGTCTTCCTCGCCTACCAGTTCATCCTGAATACGTTGAATATTGGCATTGTTGTTCTCAATATTGCCACGGAGCACAGCCATCTGACCATCCAACTGCTGATGGTTGGCATCCAGCATGCTCACCTTAATGCGTACATTTTCCAGTTCTTCATCCTTCTGCCGCAAAACTGCAGACAGATTTTCAGACTGGGCATACAGCTTGTCCAGATCATCGTGTGCTTGCTGCAACACAAAGGATGCGGAGGCATAGTCTTCCTCTGCCTTCTTAGCCGCAGCGGACAATTTCTCCAGGGTATCCAGCCAAACGGCAACTTCCACACCCTGCAGTTCGTCCTTCAGTTCCAGATATTTCTTTGCCTTTTCAGATTGCTCCTTCAAAGGCTCCAGCTGGATTTCCAGCTCAGATATCTTATCACCGATACGAAGCAAGTTATCCTCAGTATGGGCCAGCTTCCGCTCTGTTTCCTCTTTGCGGTGGCGATATTTGGAAATACCGGCTGCTTCTTCAAAGATTTCACGGCGATCAGCGCTCTTCAGGGACAGAATCTCGTCAATACGACCCTGACCGATGTTGGAATAACCCTCACGGCCTAAGCCGGTGTCCATAAACAGCTCGTGAATATCACGCAATCTTGCGCTCTGACGGTTGATATAGTATTCACTGTCACCGCTTCGATAATACCGACGAGTGATCATTACATCGTCTGCATCGTAAGGCAATGCACGGTCTGTATTATCCAGCGTCAAAGTAGCCTCAGCAAAACCCACTGCTGCACGCTTTTGGGTGCCGCCGAAGATTACGTCTTCCATTTTTGCACCACGAAGAGTCTTACTGCTCTGCTCACCCATGACCCACAAAATGGCATCGGAAATATTCGATTTACCGGAACCATTGGGTCCGACAATGGCAGTGATATCATCACCGAAGCGGATCAAAGTCTTATCCGGGAAGGACTTAAAGCCCTGCACTTCCAAAGATTTTAAATACACAATAAAACCCCTTATCGTTTATGTAAAAAATATCAATTTATTATATTCTAAAAATCCAAAAAATGCAAGGTTTTTTTCACCTTTTCTCATGGTTGTATCCCAATCGCATTTCTTGACATTTTATCATGGTAATGATAAAATATTTTTATCTACTAGACGAAAGGCTGACCACTATGTACTACTGCCCACACTGCAAAAAGAAATTTCGCCAGTATCGGCGCAGATGTCCAATATGTAACGGTCCGTGCTACCGCAAGGATAACCGGGCGTTACTGTTAATCGTTACAGTTGGCGTTCTTTTTCTTCTTTTGGTAGGATTGATTATTTTGTTAGGAAGCACCGCAAATAAGTTGGAAAATGAGACTGTAAATTCCTCTGTACTTTCCTCTTCTCAGTCTGCTCCTGTTTCTTCCGATCCTGCATCTTCTGCACCATCTTCCAATCCGGAATCAACCGGTACAACACCACCGTCCTCTGCACCTCCAGCCACTACCGCGCCCAGCGTCAATGGTAATGGCATGTACACCTTGGCCGAGCTGGAAGCCCTGGACAAAACTTACAACGAAGGCGGATTTGGTGCCGGACGCAGCAACTACCCCAACCGTCCCTCCAATCCGGTAAATGAGCAGAAAAAATATGGCCAGTACGGCGCCTACTTTATTGGTGAAGATACCGACACTGTCTATCTGACATTTGATTGTGGCTATGAATACTATGCCACCGACGCAAATGGACAGAAATACGCTGTCACCGGCAAGATCCTGGATGTATTGAAAGAAAAGGATGTCAAGGCAGTTTTCTTTGTGACCATGGATTACGTAAAAATGGAACCGGCTTTGGTTCAGCGAATGATCGACGAAGGGCATACTGTTGGTAATCACTCTAACAAGCACCCGGTCATGCCTGCACAAACCATTGAGCGTATGGAATATGAGGTTATGAGCCTGCATGATTATATGCTGGAAAACTATGGATATAAGATGACTCTGTTCCGTCCGCCTACGGGTGCATACTCCGTCCAATCCTTGGCTGTTTTGCAGAATTTGGGTTATAAATCCGTGTTGTGGAGTTTTCAGTATCTGGATTATGATACAGAAAATCAGTGGACAGAAGCTAACGCATTTGAGCGTATTACCGGCTCTGCACACAATGGTGCGATTTATCTTCTCCATGCAATTTCGGAAACCAACGCCAAGGTTCTGGATGATGTAATTGATCATCTTCGTAACGAAAAAAATTATAAAATCGAACTGTTCTCATAAAGCAAACCTCTCCGGTTCTCCGGAGAGGTTTTTTCTTGCAATTATACGTGTTCTATGTTAAAATCACGGAAAAAGGAGGTGGCGTTTTGAAACCCAACACCCTACGTTTATTGATTCTTGTTTTATCCGCTGTTTTGATGGTTTGTCTGATCTTCGCTATTCAGATTGGCAACCGGAAACCCGATGAACAGCAGCAAATGCAATCCCAGCCCAGTTCCTCGGAAACCTCACCATCATCCTCTGCAGAAGCAAGCATTCCTACAACCACTGTACCGCCTACCAGTGCCCCACCGGCAACCACTGCTCCCCCCGCCACCCAGGGCAAACCCAACGGTGACTATATCGGTTCGCTCTATACCCGGGAACAGCTGGAGGCAATGGCATCCCAAAGTACCGGCTACGGTCCCGGTAAACATGTAGACAGCAAAAACCGTCCTACCTATGCCATGAGCCTGGATAAGGAATTTGAAAAATACGACGCCCATTTTATCTGTCCAGATGACGGTAAGTTCTATCTAACATACAACATCACCTACGAACATGAAGGTCTGGTACAAAAGACTTTGGATACGCTGAAGGCTAAGAATGTCCAGTGCGTCATCTTCATCGACAAATCCTTTGCAAAAAACTATCCCCATATGGTCCAGCAGATTTTGGAGGATGGGCACGTTTTGGCCAACCACTGCACCACCCACCCGGATTTGCCCACCTTACCCATTGACCAGATCGTCAATCAAATTATGGATATCCACGAGTATGTAAAGGTAACTTATGGATATGAAATGAAGTTATTCCGTCCGCCCAGTGGTTACTTCTCTGAGCAGGTTTGGGCCATCGCGCAAAGTCTGGGCTACCGCAGCTATAATTTCAGCTTTACCCACAAGGACTACGACACAGACAACCAGCCCGATCCGGCAAAAACGCTGGAGAAAATGACCAATGCTATCCACAGCGGCGCTATTTATCAGCTCCACGCCATTTCCTCTGCCAATGAGGCAATTCTCGCTGATTTTATCGATGCTGTTCGGGCAAGTGGCCTGGAATTTGCTTTACTGCCTTAAATGCAAAGAACGCTTCCAAATGGAAGCGTTCTTTTTTATCAGTTGTTCACTTTGTGATGACAAGTAGGACTATTGGGAGTCAGTGCTTCAAAAGTATATCCGTTCTGATATCCCCAAATGATGATCTGTTCCACTGCATCCACACTATAGTCGTGGATATCGTGCTGCAGAACAATGGCATATTGTTTGCCCTGAATACCATTGATGACGTTGGCCACCACTTGATTTGTATCCTTCGTACTGCCGGCATCACCACTAGAAACATTCCAGTCAAAATACTGGAAGCCCTGATCCGTCACAGCCTGTGTCAGCTGCGTCATAATCCCCGGGCAATATTGTTTACTGACGTTATTGGAGCTGCCTCCGGGGAAGCGCATCATTGTAGTTGTAACGCCTGTATAGTCCTTGATAATCTTCTGCATACCGTACAAATCTGCAAAGAATGCTTCCTCGCTGGCATAGATTTCTTCATACTTATGGGAAACAGAGTGGATACCGATTCCATGACCGCCATTGACAATGGCATTCAGGTTTTCCTTCATCTTATGACCGGTGTTGATCACAAAGAAAGTAGCCTTGGCATCATATTGGTCCAAAATGTTTAAAAGCCGCTGTGTGTGGCCCCTCGGGCCATCGTCAAAGGTCAGGTAGATGACTTTGCCGCCAGGCGTCTGGGTAGTAGGCTGCTTGATAGGCTTCACCACAACCGTTCTCTCAGCTGTGGCAGTATTGCCATGGCTGTCGGTAACACTGTAGATAAGGGTATAGGTTGCAGCATGATAAATATTCACCGAACCGGAAATCTCCACCTGATCGGTGATATCTCCGTCGATATTGTCAATAGCTGTATAGCCGGGTTCTTCGTATGCAGAACCGGCATTGATGGTAATGCTTGCATCCCCCTTCAACGTGATGACAGGCGGTGTAATATCGGTACGAATAATGGGGCGCTGCACCGTTGTTTCATTACCGGAAGAGTCCTTTACCGTATAATACACAACATCATTTTCTTTTCGAACCTGTACCTTGTCAGTGATGTCACCATCGTAATCATCCTGTGCTGTATAGCCTTCCTCCACATAATCCTCACCCGGCAGCGTCATATAACCGGGTACGGTTTTCAGGGTGATGACCGGTGCTGTAGCATCCACAACCTTGACAATACGTTTTTCGGTCTTTCTCAGCCACAGATAACTGGCTCTGTAGGTGATTTCATTGCTACCAAGTTTGGTAGTATCCACCGAACCGGAAATCCTTACATCTATGTTTTTCCCTTTTACTGTTGCCACAGCACCGGGTTCTTCATAGGTGTCTCCATATACCAGTTGCATCTCAGCATCGCCATTCAGTACCAGCTGAAAATCCATAACCAAGCCGCCAACCAGCAGGATCAGCAGTGCCAGCAAGATCGCACCAATACCGATGATTGTCGGCAAGTTGATTTTGCCCCAGCCAAAAAACCGTTTTTTCTTTCTATCTCTGTTCGCCATATTTTCCTCCAAAAGTTCGCTTTTTCATCTCCATTATACGGAGGATTTCCTAAAATTGCAATCCCTTAAGCGCAGGTATATCATGCTTCTGTAACAAAAAGCATTTTGATCAATTCCGGCAAAACCGCCTCAAACTTCACGCCGTACCAGTGAGCAGGTTCTTTCCAGGTTTTTTCTATACACTGGGCGGTAAAGTCCGCAGCAATCTTCACAGCCTCCTGCAAAGCCTTTCCCTGCTGCCATGCGCCCACAAATGCAGAAGCAAAGACATCCCCGGTACCATGAAAACTCTGGGGAATCTTTTTATGGACATAGTGCCACCTTTTTCCATTTTGGGATACCAAAACACCGGTTTCATCCGCCGCATAGCCAATACCGGTCATAACAACATTGGGGCAAATGGCTTCCATTTTTTCCATTAAGTCGAATACATATTTTTCATCCAATTCCTGCCGATACGGTGTATCCGTCATAAAGCAAGCCTCTGTCACATTGGGAAGAATGACATCAGCAGATGCACACAGATCCCGCATTGCCAGAGCATACTCCCTATCAAAGCCGGTGTACAGCTTGCCGTGATCTCCCATAGCCGGATCAACAATGCGCATGCCATCCGAAGACAGCATCGTATCAAAAATCTCTTTGACATATTCCATGTGCTTAGTATTGCCAAGATAGCCGGTATATATCGCATTAAATGCAAATTCCCTCTCCTGCCAATGTTTCAGAATGCCGGAAAAGTCTTCCGTCAAATCTTTGATATGCGGCATGCCGAAACCACCGGTATGGGTAGACAGTACCGCAGAGGGCAGAATGCAGGTCTCGTGGCCGCAGGCAGACAGAATTGGCAATGCAACCGTAATAGAGCATTGTCCAAGACAAGAAATATCCTGCACAGTCAAAATTCTCTGATAAGCCATATTCTTCACTCCTTCTAGATTACAGCAGCAAGAAATATAAACACAGAGGAATCGTCAGCATAGACAATATCGTGCTGACCAAAACGATTGCTGCACCATGGCGGCAATCCTTTCCAACCAGTTTGGGATAGACGATATTGTTCATACCGCAGGGCATTGCATACAGTGCTGCAGCAGGAATCAATGCAAAGCCAAAGCCACAGAGTTTCACCAGACTCCAGGCCAGCACCGGTGCCAATACAAGCCGTACAGCACAAACAATGTACACTTTCCAGTTTGCAAGCAGTTCCTTAATGGAAAACTCAGAGATCGCCATACCGGTCAGCAGCATACTGATGGGAGCCACACACTTACTGCTCATTTTGGCAATATCGAACACCGTCTGAGGCAACTTGATTCCGGAAATACCAACAGCACAGCCAATCAAAATACCAATCAGACTGGGTGTAAAAATCTTCTGCCAAATAGATTTTTGGCCTTTGCCCTTTGTCAACATATTATAGCCAATAGTGCCGATATAAATGCTCATCGGCAAGCCAAACATCATGCAATCCAGCAATACATTCTGCTGTTTAAAAACTGCCTCTACCAAGGGATATCCCATATAACCAATGTTGGCTGTAGCCATGGAATACTCGTTGACATTTCTTGTATAGGGATCACCGCCCAACAACTTAGTGACGATTTTTGAAACTACGACCATCACCAACAGCAGACCCAAGGACACCAAAATCAGCGCGCCTCTTTGCTGCAGATAAGTAACATTAAATTGGGCGGAAAAAGTATTAAATGACATACAAGGGAAAAATACATATACCAATAAAACTGACAGTGGTTTACTATGCTCTGCTTTGAGTAACTTTGTCTTGCACAGCACATATCCCGTCAGGCAAAATACAAGCAAAATAAGAACTTGCTGAAAAATTGCCATCATAGTCCATCGCCTCCCTGGGAAATTATAAAACTTCTCTTCATAAATAGCAAGGGCAATTTTTGATGTTTCCCTTGTAAATTCAACAGAAATGTGATAGAATTACCAAAAATATGCATATCCATAATGGAGGAAACTCATGTCTACTTTAATTGATGAAATCAGCCGGCGGCGTACCTTCGCCATTATCTCTCACCCTGACGCCGGTAAAACCACTTTGACAGAAAAATTCCTACTCTACGGCGGCGCTATTGCGCAGGCCGGTGTTGTTAAGGGTAAAAAGAACTCCCGTGCTGCCACATCTGACTGGATGGAGATTGAAAAACAGCGCGGTATTTCTGTCACCAGCTCCGTTATGCAGTTCCAGTATAACGGCTTCTGTATCAACATTTTGGACACCCCCGGTCACCAGGACTTTTCTGAGGATACCTACCGTACCTTAATGGCTGCTGACTCTGCCGTCATGGTCATCGACGGTGCCAAGGGTGTCGAGCCTCAGACCCGGAAGCTCTTTAAGGTCTGTGCTATGCGTCATATTCCCATTTTCACCTTCATCAACAAGATGGACCGGGAAACCAAAGATCCCTTTGACCTGTTGGAAGAAGTGGAACGCGAACTGGGTATTGAAACCTATGCCATGAACTGGCCCATCGGCTGTGGCAAGGATTTCCAAGGAGTTTATGATCGGGAAAAGGCAGAACTGCTGTTTTTCTCCGGTGTATCCGGCAAGAACCGTGCTGCCCGTCAGTCCGTTGATCTGTATGATTCTCAGGTTGCTGAACTTCTGGATTCTGAAGCCAAGCATCAGCAGCTAATCGACGATGTGGAGCTTCTCTCCGCAGGTCGTGAAATGGATATGGATGAGGTTCGCTGCGGTCGTTTGAGCCCCGTATTCTTCGGCTCTGCATTGACCAACTTTGGTATCGAGCCCTTCCTGGAATCCTTCCTGAAGCTCACACCCCCGCCCCTGCCCCGTACCGCTGATTGCGGCACTGTAGATACCTTTAGTCCGGATTTCTCCGCATTTGTGTTTAAGATCCAGGCAAACATGAACAAGGCACACCGTGACCGTTTGGCATTTATGCGTATTTGCTCCGGCAAGTTCCAGCGGGATTCTGAATACTACCACGTTCAGGGCAATAAGAAAATGCGTCTTTCCCAGCCGCAGCAGCTGATGGCCGCTGAGCGTGAAATTGTGGATGAAGCTTACGCAGGCGACGTCATCGGCGTATTTGATCCGGGCATCTTCGCCATTGGCGACACTATCACTGTTCCCGGAAAGAAATTCTCCTATGCCGGTATGCCCACCTTTGCTCCCGAGCATTTCTGCCGTGTCAGTGCTAAGGACTCCATGAAGCGCAAGCAGTTCGTCAAGGGTACGGAACAGATTGCACAAGAAGGTGCGATCCAGATCTTCAAAGTTCCCTACTCCGGTATGGAAGAAGTCATCGTCGGCGTTGTCGGTGTTCTGCAGCTGGAGGTTTTCCAGTATCGTATGAAGAACGAATATGGTGTAGATCTTCGTATGGAAACATTACCCTATGAAGAAATCCGTCTGATCGAAAGCTATCCCGGTGACCTGAGTGATTTGAACCTTGGCTCCGATGCTGAACTTTTGGAAGACTACCGTGGTCGCAGCCTGCTGGTATTCAGCAGTTACTGGGCTATCGACTTTACCTGCAAAAAGAATCCCGGTTTGGTCTTGAAAGAGATCGTCGTGGAAGAAGGCTAAGAAAAACGCCTGTTGCAAAATGCAACAGGCGTTATTTTAATCTTCAACTCTGCGGATCTTGGCACCAAGATCGGTTAATTTTTCAATCAAGCGCTCATAGCCACGCTCCACATAGTGGATATTTTTCACCCAGGTGGTACCCTTGGCAGCCAAACCTGCAATGATCAATGCCGCACCAGCACGCAAGTCCTTTGCGCTGACGGTGACTCCATATAGGCTTTCCACACCGGTAACAATCGCCGTTTTGCCGCTGATCTGAATATCAGCACCCATGCTCTCCAATTCGGTACAATAACCGAAGAAGCGGGTTTCATAAACACTTTCAGTCAAACGGCTGACACCGGAAGCCAGGGACATACACACACAGATCTGTGCCTGCATATCTGTGGGGAAACCGGGATAAGGATGGGTCTTGACCGTGGTATGACACAGACGATCCTTCATACGAATGCGAATGGCATCATCGTAATTGATAACCTCTGCGCCCATTTCCTCAAGCTTGGAGGTAATACACTCCATGTGCTTGGGGATAACATTCTTCACCAGAACATCGCCACCGGTAGCAGCGGTAGCTGCCATGTAAGTACCTGCTTCGATCTGGTCGGGAATGATCGCGTATGTACCGCCCTTCAGAGATTCCACGCCGGTGATCTTAACAGTATCGGTACCAGCGCCGGAGATCCGTGCGCCCATGGTATTCAGGAAGTTTGCCAGATCAACGATATGGGGTTCTTTCGCAGCATTTTCAATAAAGGTCTGACCGGGCAGCAAGGTTGCTGCGATCATGATATTTACTGTTGCGCCTACAGATGCCATATCCAGGCTGATACGGTTACCCTTCAGCCCGTTAGTGCCGGGACGAAGATCCACATATTCATCTGTCTCCTCAATGGCTGCGCCCAAACCACGGAAGCCTTTGATGTGCTGGTCAATGGGACGAACCGCAAAGTTACAGCCACCGGGCAGTGCCACATGTGCCCGCTGAAATCTGCCAAGCAATGCGCCCATAAAATAATAACTGGCACGCAATTTCTTAACCAATTCTGTTTCCGGTTCTTTGCAAACAATATTGGTGCTATCCAAAACCACCACACCGGACTCAGGATACTCTACAGAAACACCCATACCTTCCAAAATGGAAAGCAGGATCCGTACGTCCGAAATATCCGGTACATTTTCAATCCGGCACTTTCCCTCTACCAACAGAGCTGCCGGCAATATAGCTACAGCAGCATTTTTTGCGCCGCTGATGGTCACCGAACCGCAAAGCGGTGTACCGCCAATAATTTCATATCTAGCCAAGGATAATCCTCTCCTTGCGAAAAATTCAAGTTACGCTTTTTAGGCAATGGATATTATACCATACAAAAAGAGTTATGTAAAGTACATTTTTCACCGAAAACGACGTAAGCCTTTGGGATAATGGTTTTTCAGCTGCACACCGTCCCCCTTTCCCCAACCAATGGGGTAACTGTCTATGGTTACAAGACACCAGCCCTTTTTTGCGGACGGAATTACATTGCCGCACAGATATTCCTGAATATCCCGACCGTCCGTTTCCAAATTTTCCATACATCTGCAGGTTTTCAGCCAAAGTGCGAGGGCATGGGCAGGTTCAAATCGGTCTTTCTTCAGTTCACCCAATTCCAGACCGGGGCGAAGAACCTTCAACCCAGTCAAAGATGGCATATCCAACGGCGCCCAAAACACATGATTGCCAAAGGTCACAGCTTTTCCTAAGGGCAGCTCGATGCCCAAGTCCCTGGCAAAAGCATCCCACAGCTTCGGCAGTTTTTCACCGGTGTCCCCATCGCCTTCTGCTGGGGCATCTCCTTTTCTTCTAAGAACTGCGCCAAAATGTCCTTCCCCTAACAGTTTATGAGGCCACATGCGAAATTGCCCCTCCCCTGCAGGGGTAAACCAGGGCGCATTTACCGTTTCCGGCTCGAATTCCGGATTGCGCTTCAGAAATTCCGCTACTGCCTGTTCATTTTCCTCCGGTGCAAATGTACAGGTGGAATAGACCAGGCGACCACCGGGACGCACCAAAGCCGCACCGGCATCCAAAATCTCCGCCTGACGACGGGCGCACATTTCCACCGTTTCCGGACTCCAGTCCGTAACGGCAGCTTCTTCTTTGCGGAACATACCCTCTCCGGAGCAAGGTGCATCGATCAAAACCCGATCAAAATATCCCGGCAGACGCTGCGCCAATCGCTGGGGAGTTTCGTTAGTCACCAGAGCATTTGCAATTCCCAATCTCTCGATATTACCGCTTAATATCTTCGCTCTTTTGGGATGGATCTCATTGCACAGCAAGAAACCTTCCCCCATCAAGCGGCCGGCGATTTGCGTGCTTTTGCCACCGGGAGCTGCGCACAGATCGCAAATCCGTTCACCTGGCTGGGGATTCAGCAATGCCACAGCAGACATGGCGCTTGCCTCCTGCAAATAATAAACGCCGGCATCATGGTAAGGATGCAAACCGGGGCGTGCTTCCGGATCATAATAATAACCCATAGGCTCCCAGGGAACATTCTGCCCCATAAAAGGCAGGGAAAGTGCCTTGCACTTTAATGGATTCAAACGCAATGCAACTGCACGAGGCCGTTCCAGACTATTTATAAAATCAGGATATTCATCCCCAAGCTGGGTCTGCATACGTTCTAAAAATTCCTGAGGCAGCATAGCGCCACTCCTTTGTTACTTTCTTTTTCCTTTAAAAAGCTGTGCCGTTCGCCAAAGCACATAACCAAGTACAATACCTATCATGTTCAAAAGGACATCGTCCACATCCATCCGCCCTCTAAGAGTAAGCAGCTGGCAGATTTCCACCAAGCCGATGGTAATAAAGCCCACGGGAATAGCTTTCCAGGCTCTTTGCAAGCCACTCCACATTGCCGGCAAAAATGCACCAAAGGGCACAAACATAGCAACATTTCCCAATATGTTCACCCATGCAACCTTTGCATGATAGCGATAAATGCTGTACGCGCCCCATTTTTCGATATAGTATTCTGCTCTGGTCAAAACATCCCAGTAGTTACCTACTGTATGCCAAGGTGTAAAGTTACAGTTTTTCCGTACCTGCTCCCAATAGGGCAAGCCATCAATCACTGCACGGCCACGAATGAACAAAAGATACAACATCAGTGCACAATAACCTAAAAACAGTATTGCAGCCAGTGGATCTCGAGTTTTTCCTTTCTTAGCCATTTTATCATCTCCACGCAGAAAATGTGCCATCCTCCGCATAGCCAAGGGGATGGCACAATCATCACTTTTTCTCCTTAATTTGTGCCTGCAAATGCATGCTCAGCACGGCCAGAGAGGTTGCCATATTCTCATACTGTACCAGAATGCCCTGAGGGACTTCCAAATGGGAAGTAGCAAAGGACCAAACTGCCTTAATGCCGCAAGCGATGAGCTTGTCGCAGACACTTTGTGCATACTGTGCAGGAACTGTAATGATACCCATCAGGACCTTGTTGGTGCGGCAAAAGCTCTCCAGCTGTTCCATGGGATAAATGGGTGTTCCCTCCTGGGTTTCGGTTGCAGAAGGCGCAACATCAAATGCTGCCAAAATATTCAGACCATAAGCCTTAAAACCGCTGTAACCGCACAGTGCCTGACCCAGCTTACCGGCGCCGATCAAAACAGCATCAGTGGTATTGTCATAGCCCAGGAACTGCTCGATATCGTCGATCAAGCTCTCCCGCAGATAGCCGATCTTGGGGCGACCGCCATCGGAAACCATAGCGAGGTCTTTACGTACCTGCACTTCACCCATGCCCAGTGCAGCAGCCAAAGCAGTTGCAGAAATATAAGGAGAGACATCACCTGAAATGGTCTTCAAATACGCCAAATATCCCGGCAACCGCTTTAAGACGGATTTAGAAATTTCCTTTTGTGCCATAAGATTACCTCCGAAATCGATACAGTTTTATATCGATACAATTTTATATCGATTATAACAGAGGTCTATGATTTTTTCAAGTGGTAATTATACACAACTTGTTTGTCTTAAAAATTCCTTCCGCAGCCGCAGCATAATTCTCTTTTCTAAACGAGAAATATAGGATTGGGAAATCCCCATCATCTGCGCAATTTCCTTTTGGGTCATTTCCTTGTGACCGTAAAGTCCAAAACGCAGCTGAACAATTTCCCGTTCCCGCTCCGGCAAATCCGACAGTGCCTGACGCAGCACAGATAAGTCCACGTCATCCTCCATGGGACGATATATCTGATCTTCATCTGTTCCCAAAATATCTGCCAGCAAAAGTTCATTGCCGTCATAATCCATATTGATGGGTTCTTCCAGAGAAACCTCCGCTTTCTGGCAAGCTGTCTTACGGATATGCATTAAAATTTCATTTTCAATGCATCGGCTGGCGTATGTTGCCAGTTTGATGTTTTTATCTCTGCGATAGGTATTGATCGCCTTAATCAAGCCAATTGTACCAATAGAGATCAAATCTTCCAAATTGATGCCGGTATTTTCAAAGCGTCTTGCAATATAAACGACCAGACGCAAATTATGTTCTATCAAAAGCTGTTTTGCCGCTTCATCCCCTTCTTCCAGGGCTTCCAAAGCATTTTGTTCCTCATTACCCTTAAGCGGTGGTGGCAGAATATCACTTCCGCCTATGTAGTAGATCTCGCCTTTCGGCACAAACCCGATCTTGATCAAAAAAGCCCATAATTTTTCCATCATAGTACCCCTCCTGCCAGTGCTTGATATTCTTCTTTCCTTCCTATTTCCTCCGGTGCAAATGCAACCATGGGACTGATTTCTTTCCCACCTAATACCACGCGTTCAAAACGCAGCATCAGCAACATTCCTCCTGGTTTTCCCACTGCACGGTACGGAACTAGCCGAGCACCTGGAATGCTCTTTTGGGAAAGTGCTGTAATGGGATCCAGAATCATTTCCCGGGAAATCCCCAGCTGCATACCCGCATCCATTCCAACCACCAATACACTTTGTCCCGTAATAGGATCACGGAGGGTATTGCCGGTATCGATCAACGCTGTCAGCTTCAGCTTTTTACCTCGCCATTGCAGCTCTGCCTTTTGGAATTTCTCAATTCCCAATGGAGATTTGATCCCAACGTTGCAGAGAATCAAGATTCCAACAGCAGCTAAGATCAAAGATGCAAAATTTCCTTTACCGACTCCCATTGCCATCCCCCCCAGCGCCATGCTAAGCAGCACAAAGATTGTGCCTCTGCGCAGTGCGCCAAGATTCCAACCGAATGCAATTACAGACATAGACGCAAGACATACCAATCGCCATAGAAGGTTTGCAAAAAAATGGGCCTGGGGTAGCATGCAAATTCCTGCGTAGGTACCTCCCACCACTCCGGCAAGGGCGCAGCGTTTCCAATCCAGTGGATGCCCCGTCAAACGGTTTGTGCCCACAAGCAACAATCCGTCAACCAAAAAATTCAGCAGTATCACCAAATCCAGATATACGACCATGCCCTTTCCTCCCTCTGTGAAGATGGTTTCAGTATAACGATCCCATTTCAAAAAGTCGGTCGCATCCTTGTCCTTGCCTGGCGACAAATCCCCCGTCCACACACGTAAATTGGGGACAAACCCACTACAACACACAGAAAGCGGCAGCCGAATTTATCGGCTGCCGCTTGAATCTGTCGAGGAATTTTCACTTTTACTGATTGACCGGATATTTTTTTCTGCCTTAAATCTGGGAACCATGATTTCATGGCCACAGCCCAAACAACGCAAGCGGAAATCTGCTCCGGTACGCAGTACCTGCCACCGTTTTTCGCCACAGGGATGAGGCTTTTTCATAGTGAGAATGTCATTGAGTTGAATGTCCATGCTTTGCCTCACTTTCCCTTTATGGCGTCCCAATACTGCTTGGCAGACTGTTCCAGTTTATTCTGCCCATATTCATAATAGGTCTTTCCCGCCAGATCATCCGGCAAGTATTGCTGATTGATCCAGTGATTCGGATAATTGTGAGGATACTGATAGCCTTGCGCGCGTTCCATGGTATAGGTATCAGCGTGCATATTCTGCAAATGTCTGGGAAAGCCACGACCTAAGCCATTGCGCACATCCTCCAATGCTGCATCCAAGGCAACATGTCCGGAATTGGACTTAGGTGAAGTTGCCATCAGCACAGCTGCATCTCCAAGAGGAATTCTGGCTTCCGGCATGCCCAGCATCAGCGCTGCATCCACGCAGGATTTGACAATGGGAATGATCTGTGGGAATGCAAGACCCACATCTTCACAAGCAATAACCATCAATCTGCGACATGCCGCCTGCATCTGTCCTGCCTCCAAGAGGCGTGCAAGATAGTGGCATGCAGCGTCAGGGTCAGAACCACGAATGGATTTCTGCATTGCAGAAAGAAGATCGTAGAAATTATCTCCATCCCGGTCTGCACGCAGGGCGCTCTTTTGGGAAACTGCCTTGGCATCTTCCAAAGTCAGCATAAGTTCGCCATTTTCCGGCTTGCCTGCGGAGAAAAGAACCTCCACTGCATTCATAGCCTTGCGCAGATCGCCGCCGCAAGAGCCTGCAATGTACTCTAATGCACCCTCCTCAGGTTTTGCCTTCAGAGCAGTGCGTTCTTCCAAAAAGGCCACTGCACGATGCACGGCTTTCAGCGCAGCTTTGGCATCAATCTGCTTGAATTCAAAGATGGTGGAACGACTAAGGATCGCATTGAATACATAGAAATAAGGATTCTCTGTAGTAGATGCGATCAGGGTAATCTTGCCGCTTTCGATATAATCAAGCAGTATCTGTTGCTGCTTTTTGTTAAAGGACTGGATCTCGTCAAGATACAGCAAAATACCATTGGGAGCGAGAAATGTATCCAGTTGTGCAGCAATCTCTTTAATATCTGCAGTGGATGCGGTTGTAGCATTGAGCTGATATAAAGCACGGTTCGTCTGCTGGGCAATGATCTTGGCAACGGTGGTCTTACCGGTACCGCTGGGGCCATAGAAGATCATATTCGGCACATTGCCCCCGTCCACTAAGCGGCGCAGAATGCCGTTCTCCCCTAAAATATGTTCCTGCCCATAGACCTCGTCTAAGGTCTGAGGCCGCAAAAGGTCTGCAAGTGGCTGATACATAGGCCGCTCCTTTCTCATTTTTCTACAGTATAACATACCTTTTTCAAAAATGCACGCATTATTTTTCATATTTTCGAATTTTTGTTCTATAATCGTTTTCTGTTGATATTCAGTTGTTTTTTTCATGATTTTATGAAAATTTTTCTGTACATTTTACAGAATTATGCTATAATGGACATGGTATGTGTAAAATTCACTTATGGAGGTTTCTATGGAAGTATTACTTCAGAACTTTGCCAATATCACATGGCCGTCCGTAGTCATGTGGGGTATTGGTGGTATTCTCATTTACCTTGCCATCGTCAAGGAAATGGAACCCACCTTGCTGCTGCCCATGGGCTTTGGCGCAATTTTGATGAACCTGCCCGTTGCAGAGGCCGGTACCGGTGTCCAGGCTGTTATTAACGCACTGTTCTCCATCGGTATTGATTATCATGAGCTATTTCCCCTGCTGCTGTTTGTGGGCATCGGTGCTATGATTGACTTTGGCCCCCTGCTCACCAACCCCAAGCTGATGATCTTCGGTGCAGCTGCTCAGTTTGGTATCTTCTTTACATTGTTTATGGCAACGCTGTTTGGTTTTGAGCTGAAAGATGCAGCCTCCATTGCCATCATCGGTGCAGCTGACGGTCCCACCGCTATTTATGTGGCTGGTCAGTTGATGTCTAACTACATGGCACCCATTATGGTGGCTGCCTATTCTTACATGGCTCTTGTTCCCTTGGTGCAGCCGCCCATCATCAAGCTGTGCACTACTCAGAAAGAGCGCCGCATCAAGATGGCTTACGAGGGCAAGAATGTTTCCAAGCTGACCAAGATCCTCTTCCCCATCGTAGTTACCATGATTGTTGCTTTGGTTGCTCCTGATGCTGTCGCACTGATCGGCTTCCTGATGTTCGGCAATCTGATCCGTGAATGTGGCGTGCTGAACTCTCTGTCCGATACTGCACAGAACGTTCTTGCAAACCTGATCACACTGTTCCTGGGTATCACCATTGCTGCCCGTATGCGTGCAGACGAATTTCTGCAGTGGCAGACCGTTCTGATCATGGGTCTGGGTCTGATTGCTTTTATTGTGGACACCTTCGGTGGTATCATGATTGCCAAGATCATGAATATCTTCCTGCCTGAGGGCAAGAAGATCAACCCCATGATCGGTGCAGCCGGTATCTCCGCATTCCCCATGTCCGCTCGTGTAGTTCACAAGATGGGTCTGGAAGAGGACAACTCCAACTTCCTGCTGATGCACTCCATCGGTGTCAACGTTTCCGGTCAGATCGCATCCGTCATTGCCGGTGGTCTGATCCTCGCACTGGTCAAGAGCCAGCTGGGACTGTAATAGGAGGTTACTATGCACGATATTGCTGTTAAAATCGGAACCGCTGTAATGCAGTTCATTCATCGTATTGACACCGCCGCATTGCTGAATGCATTGAAGATCGTCGGTGTTGGTATGTTGGGTATCTTCACTGTTACGCTGGTAATTATCAGTGTTGTGATACTGCTGGACAAGCTGTTCTCCAAATAAAAATAATTCCGGGTCTGCAATACCGCAGACCCGGTTTTTATATGGTTTTCGGCAGATCGGTGCGCAGATCGCCAAGAAAATCGCAACTGCCCCGTTCTACCTCATGAAATACCCCGTCGTATTGATAGACGGTTACAGACGCATTGGGAACCCATGATATTTCCTGTGCATCATCTACACCACCACAGCGGATATAGCTTTCCATCATGCGGATGGGTGTCGCATGACAAACGAAACAAACCGTTTCCTCTTGCTGGGTCAGCACCTTTTTGAAGAAGGCTGTCACCCGGTCATACAACTGCCTGCAGGTTTCTCCTTTTTCCGGCGTTGCATACCCGATATTTTCCTTCCAGATACGGTAGTTTTGGGGATATCTTTCTGCAATTTCCGCAAAGGTAAGCCCCTGCCAAAGACCAGAGTTGATTTCCTTGAGCCCATCGCTGGTTTCTAAGGGGCAATTCTGCCGGTCAGCAATCGCCTGCGCTGTAGTCACTGCCCGCCCCAGAGAACTGGTATAGATCTTGTTCACCTGATACTTATCCAGGTACTGTGCCATTCGGCAAGCCTGCTCTCTGCCGATTTCCGTCAAGGGCGTATCCAGTTGCCCGGTAAAGACCTTGCGCACATTGGTTTCGCTTTCTCCATGGCGTACCATAATGATGGTTTTCAAGGCATTGCCCTCCTTTGTAAAAGTCTTGACTTATTATACCGCAAATCGTATAATAAAGCAATCGGAAAAGAAAAAGCAGGTGTACTTATGATTAAGCTATGCATCTTTGATTTGGACGGCACAGTGCTGGACACTGTAAAGACCATTGCCTACTATGGTAACTATGCATTAAGTAAACACGGGATTGACCCCATTGACGTGAAAGAATATAACTATTTTGCCGGCAATGGCGCTGTGAATCTGATCAAACGCGCTCTGCGTTTCCGGAATGCACTGACGGATGAAACTTTTGAGAAAGTCTTTGCAGATTATAATGCTGCTTATAATGCAGATACTTCTTATCTTACCGCACCCTTTGCCGGCATTCAGGAAACCTTGAATGCGATTAAGGCCCAAGGAATTAAGATGGCGATCCTTTCCAATAAGCCACATTTTGCCACCTGTGGTGTGATCACTTCCTTGTTTGGAGAAGGCTATTTCGACTGTGTTTACGGTCAACGGGAAAATGTTCCCATTAAGCCTGATCCTACAGCAGTTTTTCAGATCATGGAAGAAATGGACGCAAAGGCTGAAGAATGTCTATATATCGGCGACACCGGTACAGATATGAAAACCGGCAAAAATGCGCAGCTTTGCACTGTAGGTGTGCTGTGGGGATTCCGGGGTAAGGATGAACTGCTGGAAAGCGGTGCTGACACAATTATCGAAAAACCCGAGCAGTTGCTCGATTGCATTGAAGCACAGAAAGGGTAAGGATTATGAATCAAATTTACATTCCCGAGGGCTATCGCCCTACTTTGGATGCCTATGACACCCAGCGGGCCATTGCCTATATCAAAGAGACTTTTCAGGAGGAGTTTTCCACTGCGCTGAATTTGAAGCGTGTGTCCGCTCCCCTGTTTGTTACCGAGGAATCCGGTTTGAATGACAACCTGAATGGCTATGAGCGTGCTGTTTCCTTTGATGTTCCCGCCGTTGGTGAGGATGCTCAGGTAGTGCATTCTCTGGCCAAGTGGAAGCGCCTGGCACTGAAAAGATACAATTTCAGCGTCGGAAACGGTCTGTATACAGACATGAACGCTATTCGCCGTGATGAAAGTCTGGACAATATCCACTCCATCTATGTAGACCAGTGGGACTGGGAAAAGGTCATCACCAAGGACAACCGCAATCTTGACTATCTGAAGCTCATTGTCCGGGCTATCGTCCGGGCCATTTGCGACACCAACGACCGCCTGCACGTGCGCTTCCCTCAATTACGCGTGGAGCTGGATCGTGAGGTTTCTTTTGTCACCACCCAAGAGCTGGAGGATATGTATCCCGATCTGACCGGTTCTCAGCGTGAAAAAGCCTATGTCAAGGAACATCACACTGCATGTATCCTGCAGATTGGCGGTAAGCTTGCCTCCGGAAAGCCCCATGACGGTCGCGCTCCTGACTATGACGATTGGAGTTTGAACTGCGACATTTTCTTCTGGGACGAGGTTCTCGACCGGGCACTGGAGATCTCCTCCATGGGCATCCGTGTAGATGCGCAGGCTCTGGCCTACCAGTTGAAAGAAGCAAATTGCATGCATCGTGCGCAGCTGCCCTTCCACAAAATGCTGCTGGCAGATGAACTGCCCTTGACTATCGGCGGTGGTATCGGCCAATCCCGTTTGTGCATGCTGATGATGGGCTGTGCCCACATTGGTGAAGTGCAGGCCAGCATCTGGGATGCCGAAACTGTAGAAGCTTGCGAAAAAGCCGGCATTCGGCTGCTGTAATTCCATATTATTGGGGCATCTGCAGATTGCAGATGCTCCTTCCAAAAGATAGGAGGCATCTTTATGCAAAAGAAACTTTCTCCCCGTTTTTGGCTGGCTTTGTCCTTGTTCGGCCTTTTCGGACAAGTGGCATGGGTCATTGAAAATATGTACTTAAATGTCTTTATCTACAAAATGTTCAACGCCTTCCCCAACCATATTTCTATGATGCTTTCAGCCAGTGCGATTACGGCAACACTGACAACCATTTTGATCGGTGCGCTTTCTGACCGTTTGGGTAAACGAAAAGTGTTCATGTGTGTTGGTTATATTCTGTGGGGCATTTCCGTCATGTGTTTTGGCCTGATCCGCACTGAGAATGTGGAGTCACTGCTGTTACCAATTGTTTCTATCAGTGGTTCTGCTGTTTCTCTGTGCATTGCCCTGACCATCGCGCTGGACTGTGTGATGACCTTCTTCGGTTCTTCTGCCAATGACGCAGCCTTCAATGCATGGCTCACCGACAGCACCGACAAAACCAACCGTGGAGCAGCAGAAGGCATCAATGCCATGATGCCGCTGGTTGCTATTTTGGTGGTATTTGGCGGGTTTATGGCCTTCAATTTGGACAGTGCAGAAAGCTGGAGCACAATCTTCTACATCATCGGTGGCATCACCATGGCCGTTGGTATTCTGGGCTTTTTTCTGATCGAAGATTCCCCTGCAGAGCCCTCTAAAACCGGCTACTGGCAAAATGTGATCTATGGTTTCCGTCCCTCTACTGTGAAAGAATATGGAAAGCTGTATGTCTGGCTGCTGATCTTTATTCTGTTTAACATTTCCATTCAGATTTTCATGCCCTACCTGATCATTTACTATGAAAAATCTTTGGGAATGGAAAACTATGTATTCATCATGGCACCTGCCATCGTTTTGGCATCTGTCGCCACAGCATTCTGGGGTCGTGTGTACGACAAGAAGGGTTTTGTTTTCTCCGGTATTATCGCCCTCAACAGCCTGCTTCTTGGCTATGTAATGCTTTTCTGTTTTAAGGATGTGGCAATGGTGTTCATCGGTTCTCTTCTGATGATGTGCGGATATCTGTGTGGCATGGCCGTATTTGGCGCCCGGATTCGGGATCTGACCCCCAGTGGTAAAGCAGGAATGCTGCAAGGTGTACGCATCTTCTCCCAGGTATTGGTTCCCGGTGTGGTTGGCCCGTATATTGGCAAACTGGTGCTTGCCAATGCCACAACTATCCCCAACGATGACGGCACATTCTCCTTCCTACCCAATGAAAATATTTTTCTCGCGGCACTTGTGCCAGCTGCCATTGTTTTGGTGGTATGCATCCTGGCAAGAAAAAAGAAATAAAAAAATCTCCGGCTTTTCAGCCGGAGTTTTTTTATGTTTGATTACACGCCGGAGTAGGCAGCGAAGCCTGCATCTACGGGCAGCACCACGCCGGTAATGGCGGAAGCAGCCTTGTCGTCACACAGGAACAGCGTTGCACCCAACAGCTCACTTGCATCCACGAAACGTCCGGTAGGTGTACCGTTCAGGATCTTAGCAGAACGTGCAGTGGGAGTGCCGTCATCATTAAACAGCAGGGCCTTATTCTGTGCAGACACCAGGAAGCCGGGAGCAATCGCATTGCAGCGAATACCGGTGCCGGCAAAGTGGGTAGCCAGCCACTGCGTAAAATTGGAGATACCGGCCTTTGCAGCAGAATAAGCGGGAATCTTGGTCAAGGGGGTGTATGCATTCATGGAAGAGATATTCAGAATGCAGCCGGCCTTCTTGGCCACCATATCCTTGGCAAATGCCTGCGTAGGCAGCAGCGTACCCTGGAAATTCAGCTTGAACACAAAGTCCACACCGCCTGCATCCAGGTCAAAGAAGGACTTGCCGCCCTCTTTTGCCTCGTGCTGATACTCATTGTCAGTTGTTGCACGGGGGTTGTTACCGCCTGCGCCATTGACCAGGATGTCACAAGGACCCAGGTCAGCCAAAACTGCCTGATGAACAGCCTCCAATGCCTCAGGTTCCAGCACATTTGCTTTGTAACCCTCGCAGATAAAGCCTTCAGCCTTCAGCTCATTAGCCAGTGCCTTAACAGCATCCTCATTCAGGTCCAGCGCAGCAACCTTTGCACCGCTCTGTGCAAAAGCACGAGCCATTGCGCCGCAGATCAAGCCGCCTGCACCGGTGACTACAACGACCTTACCGGTAAAATCGATATTTAAAGGAAGATTCAACATTCTTTTGCCTCCAAATCAATACTTGCCGGACAAACGGTCCAGCATGTCCCACACGCCCAGCATATACATGATACCCAATGCGCGGTCATACAAACCATAACCGGGACGGACAGTACCGGGGCCCTCACCCCACAGATGACGGCCGTGGTCTGGACGAATGTAGCCTTCATAACCACAATCATGGTAAGCCTTCAGGATTTCCAGAATGCCGGTATCACCATCGCAGTCACGGTGGGATGCCTCAGAGAAGTCGCCGTTGTCAAAATGCTTGACATTACGGATATGTGCAAAGGCAATGCGGTCACAGTGCTTGCGAACCACATTGGCAACATTGTTGTTGGGATCTGCATTCAGGCTGCCGGAGCACAAAGTCAGGCAGTTACAGGGGTGGTCAACCATCTGCAGGAAACGATCAATATTTGCCTCATTGATCAACAGACGGGGCAGGCCAAAAATATCCCATGGGGGATCGTCCATATGGATGGCCATCTTGATGCCGCATTCTTCGCAGGTAGGCATCAAAGCTTCCAGGAAGTACTTGAGGTTTGCCCACAGCTTTTCGTGGTCAACACCTGCATAAGCCTTAAACAGCTCATCCAGCTTCGCCATACGCTCAGGCTCCCAACCGGGGAAGGACATATTGTACTTCTCAGTAAAGTCCAGAATGTACTTTGCCATTGCATTGTAATCGTCCTGAATCATACCCTTTTCATAGAAAAGAGCAGTAGAACCGTCGCCTACCTCATGGAACAGATTGGAACGAGTCCAGTCAAAGATGGGCATAAAGTTATAGCAAATAACCTTTACGCCAAACTTGCTCAGATTGCGGATTGTCTGCTTATATGCCTCAATATGCTTGTCACGGCTGGGCAGACCGATCTTAATGTCATCGTGAACATTGACGGATTCTACTACATCCATGTTGAAGCCATAGGGTTCCAACTGCTTCTGAACCTCTGCGATCTCCTCTACTTCCCAAACCTCGCCAGGCATTTTGTGGTGCAGTGCCCAAACAATGCTGGTCACACCGGGGATCTGCTTAATGTCAGAGAGCTTGATGTTATCATTGCCTTCGCCATACCAGCGAAAACCCATTTGCATCGCCATTGTATTTCCTCCTATATTTTTAGGTTACCGATAGTGTACCACAGAATATTTGCAATGGAAAGAGCGTTCTTTCTCAATTCCATTGCAAATATTATAAATTCTGTGCTATTTACTTCTTTTTCTTGATGCGGTTGAGCTTCTTGTTGATCTTCAACAGCTCTTCCTTGGTGAAGGATACATTCATCATACCCATCATGCTGGTCATACGCAGCAGGGTGAAGCCACCCATCATCTGCATCATGCCTTCATTCAGTTCAAAGCCAGCAGCCTTTTTCTTCTCGCCCTTCTGGTCACCACGCATACCCTTCATGACCTTCTTGAACACACCGGCCAGCGCCAGCTTGCCACGGAAGGTAGCCATGATCTCGCTCATCTTGCTATTCAGGGAGAGTCTGCCCTCGGGTTCGTTCACATCGAACCAGTTCAGCACAGCGCCCTTTTCCTTCAAACGATACTCTTCGTTAAAAGTATCCACCTTACGGATGATGCTCTCATCGCGCAGATCACCAGCAACTGCTTCCAGCTTGGTTTCGCCCACATTGGGAACATCGAAGTAGAAAAAGTGATCAGCTGCTTCCTTGACGCCCAGGGACTTGCCATTGGCAAACAGCTCAACAGTAGGCTGATTGGAATAAACAGTAACCTTAGTCACATCTTCAACGCGGTCAATGTAACGCTTGCCGCACAGATGGATCATGGGCTCGGGATTCAGCCATGCCTTGTAGGCATAGAAAGCATCCTTCTTGTAGGAACGGTCGAAGGTCATCAGACCCTTGTGGTTCTGGCCGTTTTCGCCGCCCTCTGCACGGGCATCGGCACCAAAGTCGAACATGTTCCAAACATGGGTAGCCCACATGTACTTACGGCTGAACAGCTGCTTGATCAGTTCTTCGTGATAGTAAGCCTGATATTCCTCAGTGTAGTCGCCCTGCATGGGGGTGGAGGTGTGCCAGTTCAGAGCCTCACAGCCATACTCAGAGCAGCCGATGGGAATGTTGGGATGCGTTGCGTGGAACTTGTCAAACCAAGGACCATTCATGGAGGTTTCGCCACCATACCAGCCGAAGTAGTGGTTGTAGCTGACTACATCCGGAATCTGCAGGTAGGGGTCATCCATTTTACACATAGACACAGCTGCAATTGTAGTCTTACGGGTCTTATCCCACTCATGGCACAAATCATTCAGGATGCGGTGGTTTTCCAACAGGTCATCATCAGAACCACCAATGGAAATCTCGTTGCTAAGACCCCAAACCACGATGGAGGGGTGGTTATAGTTCTGGGTGATGAGTTCCTTCATCTGAGAAATGGTGTTCTCACGTCCGTTGGGAAGGTGCTTGGAAATATAGGGAATCTCAGCCCAAATGACCTGACCATACTGGTCACACAGATCATAGAAATACTGATCGTGCTGATAGTGAGCCAGACGAATGGTGGTTGCACCCACCTCGCAGATCAGCTCAATATCCTGCTTGTGATCTTCCTTGCTCAAGGCATTACCCTTGCCCCAGCGGTCCTGGTGACGGGAAACACCACGCAGAGGATATTCTTCCCCGTTGAGGATAAAACCACGTTCGGGATCAATCTCATAGCTGCGGCAGCCAAATGCAGTGGAAACATTGTCCACAACAGTGTCATTCTCCACCAGTTCTGCCTTTGCTGCATACAGATAAGGATCCTTGCGGCCATGCCACTTGTGGACATTTTCGATAACAAAGTCAGCCTTGGTATCCGCAGTAGTGGTCTGTGCAACAACATTGCCTTCAGCATCAGCCAGAGTGTAGCGAATGGTTTGGCCTTCGGTCATATTGGTCAGGTATACCTTAACCTCAACATTGGCATTTGCGCCATCGATAATGGGGGTAACCTGAATGCCGGGGCCACCGTAATAGTCCAGATCAAAGTGGGAATCTGCAACAGCAATGATGTTCACATCGCGGTACAGACCGCCATAGAAAGTGAAGTCAGCCATCTGGGGATATACGTGCTCATTTGCGGAATTGTCCACAGCGATAACCAGCAGACTGCTGTCTTTCAGTTCTTCTGTCAGATTAACACGCCAGGTAGAATAACCACCGTCATGGTGTGCCAGCAGCTTGCCATCCAGATAGACATCTGCGGAGGAGTTTGCACCACGGATCTCCAGATAGTACTGCTGTGCAACGGGCAGCTCTGCCTTGTTCAGAGTCTTTGCATAGCAAGCAGTGCCACGGAAATAGTCATTACCGCCGTCCTGACCGTCCACTGCGTTCCAAGAATGGGGCAGGTCTACCTTTTCCCATTCGGTGGGCAGGGATGCAGGGATTTCATTTTGCTTGTTGAACACCCAACCGGCATTCAAATTGATAATTTGTCTCATATTTCAGCCTCCAAAATATACTGTTTTTTCGGACACACTGCCGCATCCAAAGCCTGGATGCGGCAGCAATAAATTTTAGTTCTCAGTGTGGCGCTCAGCCAGTTCGGCGTTCATTGTCTCAACAGTCTTCTTGTCCAGATTGTAGATCAGTGCAATGCCAATAAACTGCAGCACAGCGCTGAACAAATACAGACCTGCAACCAGCCAGCACATATTGTGAGCAGTCTGTGCACTTTGGCCAATGGTACCGTACTTGGAAACGTAGCCTAAAGCACCCATCATCAGCAACACAACAGAGGGGCCGACGCCCTGTGCCAGCTTACGGAAGAAGGAGTGCAGAGCATAAACAGTACCTTCTTCACGAGTACCAAATTTCCACTCGTTGTAGTCGATGGCATCACCCATCAGCGCCCAGGAAACGCAAGTATACACGCCCATGCCCACGCCAAAGAATACCAAACCTGCCAGATAAACAAGCAGTGCGATATCCGGATTGGGCATCATGGGGAATGCCAACATGATCAGTCCGCCAACAACAGAGACCACTGTACCAACAACAGAAGCTTCCTTCTTGCCGTATTTTTCAACGATCTTCTTAATAAAGGGAATGAAGGCAATCATGGGCAGGAAACCAATCATCTGCACAACACCGGACATAGATGCCTTATTGAAATAGGTAGCAAACATGATGGTATTTGCAGTCGTAGCGGACTGCATACCCAGGAACATACCCATAGCAGCCAAAGTTGCACCTACAGCAGCACGGTTCTTCATAAACTTACCAAAAGCTGCAAAAATATTGAACTTTTCGCCGCCCTCATTGGTCTTGACAGAGTTTTCGTCCACACGGATGGTAATATTTCTGATCATAAACAGGAAGCAGAGGAAGCCCAGAATGCCCATGATCAAGGCAGCCCAGAAGACCACTTCACCCTTCAGAATCTCAACCTGGTTGCCAGTCTGAGGGCTGAGAATAGCATCACCCATCTGATAGGCTTCGCCGGTCAGCGGATTTGTCAGGAACTGCTCTTTTGTGAAGCCCTCAGGAATTTCGATCTTGCTGAGGAAATCAGTTGTGCCATCCCATTCAGCCTTTTTCCAAATCAGCATAGGCAGAATAATGTTAGGCAGCAGATTGCCGATCATGGAGCCGATGGAACGCCAGGTGGACAGCTGTGCACGCTCGCCGTTATCGGGTGTTACCAAAGACAGCATGGAACCGTAAGGAACGTTGGCCACGGTATAGAAAGCATCCCACACAATGTAGCCCAAAACAAACAAAACCGCCTTCACCACCACAGGTGCATTGGGGAACGGCAGGAATACTGCAGCGCCGCCAAGCAGCAGACCGCAGGCACCTATAAAAATATATGTTTTGAATTTGCCCATCTTGTATGTTCTTCTGTCATTGTCGATCAGTGTGCCGATCAGGGGATCGTTCACGGCATCCCAAATCTGTACAAGCAGAAGCAGAATGGACAGCAGACCGGTTTCCAGCATCATAAACACCAACCAGAATGTCTGCACCGTTGTTTTCAGGGCAAAGCTCATATTACAGCCCAGGTCACCGGCTGCATATGCAAGCTTATCCCGCATACCAAAGGGTCGCGTTTCGTTTTTGAGTTTCACAAAAAAGCCTCCTTTTGTGTTATTACATAAGATTTCCAGTGGAAATCATCGTTTACTCAGCTATTTTACCAAAAGAACCGTATTGAAAAAACAATATTTCTGTGTTATAATGCAACAAAACTGATGTATTTCATAAGGAGTACCCATATGTTGGAAAAACTGAATCTGATACGAGAATTAACCGATCTTTTTTTCGGTATTGATGTACATTTAATGCCGAATTCAGAACAGGAATTACGTTTATATTTGCAGGAGCATATCTCCCCTAAATTGGGTGCTGATTTAAGTAACCACCCAACTATTAAACAAATATGCCAGCTGGATTCAGCCCATATTTATGAGTTTACTCCTTTGCCAGGTATTACAACGCTCATCTATTCCAGTGATCACATTAACAAGCTGCTGTTTGTTGGTCCAACAGTAAGCGAAAGCTTCTCTGACAACAACTTGCTTAGCTACCTGCAGCGGCAAAATATTTCACAGAAAACAATTTCTCAAATACTGGATTCTGCCGGGCACTTGCCGGTAATCCCCTCTCATCAACTATATCACTTAATGGATATATTGCTTCGTCACCTATGTGATATGCACATTCCCATTCCCATCAAAAAGATGGATCCGCCAAACATTTTTCAACTCCTTCCCCTGCTGAAAGATACAACACTTCCTCATGACATCAGTATGATCCGGCAGATCGAAACCAGATATGAAACCAGTAGTGTTCTGACCGAAGCTGTTAAGCTTGGCAACCTTTCTTTGGCTCTGCAGCCTTTACACAGCCAGGATAACCGCTATCAAATGGTGCGCAGCCAAAGTCCTTTGCGAAATGCGCAGAATTTCTGCATCATACTCAACACACAGCTGCGTCATTCACTGGAGGGTGGTGATATACATCCTTATGAGTTGGATCGTCTTTCCAGTGAGATTGGTGTTCAGATCGAAAGACTGAGTGCACCGGATATGGCGCTTCCTTTTAGCACCTATATCGTCGAACAGTACTGCCATCTTGTACAAGAGCAATCCTATAAAAATCTGAGCCCCTTGATCCATCAGGCGGTTATTTATATCAAGAATAATCTGAGTGCCAATTTAACAGTAATGGATACTGCAAAAGAATTATCGGTGCACCCGGATTATTTATCCCGGCAGTTTCGTCATGAGATGGGCATAACCTTCATCACATTTTTGAATCAGGAACGCTGCAAGCAAGCGGCCAGTTATTTAAAGCATACCAGCTTGCAGATCAAGCAGATTTCCGCCATTGTTGGATTTAATACCATCAGTTATTTCACTAAACAGTTTGCACATTTTTACGGAAAGACACCTCGTGATTTCCGCAATGAACGCATCTTCCGACAATAATATCGTATGCAAAGGAGTATTTATGATGAACTTTTATGAAATCGCACAGAATCGTCAATCCTGCCGCAGCTATGACGGAACACGGCCAGTGGAAGAAGAAAAGCTTTCTGCTATTTTGGAATCCGCCCGTCTCTCCCCTTCTGCTTGTAACGGGCAACCTTATCATTTCACCCTTTGTCGTGGTGAAAACGCCACAGCCGTGGCCAAAGCCACAACAAGCATGGGTATGAACAAATTCACCAAGGATGTCCCTGTAATGCTGGTGATCTCTGAAAAGCCCTATGTAAAATCTGCAGCTTTGGGTGCAAAGCTCAAGAAAAATGACTATCGCTCCATTGACATCGGCATTGCTGCGGCATATATAACCGCGGAAGCTGCTGCTCAGGGTTTGGGGACATGTATCCTCGGTTGGTTTGATGACGAAGACATTCGCAAAATCTGCGGTCTGGACGGCGCTGTACGCCTGGTCATCGCCATTGGTTATCCCAAGGAGGATGACAAACTTCGCACAAAAAAGCGCAAAGAACTGGAAGAATTGGTCACACAAATGTAAGGCCATCAAAATAAAAAAGAACCGGGAAACATTCCCGGTTCTTTTGCTATTTATTCAGTTCTCAACGCTACGACAGGATCCTTCTTTGCAGCGCTGCGAGAAGGAATAACACCTGCAAACATGGTCAGCAGCACACTGATTCCAATAAGGATCAATGCCACATACCAGGGCAGATATGCCCGCAGATTGCCAAGTCCGGTCAGTGCAAACAAAATTGCATTGATGGGAATACACAGCAGCCAAGTCACAATCACACCAATGGTGCCAGCTGCAAAACCTATCATGATTGTCTCCGCATTGAACATACTGGAAACGTTCCTCTTGGATGCACCGATGGCACGAAGCACACCAATTTCCTTGGTACGCTCCTGCACGGAGATCAGGGTGATAACACCGATCATAATGGAAGAAACAATCAGGGAAACTGCCACAAACGCAATCAAAACATAGGTGATTGCATTGATGATGGTGGTAATGGAGCTCATCATCAGACCGATATAGTCAGTGTACTGGATTTTGGACACTTCATCTTTATCTGCATTGTATTCTGCAATAACCTCCTCAATCACATCCTTGCTCTCGAAGGTGGTGGCATACAGATTGACCGATGCAGGAGATTCCAAATCCAAGTAACCCAATTTCAGCAGGTTATCATCATAACTGGACTCAGAGAATTCCAAAACCTCGTCATAATATTGTGCACATTGCTGCGGGGTATAGTTTGCGCTTTCCATGGTCAGAGCCATTACCAGCTGCTCCGTGGGAATTTGGGACATCTGAGCCTTCACACCGGCAGCATACTGCATCTTCACTTGCTGGGTAATGATTTGGGTGAACATCTCTGTGATGTCCTCTTCCTTCATGCTCTCCATGTAGCCCTTGAGTTCTTCCTCACTCATACCGGTCTGGCTCACCAGAACCTGCAGGAGCACTGCTTTCTGTGCCTCCGGGGTGGGATAGCCCTGCATTGCTTGTGCAATCATTCCGGCCAATTCTTCTGCAGAAGGAATGGACTTAATCTTGATATAGGTCTGTGCCTTTTCTGCATCGTCGAGTTCGCCAATATAGGCAAAGAATGCATTATACTTTTCCTCATCGGTCAGATTGCCGGTATTCTCCCTGAAGGGCAGGCCGGTAAAAATGTCCGTATGCGGAGATGCCAACTGTGCCAAAATAGCCGGAGAATCCTTTGCTTCCTCAATCACATACTTGGTCAGCATGTGGGTATAGCCAATGGTACTGGACAGCATGGTGGCGCTGGCATCCTCATTGGGACGAATGATACCGGTGACCTTCAGATCCAGGCCATTGTCATACAGATATTTCATGCCTTCCTGGGTCTTACGCAAGTCTGTGTAGATATCGCCAACCTTGGTATAGCAGTCAGCATTGAATACCACACGGAAATCCATGGCGCAAATTTCTTCAAAGGTCCACTTTTTCATTTCCACATCCACAGGTGTCTTATCCTTGGATGCATTTGCCAATGCGTCCATGTCCGCCTTGGATTTTAGTCCCAATGCATACAGCGTCAGGTCGTCAATCTCGTTCTTTTCATCTACCACAAGAATGATCTCATTGTAGGAATTGGGCCAGGCACCATAAATCAGATCATACTGGCTATACAGCATCTTATTGATGGGTGCGCCATTGTCGCCGGGCAAAATTTCCTGGAACAAATTGACGGAGCCGCCCATAGGAGATAAGCTGGCCATTGCCTCCATGTCAAAGCCGTAAGACTCCGACATTTGCAGCATAGAAGACATATCCATGTCCAGATGCTCAATCATCAGTTCCTGCATCAAAGTCATGGTATCCGATTGAATGATCTTTCCATCGATATTCTTCGTATAGACCATCATATCCAGATCATAGGTGTACTGTACACCGCTGAGGGCTTGCGACAACTTGCTCTCCGGGTCTTTCAGCTGTTCGTCGATAAAGACCTTAAATGCCTTCAGATCGTTGTAAGAGGTCTCCATGGTGTTCAGGGCATTGACCATATCGTACAGCATAGCCTTTTGATAAACAGCATCGTTTTCATGTTCACCGGCAGACTGCGCTTGCCCCATAAACGTCAACATCAAACTGCCCATATCCACGGATTCTGCTTGAATGGTCAACGGGTAAGAAGATAGCGTTTCTTCCTGAATAATATTGATATAGGTAGTCATACCTTGGGAAACTGCATAGATCAGCGCGATACCGATAATGCCGATAGATCCGGCAAAAGAGGTCAATGTGGTACGGCCCTTCTTGGAAATCAGGTTACGCAGCGAAAGGCCAAAGGATGTCAACAGCGACATAGCAGGCTTTTTCTCTTTGCGCTGACGTTCTGCCTTAGTCTTAGATTCTTGTTCTTCCTTTGCGATTTCTTCTGCTGTCAACGGTGCAGTATCGCTGATTACTAAGCCGTCCACAACTCGGACAATTCGGGTAGAATACTCTTGCGCAATCTCCGGATTGTGGGTAACCATAATAACCAGACGATCCTTGGCAATTTCCCGCAGGATTTCCATAACTTGCTTGCTGGTTTCCGTATCCAAAGCACCGGTAGGTTCGTCAGCCAGGATAATATCCGGATTGTTGACAATCGCACGGGCAATGGCCACGCGCTGCATCTGCCCGCCGGACATCTGGTTGGGTTTCTTGCGCAACTGATCGCTCAATCCCACCTTTTCTAAAGCTTCCTTGGCACGCTTTCTGCGTTCATGCTTGGAAACACCGGAAAGTGTCAGGGCCAATTCCACATTCTGCAGAACTGTCTGGTGGGGAATCAGGTTGTAGCTCTGGAACACAAAGCCAACAGAATGGTTACGGTAGCTATCCCAATCCCGATCCTTAAAGTTTTTGGTGGAACGGCCGTTGATCAGCAAATCACCGCTGGTGTATTGATCCAAACCACCGATGATATTCAGCATTGTGGTTTTGCCGCAGCCACTGGGACCCAATACGGACACAAACTCACTGCTACGGAATTGCAGGTCAATTCCCTTCAGTGCCCGCACCGTACCCGCACCGGCGGGATAGACCTTTGTAATATTTTTTAACTCAAGCACAAATTTCACTCCTCTGTAAGAAACAGATATACTATTATAGTATAGCAGATAAATTCTATCATTGCAATCCAAACTATATAATAACATTGTTTGACATTTTTGTGAATTTTTGATATTGTTCATAGTATATACTTACTACAACAAACTCAGAACTTTTAAGCGAAGAGGTTGACAACAAATGACTGTAAAAACGCCATGGAAGGATTATATGGGCACTGTCCCCATGCATCTTGACTATTTTCAGGGCTCCATGTTTGAAGCTGTAGAAGCCATTGCAAATAAATACCCCAATTATGTAGCCTTTGATTTCATGGGCAAGTCCACGACCTATACGGAATTGATGGCACAAATTGAAATATGCGCCAAATCCTTGAAGAAAATAGGTATCTGCCCCGGTGACAAAGTGACCATTGCTATGCCCAATTGCCCTCAGGCTATTTATCTGTTTTACGCGGTGAATCGTGTAGGCGCGATTGCCAATATGATCCATCCTCTGTCAGCTGAAAAAGAGATCGAATTCTATCTCAATGATTCCGGTTCAGTTGCCGCTATCACCTTGGATCAGTTTTATGGCAAATTTGCCGCTATTCGCAGCAATACCGGTCTGCGTAATTTAATCATAACCAGTATTGCAGATGCGCTTTCTCCAATAATGAAAGTGGGCTATGCACTGACACAAGGCAGAAAGATTGCCCCCATCCCCAAGGGCGCTCCCGTGATCCAATGGAGAGCTTTTCAAGCCTTGGGTAAATCCGTCTGTGAATTTTCCGTCAAGCGAGAAGCGAAAGATCCTGCTGTTATTCTCTATTCCGGTGGTACAACTGGTACAAGTAAGGGCATCGTACTGACAAACTTGAATTTCAACGCCCTCGGTCAGCAGGTCATTGCAGCAAATCAGATGTTCTGCCCTGGTGACAAAATGCTGGCGGCAATGCCCATTTTCCATGGTTTCGGTTTGGGGGTATGTATCCATGCCATGCTTTCCCAGGGAGGTCGATGTGTACTGGTGCCCCGTTTCACTCCGAAAACCTACTCCAAGGATCTTATCAAGCACCGCTGCAATTTTATTGCCGGTGTTCCCACACTCTACGAGGCGCTTCTGCGTTTACCCAATATGGATGGTGCGGATCTGAGTTGTTTGAAAGGTGTCTTTTCCGGTGGTGACAGTTTATCTATCGAACTGAAAAAGAAATTGGATAAATTTCTTTCCGAGCATAAGGCATCGATTCAGGTTCGCGAAGGTTACGGCACCACGGAAACCGTTACTGCCTGCTGTCTTACACCTTCTCATATATCCAAAGAGGGCTCCATCGGTCTGCCCTTCCCCGACACATATATTAAAATCGTCGAGCCGGGTACAGACAAGGAGCTTCCCTATGGGCAGGAGGGTGAAATACTGTTGTCAGGTCCTACTGTAATGACAGAGTATATGCACCATGCCGAAGAAACTGCAAAAACTTTGCGCAAGCATAATGACGGGCTCACTTGGGTATACACCGGTGACTTGGGAACAATGGACGATCAGGGATTTGTCTACTTTAAGGGTCGCGCTAAGCGTATGATCGTCACATCCGGCTACAATGTCTACCCTGCTCAGTTAGAAAATATCCTTGATGCCCACGAGTTAGTACAGATGAGCTGTGTCATTGGATTGCCCGATCCCTATAAAATGCAAAAAGTCAAGGCGATCGTCAAGCTGGCTGCCGGTGTTGAAGCAAATGATGCTACTAAGCTAGTACTTTTGGAACACTGCCGTAAACACATCGCCAAATATGCCATGCCCTATGATATTGCCTTCCGTGAGGATATGCCGAAAACGTTGGTCGGCAAGGTTGCCTATCGTATCCTCGAAGAAGAAGAGCTAGCAAAAATTGTAAATCCGGAATAACAAACTCGGCACCCCAATGGGTGCCGAGTTTTTCCATTTTGTAAGCGGTGGATTACCGATAGGAATATTATAAAAGTTCTTCGTTATAGATTGCTCTGACACCACCGATGAATTTTGGCCTTGTCCGGGCAGCTACGATTATCGCCGCGCCAATCCGATTGTTTTCCAATCTCACAGGAACTGCCACCTGCTTCAGGTGCATACCGATCAGCGTCAAACCAATATCAATGCCAGCATCCGCTTTGATTTCCTCCACGGCAACTGGATCTGCAAATCCGGCATAGGCCTGCGTTGCCAATGAACCTCCCGCCTTTGGCTGGGGCACTACATTGACTATCTCTCTGTTATGGACTGCAGCCCGTTCCACAATAACGGCACGATTCAGATGCTCACAGCACTGAACTGCCAAATAAAAACCATTATTTTTCACATAGTCGTGCAATGCATCAAAAATATGCTTTGCAGTATCAGGATTAGAATTCGTGCCAATCTTCGCTCCCAGCACCTCACTGGTAGAACAGCCTACCACAATAATACTACCGGGCTTCAAATTTGCTTTTTGTACCAATTCCTCAATAACTGCTTTTGTCTGTTCATAAATCGTCTGCGGCATATAGAGGCCTCCTCTGGCATGTAGTATAGTATTATCATAGCAGATTTCTGTTGCTTTTTCCACTAAAACTTTCTAGGTTGCTGTTCTGTCAGTATTCATTGTATATACTATTTTATTGACAAAAAATACGTAATCCTGTATAATTTTTCTATAATTCATAATAAGGAGTTGACCCTATGGATCAGGTATCTGGTTGGAATTTCACTTTGGCCAATTACGGCCCCGTTTGGAGTTTTCTGGTGCAACTGGGATTGTTGTTGCTGTTTTTAATGCTCGGCAATATTCTTCGTCGTACGATCCCTCTGTTCCGAACATATCTGATACCCTCTGCTCTTTTGGGTGGCGGATTATTACTGGCTGTAGATATCATTTGTAAGCAGCTTGGTTTTTATCTGGTCAACAACCAACTGATGCAGGTAATCACCTATCACTGTTTGGCCATTGGTTTTGCGGCAATGTCCTTAAAAAACGAAAAAAGCACCCACAAAACCAATAGAACCCAGGTTGTAGAATTTGGTGCATTGCAGGGCGGCTGCTATATGCTGCAGGCCTTTGTAGGTCTTGGAATTACACTAATTCTGTTCTTGCTAACCCGTTATGGTGACAACGCTATCTCCTATATCTGTGGTCTGATTCTGCCGCTGGCTTATGGTCAGGGTCCCGGTAATGCACTGAGTTGGGATATTAACTTTACCAATACACCTGCAGCGCAGTTTGCCGGAAACGGCAGCTTTGGCCTCTCCCTTGCATCCATTGGTTTTGTGGTTGCATCTATTTTCGGTGTTCTTTACATCAATGTCTGTAAAAAGCGCGGCACCTTGACTGTTCGTCAAGCAAGACCTACCAATCAGATCGTGGACCAAAGTAACCCCAACGGTGATGAGATCCCGGATAATGAATCTATTGATAAATTCACTCTGCAGGCTGGTTTTGTAGCCCTCGCTTATGCACTTTCCTTTGGTTTCATGTGCCTTCTGGGCATTCTTTCTGACTTCACCAACAGCATTGCATGGGGCTTTAATTTCCTCTGGGCATCTTTGTTTGCCATGCTGATTCGTTTTGTAGTCGGCAATCTGCGCAAGCAAAAGCTGATGCACCGGGTCTACATCAACAACTATCAGATGGATCGCATCTCCGGTTTTTCCTTTGACCTGATGATCGTAGCAGGTGTTTCTGCTATTCAGATCAGCGATATCAGAGCCTACCTTGTCCCCGTTGTGATCCTCAGTGTAATTGGTGCCGTGATCACGTATGTATATATTCGTTTTGTATCTGAGGAAAATTTCAAAGGTTTCCATCACGAAATGTTCCTGATGAGTTACGGCACACTGACCGGTACTGCTTCTAACGGCATGATTCTGATGAAAGAGGTTGATCCCGGTCTGCGCACCCCCACCTCCAGCTTGTACATTCTATCTAATTTCCCTGCTATGGTAATGATTGCACCGCTCTTGTTGTTGCTTGGTTTTGCAGGCAAATCTCTGAACAATGCAATCATTGCATGTGCAATTTTCTTTGTTCTTTGGCTTGCATATACCATCTTCCTGTTCCGCAGAAGAATCTTGAAGAAGCGGTTTGCAAACAAGCCCGTCCCCGTCTGGAAGGACGAAACGGAAAACTAAAAATAAAACGGCACCCACATGGGTGCCGTTTCTTTTTAACCACCGGACTGTTGCATTTAGATCGGTTCGAGTCCTTGATCCTCTGTAAACAAAAAAGACACCCTCTTGGGTGTCTTTTTTATTTGGTGGAGACAACAGGACTCGAACCTGTGACCTCATGCGTGTGAAGCATGCGCTCTAACCAGCTGAGCTATGCCTCCATACCGGAACAAGTAGGATTATAGCACAGTTTGAAAATTTGTCAAGACTGGTTTATTTGATTTCATGCAAAAAACTCTTTGCCTTTTTGCGCAATCTGTGTTATGCTATATTGTGACAAATTTTGACAAGGAGAATTATCATGAAAAATCTCTTGAAACGCATGAGTGCCATTTTGCTGGCCCTGATGATTGTGATCTCTTTGGTGCCCAATACTGTATTGGCAGCACAGATTTCCACTACCGCAACCGGCTACACCCAGGCCAGCGATGTTGACTACAAAACCGGTAGTAACGGCTGGATCTATAACTGGGGTGCCCGTGGTGAAACTTGTGTATTCCTATCTTCCAAGACCGCAAGTTTTTACACTGGTTCCAACACCTTTGACGCTCTGTCCAAACTGACCGGCGGCAGCAGCCAGAGCAACGCTCCCCAGAGCGCACTGTATTCCTCTCTGGCGCAGCTGATGAAGAGCAAGCACACAAAAATCAACAACTACGATCAGTCCAAGGCGATGTTTGCTTATACTGACTGTGTTTCCAATAACACCAGCAAGCTCTCCTCCTTCTATTCCGGCACCATGGTAGCCAGCGTCTGGTCTTCCGGCGGTTCTGTTTGGAACCGTGAGCATACCTGGCCCAACAGTAAGGGTATGAACGGCCGGGATGAGGACGATATCATGATGCTCCGTCCCACAATTCCCTCTGAAAACGGAAGCCGTGGCAATACCGCTTATGGTGAAGGCAGCGGTTACTTTGATCCCGGTACCTCTACGCGCGGTGACGTCGCCCGTATTGCTCTGTATGTTTATGTTCGCTGGGGCAACACCGGCAGTATGTGGGGCAAGAGCGGCGTTATCGAAAGCATGGATATTCTGCTGAAGTGGATGAAAGAAGACCCCGTTGACACTTGGGAAATGGGTCGTAACGATGCCGTTCAGTCCATCACCGGCACCCGTAATGTTTTTGTTGACTATCCTGAATTTGCATGGCTGCTGTTCGGTAAGGACGTTCCCGCAGGTATCACCACTCCCTCCGACAACGATGGCGTGACTGCTAATCCTGGTGGCAACTCCGGCAGCGGCAATAGCGGTAACTCCGGCAGCGGCAATAGCGGCAGCTCCGGCAGCACTACCGACACCAGCTATACCAAGGTTTCTTCTCTGAACGATGGTGATAAGATCATCATTGTCAATCCTGCAAGCAACATGGCTTTGTCCATGAACAAGATCTCTACCTACTACAATGCCGGTGTTGATGTTTCCGGTGGTTTTGGTGGCATCACCAATGCTGAAATCTTTACCGTAAAGAAGAACAGTGATGGCAGCTATTCCTTCACATCTGAAAGCGGTAAGAAGCTGGCTCTGGCTGATGAGAAGAATTCTCTGAACGACGCAGGCACGAATGATAAATGGGAACTGTCCAGTGCCGGTTCCAATCAATTCTATCTGAAGAACACCGTTCGCAACGTATATTTGGACTGGTATGCCGAAAAGGGCAACTGGAGTACCTACGCTCCCAGCAGCCTGACTGCAGACTATGTTCTGGCCTTCTATGTAAAGACCGCCAGCGGTAACAATTCCGGCAATAACAGCGGCAGCAGCTCCGGTAATTCCAATGGAGGCAGCACCAATACCAATCCTCCTGCTACCAATCCCCCTGCTACCAATCCTCCCGCTACCAATCCTCCTGCCGGTGAAACCACTCCCCCTGCTTCCGATCCCAGCAATAACGAAGGCGCACAGACTACCACTCCGAACACTACCCCGGAGGCACCCGTGCCCATGGAAACCGTTAGTGTCAACCCCAACGATTTCCTGAAGAAGGATACCGAGGATGATGATTCTGATTCTACCCTGATCATTATCTTTATTACCGTTGGCGCAGTCGCCGCAGGTATCATCATCTATATCATTGTGGCATACGCAATCGTCAAGCCTAAGAAGAAGACCATTGCAGCACCGGATACTGCCGCTGCTGAAGCACCTGTTGAAGAAGGCGCAACAGACAGCGTTGAAGGCGAATAAAATTTGATTAAAAAAGAACACCACCCCAAAGGGTGGTGTTCTTTTTGGTGCGAGAGATGGGACTCGAACCCACACGGCGAAACCACACGCACCTCAAACGTGCTTGTCTACCATTCCAACACTCTCGCAAGCGCTAATGTATTATAACCGCCAGGCAGTTCTTTGTCAATAGGTTTTTCGTTTCCTTATTCGGCTTTTTGCTTCTTTACGTCCCGAACAATAATAGAAGCGATAATTGCAATTGCCAATATTACATGTGTAAACAAATTACCTTTGGATTTGGCCAAAATATCATAGGGAATCCAGATCAGGGTATTGGCGATATATACCAACCGATAGTATTTTGTCGTCTTCTGCGCAATGCTCAGCACAAAGAGCAGCGATGCGATCACTGCCAGCACATCATAAAGATGCCGGAATGTCACTACATTGGCAGCCAGGAAGATCATAGACTCCAACACAATTGCCCATAGCGGAATGGCTTTATCCCGGGATGTAATGAAATAATTGATGCTCAGGCATACAATAGCAGCCGCACAGATCATAGCGCCACTGTAGCTGTCGGTAAGCAAATAGCTGATACCCACAAGCGCATTAACCAATGAGCTTATGATCAGAACCATTTTCATTTTTTTGAAAAACGGCTCTATTAAACATAAGGCCGTTGACACGACAGCCAAGACAGCAATTATCTTATCCATCACACATCATCCCCTTTGGTTACGCCAAACATAAAAATAGCCACGGCAAATACACTTTGCCAAGGCCCCAACATGAATATCATATCAAATCAACACCCCATTTGTCAAGGATTTTAGCTAGGGTAAGTTAATAATCTGTTTTTTGCACGAAGGACAAATGTATTTTTTGTGCACCATTCCGTCTTGAAAAAGCCACTTATGTATGCTAATCTATAGACAGAAAGGGTGATACCAATGTACAGGTAATTCAACCTAATCGGCAACGGTGATTCCTGATAGCAACCCTCGGCAGTTGATCCGGCAAAATGAATCGCAAATGCGAAGTAAGGAAGCAATCAACAAACCGATATTAAGAAAACAGTATTTGAATTGAATAAGGATATATAAGACGAATAAGATCTCGTAAAGATTCAAAACTGCTTGAGATGCTAAAAGGAAAATTTCAAACCGTAATACGCCGCAAAGATGCACCTTCCCATACAAGGGAAATATTCCAACACACAAGTGATTCACGCTTAGGGAATTGAGAAGTGGTAGTGGTTAGGAAGGTATTTCGAAAAAAGCTGAAGGTGACATCTAATCTGCAGAAAGAGAGGTTAACCAATGATGTTAGATAATAAGAGTGAACAGAAATGACCCTTGATTGCGTAAATCGTAAGATGTGCAGTCAAGGGTCATTTCTTTTTGCTCTTAGAAAAGCCACGCCAAATGGCGTGGCTTTTGGTTTATTCTGTTTTATAGGGCACACGTGCTGCAGGTACCAAACGGGAAGCCGGCTCTGTATGCACTGCCTGGTCATCAAAGAAGATGTGTGCGCCAAAGGCTTTCAGGAAGTCACTCTTCTGCACACCGCCCAGGAAAAATGCCTCATCAATACGCACACCCCAGGCCATCAGCGTGCGAATCACACGCTCGTGGGCCGGTGCATTTCGTGCTGTGACCAATGCGGTACGAATGGGCATATTATCCGTGGGAAATTTCTTTTGAACCTTAGAAATGGTTGCCAGCAAATTAGCAAAAGGACCTTCCGGCAAGGGTTTGCGTGCATTCAGGCGCTCATGCTCTTCAAATGCCTCCAGCCCCTGAGATTTGAATATCTTTTCCGATTCATCTGAAAATATAACCGCATCACCGTCAAACGCAATACGAATCTGATCCATCACTTCATCAGGAGAAATCTCCAGATCGTTGTGAGAGCAGATCAAACCTGCCGCCACACCTGCATTGATAGCTTCCTGCACGTCTTCTTCGTTAGCAGACAGAAAAAGACCGGTACGGAATGCACTGAGGTAAGGTGCGATCTTGTTGCCGCCAACCAGTGCTGCGCGGCTGATATCCAAACCATAATGCTCAATAGAATTAAAGATACGCAGGCTGGTGTCAGCGCTGTTCTTGGACATAATGATGATCTCAACCAGCTGCTCACCGCCGTCGTTGAGCTTATGCAATGCACGAATCAACGGAAATGCAGTGCCGGGCTTCAGAATATCCTGCTCATGATCACGTTGGTATGCAAGGTACGCCTGCAGACCCTGCTCTTCATAAATGGTGTTCTCATACTCCAGGTCAAACAGCGCCCGGGAGGAGATACCCACTACCAATTTATTGTCTAACGTTACTGCCATGGTCTTCACTCCTTTTGTGGGAGAATCATATCACAGAATTGTTTTATTTGCAATGACAATCTTCCGCATCGATGACATGATATCCCTTTTCCTTCAGCGCTGCGGCCAGGACTCCCATACCATATACCAACGTTCCAGTGAAAGTTCCATCATGTACCTGCTTGACGCCGCACGTAGGACTACGGGATTTGAGAATGACACATTCAATATCCTGGCCTTCCAACTGGGCAATAATTTCATTCACAGCTTGGCGCAAAACAGCATCTACAGATGTTCCGTCTTGCCTGCATACGACGCCATTGACGATCTCAATAGGTTCTCTGGGGACGCCAAGTCCTGCCAGACGCTCCGGACAAACGGGGATCACTTCCCTGCCCTTTATGAATTCCATTACAGCAGGAGAAAAATTGTTTCCACCGTTATATTTACAATTTTCGCCCAACAAGCAGGCGCTTACTACAATTTTCACGGTTACTCTCCCTGCTTCAAAGGTACCATTCTGTGCAACAGCTCACGAATAGGCAAAATTTGCGGACAGATCTTTTCACATTTACCGCACCAGACACAATCTGTCGGCTTGCCACCTGCAACCTCGTCCACATTCAATGCCACACCGGCATTTTTTGCCGCATTGGATGCTGCAAACAGATCAGGAATTTTGATTTCCTTCGGGCAGCCGTCCACGCAGTAACGGCAACCGGTACAGGGGATCTGCTCCACACACCAATAGATCTCTGCTGCCTTTTTCAGTTGCGCCAATTCCCATTCATTCAGCGGCTTAAAGTCCTTCATAGTACGGATATTGTCATTGACCATATCCATATTGCCCATACCGGACAGCACCATGATCACATTAGGGAAGCTTGCTGCAAAACGTAGCGCATAGCTTGCCCGAGAACCGCCACCCATACCGTCGATGATCTTTGCCATTTCCTCAGGCATATTTACCAGTTGGCCGCCTCTGACCGGTTCCATAACGATCACCGGTTTATTGTGCTTTTGGCAAACCTCATAACACAAACGGCTCTGCACACGGTCGTCCTCATAGTCCACATAGTTAAACTGCAGCTGAACAACCTCCACGCCGGGGTTTTCTGTCAAAATCTTGTCCAAAAATGCAGCACTATCATGGAAAGAGATACCCACATGGCGCACCTTGCCCTCCTCTTTCAGACGGAAGGCTTCTTCATACGCACCGTTATTCTTATAGTGCCCATAATTACCGGATGTTTGGGTATGCATCAGGTAAAAATCGAAATACTCTACACCACAAGCCTGCAGCTGGCTTTCAAAAACGGGTCGGATATCCTCTCTGCACTTAAATGTATTGGGGGACAGCTTGTTGGTCAGCACATAGGCATCACGAGGGTAACGGGAGGTCAGGCATTCCCGCAAAGCGATCTCGCTCTTACCGTCAAAATACATTCTTGCCGTATCAAAATAATTAAAGCCGTTTTCCAGGAATATGTCGATCATCTTGCGAAATTCGTCATGATCCACATCGCCGTTCTTGGTTTGCATACGCATGCAGCCAAAGCCAAAATTCTTTTTTATTTCTGGGAATAAATTCTTCATAAAAATCCCACCTTTCCCCTTTATTATATATGCTCTTGTGCTAAAATGCAAACAAAACCTCAGGGAAGATTGACAGTGCTTTTCGGATATGCTATGATGATTTCGTTTTGTAAAACTTATTATGAACTACTTTATTTTGGGGGATATTGATGGATCTAGATCTCAGATTTTTTATACAAAGTTTCGGTCTTGGTGTAGGACTTGCCATGGATGCTTTTTCTGTTGCTATGGCCAATGGCATTCGTGAACCTAAAATGTCCCTGGGCAAGACCTGTGGTATCGCCGGCATCTTCGCTGTTTTTCAGGGTTTGATGCCCCTGATCGGTTGGATCTGCATCCATACAGTTGTGCAGTACTTCCAATCCTTCCAAACTTGGATTCCCTGGATTGCTTTGGCATTATTGGGTTATATCGGCGGCAAAATGCTATATGAAGGTATCAAGAGTCAAAGCTGCCCCGTGGTTCCTGCTGCATTGGGATTGTCCGCATTGTTGATACAAGGCGTTGCCACTTCTATCGATGCGCTGTCTGTTGGCTTCACCATTTCTGATTATTTGCTGCCGATGGCACTGCTTTGCGCATTGGTTATTGCCATCGTTACCTTTATCATCTGTTTGGTGGGTCTATTCATTGGCAAAAAGGCCGGCAGCTGTCTGTCCGGTAAGGCCGGCATTGTTGGTGGTGCGATTTTGATTTTCATTGGCCTGGAAATTTTCATCACCAGCTGGTTCTGATTGACTTAGAGAAAGAAGGGTTTTCATGTCCGGCTTCCGTCTTCCCCATCGTTCTGCCTTCAAACGGCAGGACGTGGATATGACCCAAGGTAATATTCTGCAGCACATTATCACCTTTGCTGTTCCTCTGTTGTTGGGAAATCTGTTCCAGCAGCTGTATAATATGGTGGACACATGGGTATTGGGCAACTTCGTCAGCAACGAAGCCTACTCTGCCGTGGGTAATGTAGGTCCTATTGTTAATATGCTGATTGGCACATTTATGGGGCTTTCCTCCGGTGCAGGTGTTGTCATTAGCCAACATTACGGTGCCGGGCAATATGAGAAGGTCCAGAAAACAGTACATACTGCCATTGTCATGACCCTGGCATTAGGTATTCTGTTTACCGGAATCGGCATTGCCATGATTCCATATATGCTGGATATCATGAAAATGCCCGCTCACGTTAAACCTGAAGCCACTACATATTTGACCATCTATTTCTCCGGTATTATGGGTTTGATGCTCTACAATATGGGTGCCGGTATTTTGCGTGCAGTAGGCGATTCCAAGCGTCCCTTCTATTTCCTTGTGATTTGTGCAGTAATGAATACCGCACTGGACCTTGTGTTCGTTCTGCTATTTGATATGAAGGTGGAAGGTGTCGCACTCGCCACCATTCTATCGCAAGGTGTTTCCGCTGTTCTTGTAATCATCACGCTGATGCGCACCAATAACTGTGTCAAGCTCAGCATTCGTAAGCTATGTGTCCATTGGGATATTCTGAAGAAAATCATTGGCATTGGCATTCCTACTGCACTGCAGATGGCAATCACCTCGTTCTCCAATGTCTTTGTGCAGTCCTATATCAATTACTTTGATGCAGACTGCATGTCCGGTTGGACAACCTACTCAAAGGTGGATCAGCTACTATTCCTGCCCATGCAATCTATCTCCCTGGCAACAACCACATTCGTCGGTCAAAACCTGGGCAAAGGACTTCCTGAGCGGGCACAAAAAGGCATTAAGGTTTCCTTGGTGGTCGCATGCAGCACCACAGTCCTTTTGATGATACCGGTCATCGCTTTTGCACCTTTCATTGCTGCATTCTTTAATGCAAAGCATGAAGTAATTGATTTTGCAACGCTGTTTCTTCGCTGTCTGACACCTTTCTATGTACTTTGCTGTTTCAACCAGATCCATGTTGCCGCCCTTCGCGGCGCAGGAAACAGCAGAGCGCCTATGATCATCACATTGTGTTCCTTTGTAGGTTTCCGGCAAATATATCTGTACTTTATGGCTCGGATTTGTAATGAGATCCTCCCCATTTCTATGGCCTATCCCGCCGGTTGGCTACTGTGCAGTGTTATAACTGCAATCTACTATCATAAGGTGAAATTAGGCAATTACAAGCTGGTTGAAAGTTAAAATTTAAGCTCTGCTGCCAACGCAGCAGAGCTTTTTATATCCAAAACAGCCGCACTGTCAAGGATGCTATGAAGAATCCCACAAAATCTGCAAACAATGCCGCAGGTACTGTATAACGGGTCTTTTTGATACCCGCTGCGCCAAAATACACACTGATGGTATAAAAAGTGGTTTCTGTTGACCCGAGCATCACAGCCGCTGTGCGCCCGATCAAGGAATCCGGACCATATTTTGTCATGAGCTCTGCACCAACCGCCAGTGCAGCGCTACCGCTCAATGGCCGGATTAAAACCAGCAATGCCGTTTCTGGAGGAATGCCAAAAAAGGAGAAAACCGGTGAGAACAGAGAACTCAAAAGCGCAACCGCACCGGAAGCACGAAGCATTGATACCGCAGTCAGCAGCAAAATCAATGCCGGCACAATAGAGGCAAGCATTTTAAGGCCATCTCCTGCACCACTGAGCATCAGATCATAGGCATTTTCCTTTTTCCGTAAGGCCAATATCGCTGACAGCAGCATCAAAAACGGAACTACATAATCAATCACGTTTCAGTAGCCTCCCCATCCCCCATGCAGCAACAAGACCAAGCGTTGCCGAACACAAGCTGGTGATCCAGACTGCCGGCAAGATATCAAATGGTGCTTGTGCGCCAAGTCCCGCACGAATCGCTGCAACATTTGCAGGTATTAACTGAATGGATGCTGTGTTAAGTACGATCAAACGACAAAGCTCGTCTGTTGCTACAGTTGGTTTAGTCGGATCCACAAGTCGTTTTGCCGCTTGAATCCCCATGGGTGTCGCAGCATTTCCCAATCCTAAAATATTGGCACAGACATTTGCGCTCAAATAATGTTTCGCAGCACGATCCTTCCTCGTGCTGGGAAATAATCTGCCCAGTAATGGAGCCAGCAGCTTTGATATTCCATTCATAACACCACTGTGCTCCATTAGTTTACCGAGGCCTGTCCAAAGGCAAATAGAACCTGCTATAGAGATTGCCAGTGTCACGCCATCCTGGGCACCTTGTGCTGTAGCTGCAGCCAAGGCACCGCCTTGTCCCGTAATAGCCGCACACACCAAAGATAAGGCCAATAGACCTGTCCATATCCAGCTCATCAGCATCTGCATCACCCTCCAGGGCATTTTATGTGCAGTTTGCACAATTATAACCACGTAATTCCGATATTTTTAGACAAAATATGAATTTTCTGTTGACACACATAAAAATTGAATATATAATACTAACAATTCGGCAATATCCCACAATTTTCTATAAAAAAGCAAACAAAATGGAAGGAATTGGAAATCATGAAATCAACGGGCATTATCAGAAAGGTGGACGAATTGGGGAGAATCGTCCTTCCAATCGAACTGCGACGTACACTGGATATCGCAGAACATGATGAAATGGAAATCTTTATTGAAAACAATCAAATCATTCTTCAAAAATATGAACACAACTGCGTATTTTGCGGCTCTAACCAGAGTCTTGTGCCTTACAAGGGCAAGTACGTATGTAATAAATGCATTTATAATTTCCACCGGATTTAATGGAAAGCCTGCTGCACTGCAGCAGGCTTTTTTGATTATTCTTCCATTTCCGGAATTTGTGTGGTATACTAATAAAAATGAGGCAAAGGAGTGGCGTTTATGCTACCAGTATTATATATTGTCGTCCCCTGCTACAACGAAGAACAAGTACTTCCCATAACTGCCCCCATGTTCCTGCAGAAACTGCATTTTCTGGAGCAACAGCAGAAAATCAGCCCTGATAGCAAGATTTTGTTTGTAGATGATGGTTCTAAGGATAACACCTGGAAAAATATTTGTGACTTTGCTGCCCAGGACCGGCATTTTAAGGGTATTCAGCAAAGCCGCAATCGTGGGCATCAAAACGCCGTGCTGGCCGGTCTGATGGAGGCCAAAGAACTGTGTGATATCACCATTTCCATCGATTGTGATGGGCAGGATGACTTGAACGCCATGGATGCCATGGTTGACGCCTATCTGGAAGGCTGCGAAATCGTTTATGGTGTACGCAACGATCGCAGCAGTGATACCTTTTTTAAGCGTTCTACTGCCCAGGGTTATTATAAATTTCTCAAGTTTATGGGCGTAGATGCCGTTTACAATCACGCTGATTACCGTCTGGTATCCAGCAAGGTTCTGAAGGAATTTGCAAACTTTAAGGAAGTCAATCTGTTTTTGCGGGGCATGTTTCCGCTGGTGGGATTCAAAAGCACAAGTGTTTTCTACGAACGCAAGGAACGCATAGCCGGTAAGAGCCACTATCCCCTGAGAAAAATGCTTTCTCTGGCATTTGAAGGTATCACCAGTCTTAGTGTCAAACCTTTGCATATTATTACCGGGCTTGGATGTTTCATTGCATTACTGAGCTTTATTGGCGTGATTTGGTCAGTGGTTGTCGCCTTGTGCGGTAATTCTGTTCCCGGATGGGCCAGTATGACCTGCATCATTTGCCTGCTGGGCGGTGTCCAACTGATCTGCTTGGGTGTCATAGGCGAATATATTGGCAAGATCTATATGGAATCCAAACAGCGACCCCGGTATATCATCAGCCAGCGTACCAAAGAACGGGAGGACAGCTAATTGAAACGAAATCATATTCTTCTGCTTTGGTCGTTCTTTCTGTCTGCAGTTTTCATTGGGCTGGCATCCAAAAGTTCTCCGCTATATCCTCTGAATGACTGGGTGGATGTCAACTGCTTCTTCACCATGGGACGTGGTATATTGGATGGCATGGTTCCTTATCGGGATCTGTATGAGCAGAAAGGCCCTGTGCTTTATTTTGTCTATGCTTTCATTGCGCTGTTTTCAAAGAACAGCTTCATTGGCATATATCTGCTGGAGGTTCTTACCTTCGGTCTGTTTCTGTATTTTTCCGGAAAGCTGGCGCAGCTTTATGTGGGAACTTCCCGTATCGTATATCTGCTGGTATCTGTTTTGGCCGCCGCAGTGGTCACCTCCTGGTCGTTTACGCATGGAGGTAGTGTGGAGCAGCATAGTCTTTTCCTGCTGGTATACGGAATGTACACTATTCTGAGAGCTGTCCGGGAAAAGCGTGGACTTTCCTTTATGGAGGCATTTCTCAATGGTATCTTTGCCGGTATCGTTCTGTGGGTAAAATACACTACACTGGGCTTCTATTTAGGCCTTGCGTTGTTTGTGATCATTTGGTATCTGACAGATGCCTCTTTACGAAAAAAGCTATTGCCGGTCATCGGTGAATTTCTGCTGGGTATTGCCGCTATCACCGCAGTTGTGTTTATATACTTTGCAATCCACGATGCAATCAGCGATTTGTTCAATGTATATTTCTACAACAACATCTTTCTCTACCCCAGCAAGGTGGAAGGTTCCCGTATTGCATCTCTGTGGAATTGTCTGGTAGGTGCGATCAAGTACAACACCAATTACGGTTGGCTGATTTGGTCCGGCGCATTTTTCCTGCTGCTGAAGCGACCTGGGCAATGGAAGGCCGGATTGATGATCGTATTATGTTTCATTGGCTTGACAATCGGTACCTACTGGGGCGGAAAACCCTGGGATTACTACGGACTGATCTTTGCAGCATTCTGCATTTTCGGTCTGATTGTATGGACAGAATTTCTGCGCAGTACACAGCTGTTTGATCTCTGGCATCGTTGGACACCCTCGGATGCTTTGCCGACAATTCTGGTGCTGATTCTTACCATGTCCGTCCTGTTGAGCAGTACGATTCAATTCAATCAGAACACTTACCTTGCCAAATATGATAAAGAAGACACTGTGCAGTACCGCTTTGCCAAAACCATTCAAACTGTTGAAGATCCCACCTTGTTAAACTACGGTTTTCTGGACGGAGGTTTCTATTTTGCATCCGGTGCAACCCCTGCCTGTCGGTATTTTTGCACGTTCAACATCAATCCACCGGAAATGTGGGAAGAGCATAAAGCATGTATTCAAAATGGTGATGCAGATTTCATTGTCACCAGACAATACAAGCTGGAGCAGTATGGAGTTGATTGTTCCAAATATCGGTTGGTAGATGAGGGTACCCATCCTTTTGATAAGAATAACACCTTCACCTATTATCTGTATCAGAAAATTTCTTAAATATATCCGGCTGTTGCAAACAAAAGTTCTGCAATAGCCGGATTTTTTGTGAAGTTATACTTGTAGAGCATGTCGGTTTGTGGTATAATATCTGGTAACGAATTAACAAGGAGCAGGCTATGAACGACAAGATCATCATTCAAGGAGCCCGGGAAAACAACTTAAAAAATGTGGATCTTACCATCCCCCGTGACAAGCTGATCGTATTCACCGGTCTGTCCGGCTCTGGCAAGTCCTCCCTTGCCTTTGATACCATCTATGCAGAAGGCCAGCGGCGATATGTGGAAAGCCTGAGCAGTTATGCACGGCAGTTTTTGGGACAGATGGATAAACCGGATGTGGACAGCATTGATGGTCTGTCCCCCGCTATCTCCATTGACCAAAAGACCACATCAAAGAATCCCCGTTCCACTGTGGGTACAGTAACGGAAATATATGACTATCTGCGACTTTTATGGGCACGGGCAGGTATTCCCCATTGTCCGAAATGTGGCAAAGAGATTGCCCGACAAACCATTGATCAGATCGTTGACCGGGTGGAAGCCTTGGGCGACGGTACTCGATTTATCGTGCTTTCTCCCGTCATTCGTGACAAAAAAGGTGAGCATCAAAAGGTTTTTGACGATGCCCGCAAAAGTGGCTTTGCCCGTGTTCGGGTGGATGGCATTCTCTATGATCTGACCGAAGAGATTCCCTGTGAAAAGAACAAAAAGCACACCATCGAATTGGTGGTGGACCGTCTTATTTTGAAAGAGGGGCTGCGTCGCCGTTTGACGGATTCCATTGAAACCGCTTGTTCCCATTCCGGTGGCCTGGTCACTATTCAGTTGCCGGATACCCAGGAGGTGCTTAGCTTTTCTCAAAACTATGCTTGCGAGGATTGCGGCATCAGCCTGACAGAACTGGAACCCAGGATGTTCTCCTTTAACAATCCCTCCGGTGCGTGTCCACACTGCACCGGCTTAGGTTTCCAATTGGTTGCTGATCCGGATCTGGTAATTCCTGATAAGAGCAAAACACTGTTGGATGGCGCCATTCAGGTTTCCGGCTGGCAGAGTGCAAGAACGGACAGCATTTTCCGCATGTACTTTGAAGCTCTGGCACAAAAATATCACTTTTCTCTGAACGTCCCCGTGTCCGAACTGCCCCAAAAGGCTCTGGATGTTGTGCTTTACGGTACCGGTGAGGACAAGCTGCGAATGACCTATAACCGCGGTAACGGCATGGGCGTGCTGGAACAGCCCTTTGAAGGCATCATGAACAACATCGCCCGTCGTTTCCGGGAAACTCAGTCCGATGCTGCCCGCAAGGAACTGGAAGAATGTATGTCCTCTGCCCCCTGCCCCCACTGCCATGGCGAGCGACTTTCCGACATCGCCCGGGCGGTAACTGTCGGTGGTATCGGCATCATGGAGTTCTGTGAGATGAGCATCGACAAGGAACTCTCCTTCATGGAAAACCTCCATTTGGAAGGCAACACAGCCATCGTTGCGGAACAAATCATTCGGGAAATTATCTCTCGTCTGCGTTTTCTTTCTGATGTTGGCTTAAGCTATTTGACACTTTCCCGATCCTCCGGTACACTTTCCGGTGGTGAAAGCCAGCGTATTCGCTTGGCAACACAGATCGGTTCTTCCCTGATGGGCGTTCTGTATATTCTTGACGAACCATCTATCGGTCTGCACCAGCGGGATAATGATAAGCTTTTGGCAACCTTGAAGCATCTGCGTGATATTGGCAATACGCTGATCGTTGTTGAACATGACGAGGACACCATGCGTGCTGCAGACTATATTGTAGATGTAGGCCCGGGTGCAGGCAGCCATGGTGGTGAGATTGTCGCCACCGGCACACTGGAGGATATCATCCGCACCCCCGGATCCATTACCGGACAATATCTGTCCGGTGTAAAAAAGATTCCCGTCCCCAGTGCCCGTCGGGCAGGTAACGGAAATAAACTTTCCATCCGTGGTGCAACAGAAAACAATCTGAAAAGTGTAGATGTGGACATCCCCTTGGGTACGCTCACCTGTGTAACCGGTGTTTCCGGTTCCGGCAAATCCAGCTTGGTAACAGAAGTGCTGAACAAGCATCTTTTGGCGAAACTGAACCATGCCCGAACCCGTCCCGGTGCTTGCCGCTGTATATCGGGTGCAGAGCATCTGGACAAAGTCATCGATATTGATCAGAGTCCCATTGGTCGCACGCCCCGTTCCAATCCTGCTACGTATACGGGTCTTTTCAACGACATTCGAGATCTATACGCCTCCACCAATGATGCAAAGGTGCGGGGTTATGGTCCTGGTCGATTCTCCTTTAACGTCAAAGGTGGCAGATGCGAAGCCTGCGCCGGTGATGGTTTGGTAAAGATCGAAATGCATTTCCTTGCAGACGTATATGTTCCCTGCGAGGTCTGTAAAGGTGCTCGTTATAATCGGGAAACTTTAGAAGTTCTGTACAAAGGCAAGAACATTTCTCAGGTGCTGGACATGACTGCTGAAGAAGCAGTTGAGTTCTTTGAAAATCTGCCTAAGATCTGTAGAAAAGCGCAAACTCTGGTTGAGGTTGGATTGGGCTATATCAAGCTGGGGCAATCCAGTACCACCCTTTCCGGTGGTGAGGCACAACGAGTGAAGCTGGCAACGGAACTTGCTCGCACCTCCACCGGCAAGACAATTTATGTCCTCGACGAACCCACTACCGGTCTGCACGCAGCCGATGTTCATAAACTTCTGGAAGTTTTACAGACTCTTGTGGATGCCGGCAATACTGCACTGATCATTGAGCACAATTTGGATGTGATCAAATCCGCGGACTATATCATCGACCTTGGCCCTGAAGGCGGCGACGGCGGTGGCACAGTTGTTGCCTGCGGTACACCGGAAGAGGTTGCTGCTGTAGAAAAAAGCTACACCGGTCAGTATTTAAAAGCATATCTGAAATAAAAAACCTGACCTGCAATAGCAGGTCAGGTGTCCAGACTTAATTGATTATTTCAGGTTTGTACAACGATGCTGGCAAGATTTCTGAAAACTCAATCAACGAATGATTCCGTTCTCCAGCATAATCCACATGGAAAATGTCATTTTTGACAATTTTCTCTGTATCCTGGCTGATGGCAAGTGACATGATCATTCGCGTACCGCCGTCCTCAGGATGGTCAATCAATACAGTACCCCCATGGGCGGTGGCAGCTGACCGGATCATCACCATACCCAAGCCAATACCATACCGACTGTCTTCCAGACCAGGCTGTCTGCGGAAGCGCGCATGAACATTGCCCCGCATCTCCCTGGAAACGCCTGATCCACTGTCTTGCACAGTCAAATATAGCATATTATTTTTCCGACTAAGACGAGCGTGAATACAGCTTCCCTTTTCCGAGAATTTCACCGCGTTGGAAATCATATTGTGCACAGCACGTTCCAGTTTCTCCTGATCAATCAGGCATAAAATTTGATCGCCAAGATTTTCAAATTTCAGTTCTGTGCCACTGTGCTGCAGCAATTCTGCTGCCTGCGTAAAAATTTCTTCCATGAAACTGGTGATATTAACAATCGCCATCTTCGGTTCTGTCTGCTGACTATAGCGGTAAGCATCGGACATATTGCTGATAATACGCAACATTTGAAACAGGCCTCTGTTAATACGAGCAGTTTGGTCTGTAATTTCCGGATTATTTGTTTTATCCGTCACTGGAAACAGCTGATCTGCAACTGTCATAACATTAGACAGCGGCACGCGCAGCTCTTGCGCTGCCAACGCCATAGCCTGAAGCTCTGATTGATCTGCCTCCTGCTCCAAGGTGAAGATATCAAATTCTTCCATTCTGCGTATCGACACATCGCAGGGCACGCCGGCAATTTTCAGGGTTAAATATAAGCACCCTTCCGTTAATGCCTGATATTCCGTTTGACCGGTTATCAACAAATCGGAAATAGGTGTCCCCGGTTCCAGTGAATAGGCTTGTGCAGCAGCATTGACCGCACAAATGACACCATCTTTCACTGTAAAAGCTGGTTGGATGATCAGATCCAAGATTCCGGCAGTGGATTCCTTTCGTTCCATGATGTTCCTCCTCATGGGATAGCATTTGCATTTTTTCAGGAAACTTGCATTCCTGATATCGACAGGAATCTGTCTTTCTTTTATTCTATCGAAAAATGTCGAAAATAGCAAGATAAATCCTTTTTTGAGGTGAAATTTCATGGCAAATAAAGAAAATATCCACGGTGGTCACCGTCAGAGATTGAAAAATCGTTTTCTGGAGGATGGCCTGAAGCATTTTGAGGATCATCAGATTCTGGAGCTTTTGCTGTTTTATTGTATTCCCAGGCAAGATACCAATCCCATTGCCCACGCACTGCTGGATCATTTTGGATCCTTGGCACAGGTTATGGAAGCTCCTGCATCCGAACTCAAAAAAGTACCCGGTGTGGGGGATTCTGTTGCAACCTTTCTGGCGCTTATCAACGCATATTATCGGCATTACGATTCCCGGGATAATCCGAATGAAATCATTCTTGATGATTTAAATAAATGCGGTGAATTTCTGAAACGCTTTTATCGCAACCGCAGAAATGAGACCGTATATATGCTTTGTTTAGATGCCAAATGCAAGCTACTGTGCTATAAAGAGGTTGGAGAAGGCAGCGTCAATTCCGCCGCTGTACCAATCCGACGAATCGTCGAAATTGCATTAGGCGCAAATGCCACAAGCGTTATTCTGGCACATAATCATCCCAGTGGTCTGGCTCTTCCCTCTCCGGAAGATCAACTCACGACCAAACAACTGGCCTATGCATTATCCGCTGTAGATATTATTTTGGCTGATCACATGGTTTTTGCCGATAAGGACTTTATATCCATGCGCCATTCCGGAATGTATCATCCGAATGATTGCAGACTATTGATTTAATCGGAGGTCTTATGGATCGGTTTCAGTTAGTTTCTCAATTCAAACCTTCCGGTGATCAGCCGGAAGCCATTGAAAGCCTTGTAAAAGGCGTGGACTGGGGATTGCGGGAGCAGACGCTTTTGGGTGTTACCGGCTCCGGTAAGACCTTTACTATGGCATCGGTTATTGAAAAGTTGAACCGTCCTACCCTGGTCTTGGCGCACAATAAGACCTTGGCGGCACAGCTTTGTTCGGAATTTCGTGAGTTTTTCCCCAATAATGCAGTGGAATACTTCATTTCTTACTACGATTACTATCAACCGGAGGCCTATATCGCCCATACGGATACCTATATTGAAAAGGACGCTTCCGTCAACGAAGAAATTGACCGTCTGCGCCATTCTGCGACCTCTGCGCTTTTTGAACGGCGGGATGTGATCGTTGTTTCCTCCGTCAGCTGTCTGTACGGTCTGGGTGACCCTATCGACTATAAGAGCATGGTCATTTCCCTGCGTGTAGGCAATGAATATCCTTTGGATGCTGTTCTGCGCAAACTGACGGAAATTCGTTATGAGCGTAACGACATCGATTTTTCCCGTAACAAGTTCCGTCTGCGTGGCGACACGTTGGAGATCTATCCTGCCTACTGGTCTGGGCGGGCAATTCGTGTAGAATTTTTCGGTGATGAAATCGATCGTATCAGCGAGATCAATGCCGTAACAGGTATGACAGAACGGTTCGTTGACCATGTGGCCATTTATCCTGCCAGCCACTATGTGGCATCCCGGGACAAGCTGGAGCGAGCCATGGAGGAAATCCGTCGAGAATGCGATGAGCAGGTAGCATGGTTCCGTGCACATGATAAACTGATCGAAGCCCAGCGTATTGCCCAGCGTACCAATTATGACCTGGAAATGCTGACAGAGATCGGTTTCTGTAACGGCATTGAGAATTATTCCCGGGTCATTCAGGGACGTGCACCGGGTACGCCCCCTACTACCCTATTGGACTATTTTCCTGATGATTTTCTTATGTTTATCGATGAAAGTCATGTCACTTTACCCCAAACAAAAGCCATGTATGCCGGCGACCGCAGCCGTAAGGACGCTCTGGTGAATTACGGTTTCCGTCTGCCCTCTGCATACGATAACCGCCCCTTGAATTTCGAAGAATTCGATAGCAAGATCAATCAAGTGATCTATGTTTCTGCCACCCCGGCTGAGTACGAACGCACCCGTTCCGGTCAAACAGTAGAACAAGTGATCCGTCCTACGGGTCTGCTGGATCCAGTGGTAGAAGTGCGTCCCATTGATGGGCAGATTGATGATTTGATCGGTGAGATCAATGCAAGAAGCGCCAAAAATGAACGTGTTCTTGTCACCACGCTGACCAAAAAAATGGCAGAGGATCTGACAGTCTATCTGCAAAAGGCCGGTATCCGCGTACGGTATATGCACTCGGACATTGGTGCCATGGAACGGATGGAAATCATTCGGGATCTGCGAATGGCGAAATTCGATGTACTGATCGGCATCAACCTTCTCCGTGAAGGTTTGGACCTGCCGGAAGTAAGTCTTGTGGCCATTTTGGACGCAGACAAAGAGGGTTTCCTTCGGTCTGAAACCAGTTTGATCCAGACCATCGGTCGTGCAGCACGAAATGCGGAAGGCAAGGTCATTATGTATGCAGATAATATGACCCCCTCCATGCGCAACGCGATTGATGAAACCTCACGGCGCCGGGAAATCCAAAGCGCCTATAATGCGGCCAATGGCATTATTCCCAAGACAGTCATTAAGTCTGTGCGGGATCTCATCGAGATTTCTTCCCCCACTGCAGAACGCAAGGGACGCAGCGGCGTGAAGATGACGAAAGCAGAAAAGGAACGGGAAATTGCCCGTCTGGAAAAGCAAATGAAGGAAGCTGCAAGGATGATGGAGTACGAATATGCCGCTGTCCTGCGTGATCAGATTATCGAACTACGAGGCAATAACTGAATAAAAAGCACGGCTTAGGCCGTGCTTTTTATTGTATATCCTCCGAAAAACATGACGATAATACGTCCAAAGGAAGTGATATCATGGATTCCCTTTGGAATGAAAATAGTATGCGTCCAATACTTCCCACTATGCCGGGTAGTTTGAAAACAGACGTGCTGATTATTGGCGGAGGCATGGCAGGCCTTCTGTGCGCCCATATGTTAAAAAAGTCTGGGGTGGATTGTGTCTTGATTGAGGCAAAAAAGATCTGTGGTGGCGTCACCGGTGACACCACAGCCAAGATCACGCTACAACACGGATTGATCTACGATAAATTGATCCATCACTTCGGCTATGACAAAACAAAGCTATATCTGCAAGCTCAGGAAAAAGCATGTCAAGCATACGAAGAACTGTGTCAAAATATTGCCTGTGATTACGAAAAGCAGGATTCTTATGTATTTTCTCTTCATGACCGGACAAGCATCGCAAAAGAGGTTACCACATTGAATCGGCTTGGCTGTAAAGCACAGTTTTCAAAAGCGGAACTACTCCCCTTTCCTACTGCAGGCGCTGTACGTGTAAAGGATCAGGCGCAATTTCATCCTTTGAAATTTGCATTTGAGATTGCCAAAGACCTGCCCATATTTGAAAACACTAAGGTGATCGAAATGATGCCCGGTAAGGTTCTGACCCAGCGAGGGCAAATCGTCTGCAAAAAGATTATTGTTGCCACCCACTTTCCGATTTTAAACAAGCATGGCTCCTATTTTTTGAAGCTATATCAGCATCGCTCTTATGTATTGGCGCTGGAATGTACACAGAAGTTGGAAGGCATGTATGTGGATGCTGACATGAAGGGGCTATCTTTTCGCAAGTACGGGAATCTTCTATTCTTGGGCGGAGGTTCTCACCGCACCGGCAAAAAGGGAGGCAACTGGCAGGAATTAGAGGAATTTGCCAAGAAACATTACCCCTCTGCCCGTATTGTCGGCAAATGGGCTACCCAAGATTGTATGAGTTTGGACGGTGTGCCCTATATCGGCCAGTACTCCAAAAATACGCCCGATCTATATGTGGCTACCGGCTTTAATAAATGGGGAATGTCTTCATCCATGGTATCTGCTATGATTCTTTCGGACTTAGTGCAAGGCAAACCAAACGAGTATTCCCCGGTTTTCTCCCCGTCCCGAAGCATCTTGCGCCCACAGTTAGCTATCAATGTATTGGAATCTGTGGCAGGATTGCTGACTCCTACTGTCCCCCGATGTCCGCACCTTGGGTGCGCTTTGAAATACAACAAAGCAGAGCATTCCTGGGATTGTCCCTGCCATGGCTCCCGGTTCACCGAATCCGGAGAATTGATCAATAACCCGGCAACGGATGATAAGCAAATGTAAACAGCGCCCCGGTACAAAAGTGCCGGGGTTATAAATTGCTGTTGCTTTTTTAGATGTACTCGTGTATAATGACTTTTGTTAATAATCCGGGTGTAGCGCAGTTGGTAGCGCGCCTGCTTTGGGAGCAGGATGCCGCGAGTTCGAGTCTCGCCACTCGGACCAAAAGTCCAGATACCGCCTTCGCGGTGTTTGGACTTTTTGTTTGTATAGAGCGCATATTGAAAGATAGCATTCAATTGCGATTCATTTGGTATAACATAATCCATACCGTTAATACTACTCGCAAAGGAGTGATTTTATGGACGGGAAAGAGCTTGTAAAACAGACTTTGGATCAGATACCCCAGACGAAGAATAATGCAAAGCAGATTGTAGGTCTGGTCAAGGAAGGCGGAAGAATCACGGGTTATCAACTATCTGACAACACCATCGTGGAGAAACAGCAAGCAGTGAATATGGCAAAGCAGGGACAGATTGCCGGTGTTGGTATTGCTCACCGCGGTGATACAGAATATCTGAAATCCATCCCCGACGGCAGCGAAAATAACAATCTAGGCAATTTGCCAGCGATTTCCGGAACCGACTAAATCGGTTCCGGAAATTTTTTATAAAAACCTCTTGACTCTAACGTAACGTCATAGTTTATAATACCTTTGTTGGGAGGGATTGGATGAGAACAGTAAAAGAAGTAGCAAAACTCACCGGTGTCAGCGTCCGGGCATTACACCACTATGATCGCATTGATCTGTTAAAACCCACACAAGTCACAGACGCAGGCTATCGACTGTATGATGATACGGCTTTGGAGAAACTTTATATGATCCTTATATTCAGAGAACTAGGCCTTTCTCTGAAAGAGATCGCAGATATTCTCCACGCTCCTGACTATAATCGAAACCGGGTTTTGGAAAAGCAAATTAAGTTTATGCAAGAGCGCGTAGATAAACTACAGAACCGGATTGCTCTTGCAAAAGGAATACTGACAGTAGGAGTGAAATATATGAGTTTTGAAGGATTTGATCCCCAAAAAATGGATGAATACAGCACCCAGGCCAAGGCGCTTTATGGCAAGACTGATGCTTATAAAGAGTTTTCTCAGAAGTCTGCACAGCGCACCAAGGAGCAAGAAAAAGACTTAGGCGCAGAAGTTATGAACTTCTTCGCCAAACTCGGCAAGATGCGTCCTTGTGACCCCGCCTGCGAAACCGCACAGGCATGGGCAAAGGAATTGCAGGAATTTTTCACTGCCCATTATTACACCTGCACTCCCCAGATCCTGGGTAGCTTGGCCGAGATCTATGCAGGCGGTGGCAGCATGACCGAAAACATCGACAAAGTCGGCGGTTCAGGCACCGGTGCCTTCGCCAAGGAAGTCATTGATCTCTACATTCAGGAGCTGCTATGAAAAATAAATGGATTTTATTCTGCGTTGCCATTATCTTAATGGCAATCAATTTGCTGGACGCAGATTTTTCCGCCTACAAACAACTTTCCCCGGGTGATTTTTTACCGGTCATCGCTGTTGCACTGGTTGTTTTTCTGGTCAAAACCGGTGTGCTTTCTGCTCTGCTCATTGGCATCAAAAAGCTTTGGGAGAAAATCAAGAACAAATAAAACACCCGGAATTGCCTCTGCAATTCCGGGTTTTTTTTGCCGTTGAATATCTTAAAAATGCCGATGGGAATAATTTGCAACATTTTTCTTTCTGGGTATGCTAGAATATAGTCACTGGAGGTGAGTGGATGAAATTTAAACTGATCATCGACAAGGAGAAAGACGAAGAAGTGGTGGCAACTGTCCATAATCGCAGCGCCCTGATTGACGAGATTGAGGCATTGATCTGCAAGTATACTGGCCGTATCCCCGGCTATACTGAGGACGATATCAAAATGCTTTCCATTTCTGAAATTGAATGTGTTACGGTTCTGGATGGAAAAACCTATGCCATTGATTCGAAAAATCAGCGTTACCGCTTAAAGCAGCGGCTGTATGAACTAGAGCAGCAGCTCCCCTCGTCCTTCATCCGTATCAACAAAAGCACATTAGCAAACGAAAACTGTTTGGATCGTTTTGCCGTTACTTATGCAGGCAGTGTGGATGCTGTTTTTAAGTGCGGCTATACAGAATACGTATCCCGGCGATGCTTTGCCCAAATCAAAAGGAGGTTTGAAGCTAAATGAAAAAGTTTTGGAAGGAATTTTTATTAAGAGGCTTGATCAGCGCTGCAGGCGGGCCAATCGTCTTGGCGATTATCTATGGTATTTTGGGTGCTACTGGTTCTGTGGAATTTATCGCCCCTACTGAGGTCTGCATGGCTATCCTGACTATCACGCTGCTTGCCTTTATTGCTGCAGGCATGACCGCCGTCTATCAGATGGAGCAACTGCCCTTGCTCACCATGATTCTGCTACACGGAGGCGGGCTGTATATCGCTTATATTCTCACCTATTTGACTAACGGTTGGCTGCAAAATTCCCTTGTGCCCATCCTGGTTTTCACTGGCATTTTTGTTGCAAGCTACGCCCTCATTTGGCTGATCATCTACTATGTGGAAAAAGCCAAAGCGGAGAAGCTTAACAAACTACTCAAGGATTCATAAAAAATGTGCGTTGCAAAAACTGCAACGCACATTCTTTATTGCTTGTAATCCGTTTCATAGCTCCCAGCAGGAAGAACATATCCACAAGTGCAGGTTTCATTGCCGGCAAGTGTTCCGGTTTTACCGATTGGCCCGCCCATGAGCACGAATACCTCTACTAATTCTCCGCAGTTGGGGCATTTGACCTCTGTAAGTCGGGGTGTTCCTTTACCTTCCTGACATCCGTTGATCAGCATGATATCTCTCCCTTATACCCGATTGATTGCAATCGTATGCTCTTTTACGGGAGTATCCTCTGCTCCATATCCAAATACAACGCCCAGCAAGGGTGTAAAGCCTTCCGGAATACCCAGCGCTTTTACCAGTTCCGGGTCCTGTGCTACCGAACCGGGCGCACCTCCAAGAATCACGCTGTCGATTCCCATATCTGTTGCCGCCAACACCATATTTTCCACCACAATACCCACATTGGTATATTCCGTTCCGGCTCGGTGGATAGGTGTGGAAGACACAAAAATCAGGGTTTTCGCGCCAAAATCCGTGTTCTTTCGAACGCCCATGGTTTGAAAGATCAGTTCTGCTGTAACAGCATTGATCCGATCCAGCAGCTGCTGATTTTGCACAACGGTAATATGTAAAGAATCATATCTTGCCATGGCAATCGGGGCAGCACAGCCTGCCTTTAGGATTGTTTGCAGTGCTTCCTCCGGAATTTGCTCCGTTGTATAGTTACGTGTAGACTTTCTTTTTGCGATTGCTTCTAATGTTTGCATAACAACAGCTCCTTTTACCAAACAAATGGAATGATTCTGTACTTGACTTTCTGTTTGTACTCTGCATAACCGGGCAGTTCCCGGGTCAGTAGATCTTCCTCATTCTTCAACCGAACAATGATAATAGCCGGATAAAACGCAAAAGCGATCAGCGCATACCAGGATCTGAGGATCAGCGGGATCATGAGAAACAGCAGGATTGTTACCGCATACATGGGGTGACGGACAACTCCGTACATACCGGTGTCCATCACTTTCTGCCCTTCCTCTACCTTGATTGTGCGGCTGAGGTAAGCGTTTTCTCGCATCACCTCGGCATAAAGGGCATAGGCCGTCAAAAACAACACCGATGCGATGATGACCACCCAGGTAGGCATAGTCGACCAGCCAAAGCGAAAATCCAGACCCGCCACCACAAAACCTGCAATGAACATCAATCCTGAAAGGGCAACAACCCCCTTCTGCGTACTTTGCTTTTCCTTGGCATCCAACCGTTTTTTCAAAAAAGCCGGGGCTTTAAAAAGCATGAAAAGACCAACAGCCAACATGGGTGCAAACAGCAAAACAATGAAATACCAACCGTATATATACTCCAACGTTCCAGCCGGCAGAAAGATCAGCAACCCCACCATCAGTAAGCCACAAGCAAATTTCACCAAGGCTTCCATTAAGAGTTTCATGATACGTCCTCCAAATAACGTACGGTTTTTCCGGTATGTTGTGCGTACGCAATCTCCGTCCTTGTACTGGAGCCGATGTAACCACCTACATTGATAACATATATCTCGTCAGCCATATCTATTTTACGCTTATGCATGTCATCCAGCATTTCCTTCGTGCCTTCTGTCCACACCTCATCATCTCCGGAATGACCAAACAAACCAACGCTGATTACAATATACCCCTGCAGGGTTAGTCTTTTTTGTGCCTGCATAAATTCTTCTTTGAATCGTGTGCTGCCACATAGTGTAACCACTTTATATGCCCCTACCATTTTACATTTCCTCCATTGTTTCCAAATAAAAGCTCACCGGGCGAAAACCATCGTTGCAGCTGAGCATTGCCGAGTAAGGGTTCTTCATCCATCCATCGTAGAAATTCCCGCCGCCAGCCGCCAAGGTCTTTACAAAGGAAGCTATGCTATCCCATGCACTGTCGCAGAATTTATCCGGCTTTTCGCCGTTTTCAGATATCCAAACCATTCCCTCTGTGACATCGCAGGGATGTTCCATAGGATTTTCATATTGCGCCATCAGGTCGGAATAACACGCTTTCCGAATAGCGGTGATCTTCACTTTCTTCATAGGTTATATTCTCCGTCGATCAGAATATACGGCAAGCCGTATGTAATACACTGGGAAAGATTATATTGTTTTCAGCGATCAAAGCTTTCTTATTCAGGTTAGAATCGTCCAACCGCTTCTCAATAACGCTTGCTTTTTCTGCAATATCCGCAAAATGATTCTCAATATAATTGCGGGATATCACAAGGCACACTTTGTGACCTGGCTCTCATTTCACTTTGCAGATATCAGAACACACCACCGTTGTACTTTTTCTGTACCCGAACAATGGCAACCGTTCCGGCGATCAAGCCGCCCACTAAGACCCCCACTGCGAACCACATCGTATGCTCGCCGAACAAAGCAATCACACCACTAAGCGTCATTGTGCCAGCAATCGTAGCCATGGCGATGCCAAAAGCCTTGCCGTAGCCTACCTTGTCCATTACCTTGGTCTGATGATAGTCGTGGATCAGATTGGTCTTTCCCTTGTAGATCAATCCCGCCATCACACCGACAATCATAGCAGTGGCGAACATAATGATTGCGTATGCGATCATACTCTCACCTCTTTGATTCATTATAGCACACAATGCAAGTCTATAAAATAAAAACGGCAGAGCGTAGTTCTCTGCCGCTAATACTTTTACATCAATCCCATACACCAAATAACAACAAGGGCAGTGAAAGTCACCAATGTATCAATTGTAACACCGTAGAACATCGGTGCAAGACCGGCTTTCTTAAAATCAGTGATGCTTGTGCCCAAACCAATCGCTGCCAGTGCAGTCACCATCAAGAATTTACTGGTACTTTTAAGAACACCGGATATCTCTGCAGGAATACACCCTATACTGTTCAATACTGCCAGCAGCAGAAAACCACCAATAAACCAAGGGATAATCTTCATTAGATTAACCTTCTTGCCCTTTCCTGCCATTTTCAGCTCTTTCTGCTTCATTCTGGTGCCGATGTAAGCAAACACCAGTACGGTAGGAATGATTGCAATGGTTCGGGTCAATTTGACCATCGTAGCAAAATCACCTGCTGCCTCAGAAAAGGCATAGCCGGAAGCTACTACGCTAGCGGTATCATTTACAGATGTTCCTGCCCAGATGCCGAAGGCAATGTCGTTCATACCCAAGGCTTTGCCCATCAGTGGATACAGCGCAACCATAACCATGTCGAAAAGAAATGTAGAGGACATAGCAAAGGCAATGTCTTTGTCATCTGCATCGATCACCGGTGCAATGGCTGCAATAGCCGAACCGCCACAGATACCGGTGCCTGCGGAAATCAGGTTGCTCAGTTTCCAGTTGAGGCCAAACAGCTTACGGATGAAGTAACCGCCACCAAAACACATTGCAAAGGTAAAAATCATAACAAAGAAGGTCATCTTACCAACGGACATAATCGTGTTGACCGAAAGAGATGCGCCCAAAAGCACAATGGCAGTTTTCAAAATCTTTTTAGATGTGAATTTTAAAGCCGGTTTCATCCAAACTGGATGAAAAAAGCTGTTGATGATCGTACCTATAAACAAGGCGATAATGGATGCCCCCAGCAACCCTCCGGGAATCAGTTCTTCCAATAGAACGGACAATCCTGCAACAGCAAAGCATATTGCAACACCAAGTACAAACATGATGTTGTCTTTTATTTTGGGATTCATGTTGGTTCTCCTTAAGGTCTTTCTTTTACCAATATATTCTAATAAATCACCGTCGAAAATTCAATAGTCAAAGGAATATCTGGGATTAAAATTTCTACAAACACAAAGTCTACGCTGCATAGGTTGTTTCATTTGGCGTTTCGTGGTATGATTGTTCCGGAAAGGGTGTGGATTTATGAATACCTATATAACCGGCGCAACCATTAAGCAGCTGCGGGAAAGCAGAAAGCTGACTCAGGCAGAACTGGCAGAGCAAATTGGCGTCAGCAGCAAGACGATTTCCAAATGGGAGACAGCTAAGGGTCTGCCGGATATTGCTTTATTGCAGCCGTTGGCGCAGGCTTTGGGCATCTCTGTCATCGAACTGATGAACGGTGAGCATATCACCAACAAAAATATCTCCGCCAATATGCTACGGTGCAAATTCTATGTCTGCCCTATCTGTGGAAATGTGATTCACAGCACCGGCGATACGGTTATCAGCTGCTGTGGCATCACCCTCCCCTCTCCCGAAGCTGAAGATGCCGACAACGATCACGCCATTACCATCGAAAATGTGGAAGATGAGCATTTTATCAAAATTGTCCACCCCATGACCAAGCAGCATTTCATTTCCTTTATGGCTTTCGTGACCTGCGACCGACTGCAGATGGTGAAATTCTATCCAGAAAGCAATGCTGAAACCCGCCTGCAACTGCGTGGCAAGGGCTTTCTCTATTACTATTGCAATCAGCATGGACTATTTATGAAAAAGCTATAACAAAAAACCCTGGCTTATGCCAGGGTTTTCTTATCTCAGCTGTTTAGTCAAACGATGCAGCTCCGGAGCAAGATACCCCAATGCAATCAGATTTGGGATTGCCATCAGGCCATTGACCGTTTCCGATAGTAGCCAAACTGTTCCAGTTTTCAATATTGCTCCCAAAATCACTGCTCCGCCCTGCAGAAATACAAACTTTTTCCACACACCATCGCCAAACAAAAATTGTGCACAACGGGCACCATACAATCCCCAACCCAGCACTGTTGCAATGGCAAAGCAGCACAATGCCGCTGCGATCAAAATACTCACCCAATCTCCGTATACACTGGAAAATGCTTGTGCTGTCAAAGCAACGCCCACATCTTCACCATAGGAAATATCCACACCACTGACCAAAATTACAAGCGCCGTCATGGTGCAAATGACAATGGTGTCCAAAAACACCTCCATAATGCCCATTAAACCCTGCTGTGCCGGGTGTTTAACCTGCGCGGCTGCATGGGCGATCCCCGCAGTCCCCATACCTGCTTCATTGGTGAATACTCCCCGGGAAACACCGATGCGCAAACATATAAACATAGCTCCGATTGCGCCTCCGGTAACTGCTCGGGGTGTAAAAGCGCCTACAAAAATTGCGGAAAATGCCACCGGCAGATATTTCCAGCGTACAATCAGCACGCCTATCCCCAGCAGTAGGTAACACAAGGATGCAAAGGGCACCAATCGTTCCGCCATCACTCCGATCTTTTTGGCGCCACCCAATAAAATACCGCAAATCAGCATAGCGAGGAAAATACCCATCGTCAGATTCCCCATAGACGTTTCCTGTCCGCCCAATGCAATGATCGCTTGATTGATTCCGCCAATAACCGTATTGACCTGCGTCGCATTGCCCACTCCAAAGGCAGCAACAACTCCCAAAAAACAGTAAACTGACGCAAGCCAACGCCAGCGCTTTCCCATGCCATTTTGGATCATATACATAGGGCCGCCAACCCATTCCCCTTTGCTGTTCCGTTGCCGGAATCGAACAGAAAGCGTAGCCTCTGCAAATTTTGTCATCATTCCCAGGATGGCACTGATCCACATCCAAAAGATAGCCCCCGCTCCCCCGATGGCAATCGCCCCTGCCACTCCTGCAAGGTTTCCCGTACCCACTGTGGCCGCCAGAGCTGTGCACAGCGCCTGAAACGGGCTTACCCCCTCACCCGTTTCCTTTTTCCCTCGCAAAGTCGCCCAGAAATCCCGTAGAGCCGCAGGAAACAAACGCAGTTGTGCAAACCCGGTGCGAACACTTAAATACAGCCCAATTCCCATAATACCAAGCAACGCCGGGATTCCCCAAACCACTGCATTGATTCCTTCTAAAATCTCCGTCACTGCCATTCCCCCATATAAAAAAGCAGTTTCCCTTGATAGGAAACTGCTTTTGTGGTTATTCCCAAGTAGCCCAAATTTCCGGGCAGTAGCCAACGGTGGCTTGTTTTCCATTTCGGACAATAGGCGTTTTCATCAAGGCCGGATTATCGAAGACCTTGTCCTCTTTCGCAATCTTATCGTCCATGTATTTCATCAGGGTGATCTCCGGATCTTTGCTTTCCCAATCGATTAGATTATCAATGCCACCCACTGCACGCAAAACACTGTCAAATTCCTTTCCGGACATACCGAAACGGATCAAATCGATCGCTTGAAATTTCACACGACGCTCTTTGAAATACCGCTCCGCCTTTTTCGTATCGAAGCACTTGTTTTTTCCAAATATCTGAATGTTCAATAGGTTACCTCCATCAGGCACAGTCCCTGAGCAGGGACAAGATAGCCTGCATCTTCCCGTTTCCCGCCAAACAGTGCCGGAATACTGTCAACAGATCGTTTGTTTTGCCCAATCTCCAACAGTGTACCCACCATAATACGCACCATGTTGTAGAGAAATCCGTCACCGGTAAAGCTGAATACCAGCTCCTCCCCCTCTCGGGAGATGGTGATATTCTCAATCCGTCGAACTGTTGATTTTTTCATCTTTTTATTTGCGCAAAATGCAGAAAAATCATGCGCATCGAGAAAATATTGCGCCCCTTGCCGCATTTTCTCCACATCCAGCTTTTCCGGCATTACATAAACAAATCTGCGCTGAAATACGCATGGTTTTTCAGAATTCCAAATACGATATTGGTAGGTCTTATTTTTGCAATTCAGCCTTGCGTGAAATCTGGGACTTGCCTCCTGACACGATTCTATGCCAATGTCCTCCGGTAAATACCGCCGGAGTTGGGACAAAATTTCTTCGCAGGACATTTGGCTTTCACAGTGAAAGTTTGCAATCTGCCCCAAGGCATGGGCACCTGCATCCGTACGACCGCTGCCGGAAATTTCGATTGATTCTTCCAAAATACGCGAAAGCGTCTGTTCCAATTTGCCTTGAATGGTATTGGTTACACCGGGCAGCCGCTGCCAGCCTTTATAACGTGTACCATCGTAGCAAATATGAAGTCGAATATTGCGCATACTTATCCTACCACTTCATAGCCAGCATCCGTGATTGCCCTTGCCAATGCTGCTTTATCAATATTGCCGGTAACGGTTACGGTCTTTGCATGCAGATCCACCACTGCATCCTCTGCACCGCTGATTCCCTTGGATACCTTCTCTACCATTGCCTTACAATGGGTACACATCATACCCTCTACCTTCAAAACAGTTGTCATCTTGATTTCCTCCTTTTTGATTCCCTGCGGCGGCATTTCCGGACGAAAACGTTTTAGCCGCAAGGCATTTGTCACAACAAACACAGAGCTCACACTCATCGCTGCTGCGCCCAGCATGGGGCTGAGTTGAATCCCAAAGGGAATAAACAACGCGCCGGCTGCGATGGGAATACCCAGGCAGTTATAGAAAAATGCCCAAAACAGATTTTGTTTGATATTCCGGATCGTTGCTTTACTCAAGCGTATGGCGTTGCTTACACCGGAAAGCGAACCAGACATTAGTACCACATCTGCAGATTCCATAGCAATATCCGTACCTGCACCAATAGCCATGCCTACATGAGCGGTCGCCAGTGCCGGGGCGTCATTGATACCATCACCGACCATCAGCACCTTGCGGCCCTCGTCCTGCAGATTCTTAACCGATGCAGCCTTATCTGCAGGCAGAACATCGGAAATGATCTCAGCAATCCCAGCGGTTTTGCCGATAGCAGCTGCTGTTTTTGCGTTATCGCCGGTGAGCATGACCACACGAAGCTTCATTTGTGTTAAGGCATGGATTGCCGCCACAGAATCTTGCTTCAAAACATCTGCTGCAGCAATAACGCCAAGATATTGTCCTTCTGCTTTTGCAAAATACAACGGAGTTTTGCCTTGTGCAGCCAAATGCGCATAATCCGGGATCGTAATGCCGTATTCCTGCATCAGCCGGGCATTGCCTCCAAGATAACGAACGCCATCAATTTCCGCTGCTACGCCTCTACCCGGCAAGGTTTCAAAGCCGGATACCTGCGGAATTTCTATATTTTCTGCACGCTCCAAAATTGCCTTGGCAAAGGGGTGCTCCGAAAGTTTCTCCAGGGCAGCCGCCAGGATGAGTAATTCTTCCTGACTGACCGTTGCCGGTAAAATATCCGTTACCGCCGGTTTTCCGGTGGTCAGCGTGCCGGTCTTGTCCAGCACAACAGTATCGATGCTGTGCAGTTGTTCCAGTGCTGTACCGTTTTTAAACAGTACGCCAATGGATGCACCCTTTCCGGTTCCAACCATGATTGCAACCGGTGTAGCAAGTCCCAATGCGCAAGGGCAGGAAATTACCAACACGGATATAGCGCTTGTCAAGGAAAATTCCAAACCATATCCTGCAATCATCCAGATGCCAAATGTCATCAATGCAATTCCCATAACCACCGGCACAAATACACCGGCGATCTTGTCTGCCAAACGGGCAATGGGCGCTTTGGAACCACCGGCTTCCTCCACCAGATGGATGACCTGCTGCAATGTTGTATCCTTTCCAACTTTATCCGCACGGAATTTCAAATATCCCTCGGTCAGAATCGTGGCTGCTGCAACTTGGCTGCCGGATTCCACTTCGACAGGCACACTTTCGCCGGTCAGCGCACTTTGATCCACTGCGCCACGACCTTCCAGTACTGTTCCGTCTACCGGAATTCTTCCTCCTGAGCGAACAATAACCGTATCGCCCACCCAGACATCCTCTGCAGAGATCGTCATTTCTTCACCGTCACGCAAAACGGTTGCTGTTTCCGGGCGCAGATCCATCAATGCGCGAATTGCATCTCCCGTCTTCCCCTTTGCCCGGGATTCCAGAAATTTCCCCAAAGAAATCAGCGTCAGGATCATGGAAGCGGATTCAAAATATAAGTTTTCACTGTAGAATTTGACGGTTTCCCAATCTCCTGCGCCCATGGCGCCGGCCATACAAAATAATGCCGCAACCCCATAGATCAACGCAGCGCCGGATCCCACTGCAATCAAGGTATCCATATTGGGGCTGCGATGCCATAAAGCCTTCAGTCCTCGGGTATAATAACCTTGATTGAGTATCGCCACCGGAAGCGTTAAACAAAACTGTAAAAGCGCCGCTACAAGTGCATTTTCTACCCCATGATACCATCCCGGCAAAGGCAACTTTACCATGTGGCCCATGGTAAAATACATGAGCACCAATAAAAAGATTGCAGATGCAATCAGCCTTGCCAATTTGTGATCCGACTCTGGTTGAATGGGCGCAGATATTGTTTCACCGGCAAGAGATGCTCCGTAACCGGCATTCTCCACCGCACGGATCACTGCATTTTTCACATCTTCATGGGATTCTACTACCATTGTGCCGCCCATAAGATTAACATGGGCATCGATTACACCGGCTACAGCCTTTGTCACCTTCTCTACCCGTGCAGAGCATGCAGCACAGGTCATACCGGTCACTACAAATTTCAATTTCATAGCCTGATCCCCCCCATGTTGACAAATAGTATAGCTACTTGACGAATTTACGTTTTTATGCTACTATTTTATCAAATATTTTAATTTTTTCAACTATTTACCCAACCCATAAGAAAGGAAAATATAATGAAAATTAAGATTCTTTCCGACAGCACCTGTGACCTTACAGCTGCTCAGCTACAAGAAAACGATATTTCCCTGGCCAAACTGACAGTCGTTAAGGATGGCGAGCAATTTATTGATGGTGTAACCATCACACCTGCCGATATTTTTGCACATGTTGCAGCCGGCGGCGATCTGTGCAGCACCTCTGCCTACAGCATTGGTCAGTATGAAGATCTGTTTGCTCAGTATGCTAACGATTATGATGGTGTTATTCACATCAATATTGGCTCCGGCTTCTCTTCCTGCCATCAGAATGCTACCATTGCCGCCAATGAATTTCCCAATGTGCGAGTCATTGACTCCATGAACCTTTCCACCGGTCAGGGTCATGTTGTGCTTGAAGCCTGCCGTCTTGCCAAGACCTGCGAAAGTCTGGATGAGATCGTTGAAAAACTCACTGCCTTTACCCCTCGTGTTCAGGCCAGCTTCCTGCTGGATCGACTGGACTATATGGTCAAGGGTGGCCGTTGCTCTTCTGCCGCTGCACTGGGCGCAAATCTGCTGAATTTGAAGCCTTGCATTGAGGTTAAGAACGGCAAAATGGGCGTGACCAAGAAATATCGCGGTCCCTATGCCAAGTGCCTTGCAAACTACGTCAAGGATCAACTGGGTGATCGGGATGACATTGTCCGTAAGGAACTGTTCCTCACCTACACTAAGGTGGACGACAAGTGTCTGACCGCTGTTAAGGACGCAATTGCATCCTGCGAGCCCTTTGAAACTGTTTATGAAACCACTGCAGGTTGTACTGTATCCTGCCACTGTGGCCCCGGCACATTGGGTGTGCTGTTTGTTCGTAAATAATTCTAATCGCGCCGAAGATTATTCGGCGCGATACTCTCTTATGATACATATCGGAGGAATCAAATGGAATATTCTAAGCTTTTAGATCTTGCTTCCGATCTTGGATATAATCTTGCAATGAGTGGTGCAGAGACATTTCGGGTGGAGGAAAGCATTACCCGGATCCTTGCCGCTTACGATATTGAAGCAGAAGTCTTTGTAATTCCCAACTGTATGCACATCAGTATTGAGCCGATAATCGGTCGTCCGCAAACCCGCATGCGGCGAATCGGTTCCCACGGCAATGACCTGGACGCTATGGAGCGCTACTCCAACCTGAGTCGCAGAATCTGCATAGAACGTCCTGCTCCGGAAATTGCCGCAAAGTGGCTTGCTGAAGCGAAAGTGCAAAAACGGCAGTACAGCTTTCCCATGTACCTGCTTGGTAACGCTTTGGGCGCATTAGGTTTTGCTATACTTTTTGGTGGATCCATGACGGATGCCCTGTTATCCGGTGTCTGTGGCATTGTCGTTGGTTTGGTTTTGAAATGGATGGATAAACTTGGTGCCAATGATTTTTTCCGCACCATAGCTGCAGCCTTCCCTATGGCATTGCTGGCATATATCCTAAACGCCTTTTTCCCTTGCCGATCTGACTGTATCATTATCGGTGCTTTGATGATCCTCGTGCCCGGTCTGATGTTTACCAACGCCATGCGTGACATCATTTACGGAGATACCAACTCCGGTATCAATCGGATCGTGCAGGTGTTGCTGATTGCTGTGGCTATCGCATTGGGAGCAGCAGCAGCTTGGAATATCACCAAAATTTTGTGGACTTCTCCCATCAGCCTTACACCGATTGCCCACAAACTTCTGATCAGCAGTATTGGCTGTGCAATCGGCTGCCTTGGCTTTGCTATTTTATTTAATGTGCACGGCCCTGGCGGATTGATCTGCGCTCTCGGTGGTATACTGACTTGGGTCGTATATTGCCTTTGCATCAGATTTGGACTCGGTGAGATCTTCGCATATTTCTGGGGTGCAGTTTTCGCAGCGATTTTTGCGGAGGTTTTTGCTAGAATCCGCAAATACCCTGCCACCGCCTATTTGGTCATCTCTATCTTCCCCCTGATCCCCGGTTCCGGTGTTTACTACACTATGGAATATGCTGTAAAGGGCGAAATGGAATTGTTCGCCAGCAAGGGCATGTTCACCGCCGCTATTGCCGGTACTATGGCTGTCGGCATTCTGCTGATCTCTACAACCGTCCGGTTATGGACCACCAGAAAATTCCGTAAAAAATAACAAAAAACGCAACTCGGATAGAGTTGCGTTTTTTATTTGGCATCTTCTGCTTCCATTTCCTTCAGGAGCTTTTTATCCTGCTTGGAAGACAAATCAACCTTTTCATACATGTCAGGTCTGCGTTCTTTTGTACGGCGCAGAGATTGTTTCCGGCGCCACTGGCGCACCTTTTCGTGGTTGCCCGAGGTAAGGATCTCAGGAATTTCCCGGCCGTGCCACACTGCAGGACGGGTGTACTGAGGATATTCCAAAAGGCCGTTGAAATGGCTCTCATCCTCAAAACATTCCGGATCTGCCAAAACACCGGGTACCATACGGCAAACTGCATCCGTTACCGCCATGGCAGCGATCTCGCCACCGGTAAGAACAAAATCACCCAGAGAAATTTCTTCATCCACACATTCGTCGATAAAGCGCTGATCGATACCCTCGTAATGACCACAGACGAGAATCAAATTCTCCATCTTGCTCAGTCGAATGGCATCTGCCTGCTTAAAGGTATGTCCGCAGGGAGATAAATAGACGGTGTGCACAGGGCCACCGGCCTCATCGCATACAGCTTCCCAACAGCGATACAACGGATCTGCAGTCATCACTGCACCCCGGCCACCGCCATAAGGATAATCATCCACCTGATTCTGTTTGTTTGCGGTATAGTCCCGAATCTGATGCGTTTCGATGCGGATAAAGCCACGCTCCTGGGCACGCCCCAGAATGCTCTCAGACAGCACATCGCCCAAGGTTTCCGGAAACAGCGTTAAAATATCAATTCTCATCGCTGCGCATCCCTTCAATGAGCTTGACCTGCATTTCGTTTTTCTCCAAATCGGTGGAAAGGATAAATTCCTTTACCGCAGGCAGCATATACTTGCCATCATCCACAACATATACGCTATTGCCGGGATAATCCAGCACCTCGGTGATCTTACCGATGCACACGCCATCAGCATAGACCTCCACACCCACCAATTCCGCTGCGAAGATCAGCTCATCGCTAAAATCCTCACGATATAGTTCAACGATCTTCCCACGAAGCGCTTGGGCATCTTCCATGGTTTCAATGCCTGCCAGTTTCAGTAAATTGCAATTTTTCTGTACCCGACATTGCTGGATCACATATTCCCTGCCATCTACAAGGCAGCGGTCAAATTCGCAGAGCATTTCCGGGCAATCCAACCAAGGCAGCACCTTAACCTCTCCACGGATACCATGGGTGGTAACAACCTCGCCGGCTTCCACAAGTTGCAGTTTCATCGTGTCCCCTCCAAATAACGAGAAATGCGTGACTATACCGCCACGCATAACCCGTTAATCCATAATTTCGACAGTAACCCGTTCGCCGGTGCGAAGAGCAACAGTCTTGATGATGGTACGGATCTCCTTGGCGATCCGACCCTGGCGGCCAATCACCTTGCCCATGTCACCTTCCGCAACACGCAGCTCCAGCACCTTACCGTCCTCATTGTCGATTTCGGTTACAGTGACTTCGTCGGGATTGTCTACCAGATTCTTTGCCATATACAGCAAAAGTTCTTTCATTGGTCTAACTCCTTCAGGGGCAATTACAGAACGCCAGCCTTCTTCAGCAGACCACGAACAGTGTCGGTGGGCTGAGCGCCGTTCTTGATCCAAGTCTGAGCCTTCTCTACATCGACGGTGATGTTGTTGGACTCGACCAGGGGGTTGTAGGTACCGATCTCCTCGATGCAGCGGCCATCACGGGGGCTACGGGAGTCAGCAACAACGATCCGGTAGAAAGGAGCCTTCTTAGCGCCCATTCTTCTCAGTCTGATTTTAACCATGGGTTTCACCTCCATAAAAATTTAAAAATTAATATATCGCAAAGCAAATTGCTTTCAACGAACTATTTTGTTTTCCCTTAAAATCCGGGGAAGCCTCCGAAGCCGCCAAGACCTTTCATGCGCTTCATCTTCCTACCCAGGCCCGGGCCGGAGAATTGCTTGATAAGTTTTTGCATCTGCTCGAAGGACTTGAGCATCCGGTTGACATCCTCTACCTTTACACCGGCACCGGCGGCAATGCGCTTTTTCCGGGAGGCAGCAATGATTCCGGGATTTTCCCGTTCCTTGGGTGTCATAGAAAGGATGATGGCTTCGGTTCTGACCATGGCCTTTTCATCTACTTTTACGCCCTTGAGATTTGCACCGCCGGGCATCTGCGCCAGCAGGTCTTCCATGGGACCCATATTCTTCAGTTGCACCAGTTGATCGTAATAATCCTGCAACGTGAAACGGTTGGATTTCAGCCGGGCTTCCAGTTCCTCGGCCTTCTTGGCATCAAATGCCTTCTCAGCCTTTTCGATCAGGCTCAGTACATCGCCCATACCCAGAATCCGGCTTGCCATGCGATCCGGATGGAAGGGCTCAATGTCTTCCAGCTTTTCGCCCATACCGGCGAATTTGATGGGCTTACCGGTAATGGCACGTACAGACAGTGCTGCACCACCACGGGCATCGCCATCCAGCTTAGAAAGCATCACAGAATCGATATCCAGCCACTCGTTAAAGCTCTGGGCAGCATTCACCGCATCTTGACCGGTCATGGCATCCACAACCAGCATGATCTCATCCGGCTTAACAGTTGCCTTGATATTCTTCAGTTCTTCCATGAGGGTCTCATCCACATGGAGTCGACCGGCGGTATCCAGAAATACCATATCATGGCCATGCTGGCGGGCATAAAGCACAGCTTCCTTGGCAGTGGTAACGGGATTCTGTGTTCCCTTTTCAAATACCGGGATACCCAGCTTCTCACCGCACACCTTTAGCTGCGTAATAGCCGCAGGACGGTAAATATCGCAAGCAACCAGCAAAGGATTCTTGCCCTGCTGCTTCATGCGACCGGCAAGCTTGGAGCCATTGGTGGTTTTACCCGCACCCTGCAGACCGACCAGCATAACAACTGTAGGGCCGTTAGGATTGATGGTAATATGCTTAACATCACTACCCATGAGCTTTGTCAGCTCTTCATTGACGATCTTGACGATCATCTGCGCAGGTGTCAGAGATTCCAGTACATCGGCACCGACACAGCGCTCAGTTACGGACTTTGTAAAGTCCTTGACCACCTTGTAGCTGACGTCTGCTTCCAAAAGCGCCATACGTATTTCACGCATGGCCTCCTTGACATCGGACTCCTTCAGGCGGCCTTTTCCACGCAACTTTCTGAAAGTTGCGGAAATTTTTTCGGTTAAGCCTTCAAATGCCATAGTTTACTCCTCGAAACCGTTGGCCAGGGAGTGAATCTCCCCTGCCACTTGGGAAACCCGGGGATCCGGGTGAGCAATCAATGTTTCAGCCTTTTCCGCAATGGTCTGCATAGCCTTGCGCAACTGCCGATCCCGGCTGACGCAGCCGGTTTTTTCTTCCATATTCTTCAGCAATGCTTCTGCACGGCTGAGATTATCGTACACTGCCTGACGGCTGATGGACAATTCCTGAGCAATCTCGCCCAAGGAAAGATCCTGATTGTAGTGCATGTCCAGGCATAGTTTCTGACGGTCAGTCAGCAGGTCGCCGTAGTAATCAAACAACAGTATCATTTCCAGCGATTCCATACTCTGACCTCCTCGTGACAAGGTATATTCCTTGACACCTCGGGTAGTATACCACCCTTTGCGTGCTTTGTCAAGTATTTTTACTTGTCAGCCGGGAAAATTTTATACCAACGACGCAGTTCTTCTGTTCGCACAAAACCCAACTTTTCATACAAGTGAATCGCCCGAGTATTGGTGGATGCTACCTCCAATTCGACGGATTGATCCGGTTGCAGGGACATTAGTGTATGCATGACCCGTTCCCCTGCTCCGGGTATAGCTGATGCAATCAAAAGAAGCTTGCCATCAACCAGCCAACCGCCGCCAAGGAGCTTTTCATCTTTATGGACAAAATAAGCGCCGCCTTGATTCAGTATCTCTGTTTCCTCTTTTGCTTCCAGCATAGAAGCATTATCCACATTTTTGAGCCGGTCATTCATAAACTGTCGCCACTTGGAAACGTTCTGTTCTGTTACCGGCCAAAGATTTTCCACCTTGCTTTCGTCCACACAGGCAATACCGCGCATTTTGACAACTGCAGTATAAAGTGGGTACTGTTCCAAAAACTCGTGATTTCCGGCATAAATTGTTTCTGCACCGCATGCCCTGCAAAAACCAATGCATTCTTCCAACAATTCTTTCGGTTGGCAACTGGACTGTATGCTGATGTATGCCTCCTGACGATAGGGAATCTCCTTCAGCACCAGACTGGCAATACCATATTCAGTTGTAAACATCGGAATATCACGCATAATACCACCTCTTTTGTATGATACCATATCCCACCACATTGCGCAAGTTTATATATTTTTTACAATATTTCCCTTGGCTAACTCCTTTTTTTGACTTGATTTTTGTGCAAAATGTTATATAATATGCCCATTGTGTCACAGAAAGGAGGTTTATCCATGAAGAAGATCATCTGCAAGAAGGAATATGATACCGATACCGCAACTGTGGTCAAGAAAGTGACTTTCAGTTTCTACGGTGATCCCGCCGGTTATGAGGAGATTCTGTTCCAGACTCCTGAAGGACTGTATTTTGTGTATGCACGAGGTGGCGAGGCCTCCCCGTATCCCAGCGAGGAAATCACCCGTCTGGCTAAGACCAAAGTCAACGAGTGGATTGAAAATCACTAAACGCGGTACATACGGTTTTGAAACCTTCCCCTTTGGGGAAGGTTTTTTCTTGACATATATGGTATGATGAACATATCAAAACAAGTTAGGATGGATACTTTATGCGAAAGATATCCTTCGTTTTGGTGATCGCCATTTTGTTGGTGCTTTATGGGTGTTCTGCCCCTCAGCCAACGCCTCAGATTATGGCTACCACCAAACCGGTTTATGATTTTACCCAATATTTATGCTCGGGCACCGGGCTTTCTGTGGGTCTGTTGATCGACGAAAGCGTTTCCTGCCTGCATGACTATTCTTTGAGTGTTGCACAAGTACGAAATGCAGCAGCCGCGGAAACCATCATTCTTTCCGGTGCAGGTCTTGAGGATTTTATGTCCGATTTGCTGGCTGACCGGGAAACTGTGATCGACAGTTCTGTGGGTGTTTCTCTGCTGGAATGCACAGAAGAACATGAACACGACCATGATCATCACCACGAAGCTGATGCGCATATCTGGCTTGCTCCTGAAAATGCCAAGATCATGGCGCAAAACATCTGTGATGGGCTATGTGAAGCCTACCCCGCCCACAGTACCACCATGGAGCAGAATCTGGCCTCCTTGTTGGCTGAACTGGATGCACTGCAAACCTATGGTAAGGAAGAACTTTCCTCCCTTTCCTGCCGGAAAATGGTGACCTTCCATGATGGTTTTGGTTATTTTGCTCAGGCCTTTGACCTGACCATCGCTGCCGCAGTGGAAGAGGAATCCGGCAGTGAAGCATCTGCCAAGGAGCTGATCCATCTGATCGAGCTGATGCAGGAGCAAAATATTCCTGCAGTATTTACAGAAATCAATGGCAGCGTATCTGCCGCTAAAATTATCAACACAGAAATCGGTGCATCTGTATATACGCTGGACATGGGTATGACCGGTGACTATTTTGAAATGATGTATCGCAATATCAAGGCTGTAAAGGAGGCATTGGGATGAGACTAACTGCACATGGCGGAAAATGTGGCGATTCCTGCTGCCTGCGGGTACAGAATCTCTCCGTTAAGATCGGCAATACACAAATTCTTTCGGATGTAAATATGCATGTCCATTGCGGTCAGCTGATCGCACTCATCGGTCCCAATGGTGCCGGTAAAAGTACCTTTTTGAAAGCGATTTTAGGGCAGCAGGAATATGGCGGCATCATTGCCTTCTCCGCTCCCGGTAGTCGGGGTAAAGCCATGAAAATCGGCTATGTACCTCAAAGTCCTGCCTTTGACCCCGGTGATCCTATCAGCGTCGCAGACTTGTTTGTATGCTGCATGAGCCGCCGTCCCGCATTTCTCGGCATTGGCAAATCCATGCGTAATCGTATTCTGGATTGTCTGGATCGGGTACATGCTACAGATCTGATCGACAAGCGGGTAGGTACATTGTCCGGTGGTGAATTGCAGCGTGTGCTGCTGGCATTGGCATTGGAGCCCATTCCCAACATTCTGATTTTGGATGAACCCCTTTCCGGTGTGGATGTGGAAGGTCAAACCGAATTGATGGACATGCTGGACGAAATTCGCAAGACCTATGATCTGTCCATTGTCATGACCACCCACAACTTTGCAATGCTTCCCAGATATGCAGATCAGGTAGCACTGATCAATCACCGCATTGTTCGTATGGACTCCCCTGCCCAGCTTTTAAATTCCCCTGAATTCAAGGATATTTTTCACATGACGGGAGGGGTGCAGTTATGAGTATCTGGTACTGGCTGTGTGAACTGATTCCCACCCAAATGCTTCGCTGGGATTTCATGAAAAATGCCTTGTTGGCTGTGCTTCTGATGGCGCCGCTTTTTGGTCTCATGTCCACCATGATCGTCACCGGTCGGATGAGCTTTTTCTCCGACGCTTTGGGACATTCTGCCTTCACTGGCATTGCCATCGGTTGCATTTTCGGTGCAGCATTCCCCCTTTGGGTAGCCGTTGCATTCAGCGTCGCTTTTTCCCTGCTGTTTTCCTATGTCCGTAGTCGGAGTAATCAAGCTGCTGACACATTGATTGGTGTATTTTCCAGCGCAGCAGTTGCTTTGGGTATCTTTGTGGCCACGTTGAATGGCGGCAGTTTCACAAAATATAACAAGTATCTCATTGGTGATATTTTGTCCATCACACCGGCGGAGCTTGGCGCACTGGCCGTAGTGCTTGTATGTGTGGCAGTATTTTGGGTTCTGTGTGCCAATCGTCTGACGCTGACCTCCGTACATCCCCAGTTGGCATCTTCCCGGGGTATTCCCGTTGGATTGTCCCAGGCTATCTTTACCACAGCGATTGCCGTTGTAGTGACTCTGACGATCTCCAGTGTTGGTCTGTTGATCCTCAATTCTCTGCTGGTCCTGCCCGGAGCAAGCGCCCGGAATATGTCAAGAAATCTGAAACAATACCATCTGTTTTCTGTGCTGTTTGCATTACTTGCAGGTGTTTGCGGATTGATTTGCTCCTATTATCTGGCGGTTTCTGCCGGTGCAGCAATTTCCCTTGCCCTTGCGCTGATTTTCGCAATCAGCTTTTGTCTGCGGAAAGTGAGGGCGTAACATGGATATTACCATCAAACCCATCGCCCGGATGCGCAGCGACTTTGCAACAAAATTCGGCATTCCCCGCCAAAGCGGATTGGTACAGCAGCTTCGCTCTACCATTGTCTTTGAGCCAGAGTTTCGCAACGAGGATGCACTGCGGGGTATTGAAGATTTCTCTCATTTGTGGATCATATGGCAATTCTCTGAGGCAGTTCGTGACGGATGGGCTCCTACAGTTCGTCCGCCGCGGCTGGGTGGCAATACCCGGATGGGTGTCTTTGCAACCCGGTCCCCTTTCCGTCCCAATAATTTGGGTCTTTCCTGCGTAAAACTACTTGGCGTGGAGCATACAGAGGAATTTGGCACAGTTGTACATGTTGGTGGTGCTGACCTGATGGACGGAACACCGATTTTCGACATCAAGCCCTATATTCCCTATTCTGATTGCAAAGCCGATGCCACCGGAGGCTTTACAGACACTGCTGGCGACTTTTTTCTGAAGGTAGTTTTCCCGGATGGGCTTTTACAAAAACTCCCGGAGGACAAGCGCGATGCCGCCATCGGTGTCCTTTCCCACGATCCCCGGCCCAGTTATCAGCGAAAGCCCGGCCGTATTTATGGTCTGACCTTTGCAGGTTTCGACATTCGCTTTACAGTTGAGGAATCCACCCTGACTGTAGTAGAAATTACCCAATTATAAAAAGTGTGCTGCAAACGCAGCACACTTTTTATTTCCCCAATTCTTGCAAATCTAAATCTATAAACGGATATACCCTTTCCCATTTCCCGTCGACCTTTTTGTAGCTGGCCCGATGGGAATTGAGCAAACGGACAATGTTATACACATCGATCCATATTTCAGAGTTGCATTCCTTTTGGCTTTCGTCAAAAACCAGCTCCATACCGAAATGCAGATGGACAGTTTTGATGTTGTTCACATTTTCCTTGTCTGAATACCCAGTACGTCCCATAAAACCAATTAACTGTCCCGCCTGAACAATATCTCCCTCCTGCAAATCGTCCGCAAAAGGATGGTCTTTTTGCAGGTGGGCATAGTAATAATACCGTTTGCTGTCGAAAGAGCGGATACCGATACGCCAGCCGCCGTAACGATTCCAGCCCATAGCTTCCACCACACCGCCTTCCACGGCAACGATGGGTGTTCCCATAGCACCCATCAGGTCATTTCCCAAATGCTTTCGGTGAAAACCAAAGGAACGGCTGACGCCAAAATCAGCACAATGACTGTAACCATAGCCGGCAGCAATAGGTGAAAAGGCTTTTAAACCATATCGTGCCTCCATCTGTCCGTTTTTTTCAATGGCAAAACTACCGACCAATCCGCCCAGAGCCGCAGAATAGGCTTCGTGATAATAGGCATATGCTTTTCTCATATTTTCTGATAAATTGGTAGGATCAAACCCTTTCTTCATGGTTTCTGTTGCCTTTTTCACGGAAGAAAGGCCGCATTTCCCACCGGTATTTGCTGCCGCCAAGGCCAATATATCGATCCAGCTCAGGTGCTGTTCCTGCTCAAAGGTGGCAATATCCTGATCCAGTGCATATTTCATCGACTCATATGGTACACCAAAATCTACCCACTTGATAGGCTCTGCCCTTACCGGCAGAATCATCAAAGCAATTAACAATATGCACAGTAAAAACCGCCGTCTCAAATTCCTCACCTCTCGGTTAGGATATGAAACGGCGGACAAACTATACTTGTTTTCGACAAATTATCGCAGATCCCGCACCACATCTTTTGCAATGCGGTAAATGTCTTCCATGGTATTCAAGGAAGAAATCTGATTTTTATAATAGCTACTGTGGGCAACACCCCGGAGATACCAGGCAAAATGCTTCCGTGCTTCCAAGCAGGCAATATGCTCACCATGATCCTGCTCGGAAAGTTCAAACTGTTGAACCGCCAAAGCGATGCGATCCTTCAAAATTGGCCGCTGGTAGTCCATATTGCCATCCAGCGCTTCCCTGACCTCTGTGAATATCCACGGATCACCAAAGGTGGCACGACCAATCATGACACCATCTGCACCGGTGCGTTTCAGGCATTTGACAGCCGTTTCGCCACTGATGATATCACCATTGGCAAGTACCGGAATATGCAACTGCTGCTTTACTTTCGCAATCATATCCCAATCTGCCACACCGGAATACAGCATGCTACGGGTGCGGCCATGAACCGTCACCATTGCTGCTCCGTTATCCTCCATGCGCTTTGTAAAATCCAGCACATTGATAGAGCCCTTATCCCAGCCAAGGCGACATTTTACCGTTACCGGCACATCCACTGCCTTAACAACTGCAGATAGGATTTGACCTGCCAGCTCCGGAGTACGCATCAAGCCACAGCCATCGCCGGAGTTCGCGATCTTTGGCATGGGACACCCCATATTGATATCCAGAAAATCACAACCGGAGATCTCAAGCGCCAATCTTGCACCCTCAGCCATTACCTCAGGATCATTGCCGAAAATCTGGGCACCACAAATACTGCCTTCGTTTTTCTTCAGCAATGCAGCACTTTTCTTGTCCTTATACACAAGTGCCCGGGAGGACACCATTTCCGTAACGGTGATATTCGCACCTAACTGGGCACAGACCGTACGAAATGCCAGATCCGTCACGCCGGCCATGGGTCCCAAAGCAATGGGATTGTTGATTTCCAAATGTCCGATCTTCAATGTCCTCGCCCCCCTTTCATTTGGGAGCATTATACCACAATCCTATTTATTTCGCAAGTCAAAGGAAATGGGTTATTAACCAAACAAGCCCTGTTACACCAGCGCCCATACAGGCCCATACGGGACCGGATACGATTTTGGGGATTTGTCGCTGATTTATTGCCCTTTTCGCTTCTTTCAGCAGGATTTCATCGGTAACTCCCTCTCCCACGGCATCCTCTTTCAGGATAAAGATCGCCTGTTCAAAAAGTTTCGGGTCGGGTGAATGCACCACGATCACCTGCTTTGTAATGCCTTTTACCATTTTTATCCGCCTCCTTAGGAAAATTTTGTCCGCGGGAGGTTGTTTTCATACGGGATAATTGCCAAACGACAGAATTTGTGTTATTATGATTAAAATGCACATCGCACTGGGAGAAGTTATGAAAAAAACCATTTTATTTGATCTTGACGGCACACTCACCGATTCGGGTGAAGGTATTATTAACTGCGCCATCTATGCCATGGAGCATTACAATATTCCCATCCCGCCCCGGGAGGAGCTGCGTGTATTTGTCGGCCCTCCGCTGACGGACACTTTTATGAAATTTGGTGTTGCACCTGAGGATGCACTGGATGCGGTGGAAAAATATCGGGAGCGTTTTATTCCCATTGGTATGTATGAAAACAAGCTCTATCCCGGTATAAAGGAATTGCTGGAGGCCTTGCGCAATGAAGGTCATATTCTGTGCATCGCAACCTCCAAACCGGAAAGTATGGCACGGGAAATTCTCAGATATTTCGACATTGCCAAATATTTTCACTATATCTGCGGCGCAACTCTGGATCACTCCCGTGATACCAAAGAGCAGGTCATCTCTTACTTGCTGAGTCAGTGTGATTCTCAGTATCCCTGGGTCATGGTGGGTGACACCGCCTTTGATGTCAACGGTGCCAATGCCCATCACATTCCCACTATCGGTGTATCCTGGGGCTATGGTTTGGTGGAAGAAATGCAGGAGGCCGGTGCTGCCGCTATTGTTTATGATACTGACCAGTTGCTTGCACAACTAAGAAAATAAAGAAAGCGTCCGGAAATTCCGGACGCTTTTTCTATTAGATCTTCTTGGCATTTGCCAGTAGGTACTTTTCTGCTTCAGGGCTCCACAAATTGTTGTTGGCCTTGCAGATTTTATCCAACTCAGCAAAGAGAGGTTCGGTCTTGCCAGCCTCCTCAAAGTCTGCAATAGCAGTCAACGGCAGATCAATGTGGTTGTAGATCAGCTTCTTACCACCGGGGATCTTAGGCAGATTCAGGGTGGTTTCGATGGCTGCATTCAAACCGCCGATATGGGTAACCAGTGCAGAGGGATTCAGCTTGCCGGCATTCATCATCTCAATAGCTTCCTGCATATCATTGGTATTGCCGCCGGAAGTGCCCACCACATGGGTATACAGATAGTGGACATTGTACCAGTTGAAAGGTGCCTTGAACTGGGTGTCGGTAGGACCTGCAAAGAAGTTCAGGCAGCCGTCAAAGCCCAGGATATCGTCAGCCTGCTCAATGAGAGGTTTGACGGGGGCAAAGCAGATAACATCATCATAGCCGGTACCACCGGACAGCTCCCGCAGGTAGGCAGTAGCATTTTCCATACGGGTGTTGACGTAGTGCAGCTCGATGCCATTCTTAGCAGCTTCTTCCACAGTGTAGATAGAAGCAGCGCGCTCTAGTCTTGCTTCATCAATATCTGTGATAACAAGCAGGCTGGGACGGCGATCACAGTGGATGGCATAGTCGATAGCAGCCAGACCCATAGGGCCAACGGATGCCAGCATAGCCATCTTGCCGCCTTCCTTAATGCCCATTTCATGGACATAAGAACCGGCCTTGGTGTGGTACATTGCATGGAAAGTACCGATAACACAGCTCAAGGGCTCAGCCAGAGAGCCGTAGTAGTATGTATCAGAGTTATAAGGCAGCAGGCAGTTCTCCAGCAAGGTTTCAATGGGAACATTACCATACTGTGCATTACCGCCACAGTAGTTGTAGGAGTAACCGGGAGCTTCCTGAGAACCATTGTGGTAGTGAGCAGGCTGGATAACGAACTTATCGCCAACCTTGTACTTGTGCTTCCAGTTTTCGCCCACTTCCACGATATCACCGCAGAATTCGTGACCTACAATAGTGGGGTTTTCATGGCAGTTGCTGGGCACACGCTTGTGGTCACCGCCTTCGATGGCAGCCTTATAGCTGGACATGCACAAGCTGTCAGAAATCACACGAATGCGGACACCGTCAGCACCGATTTCAGGCAGATCGACTTCGTCCAAACGCAAATCATTTTTACCGTAAATACGAACGGCTTTTGTCTTCATATTTCTTCCTCCCAATTAAGCAAGGGCAATTCCGGCTTTATCCAGAATAGTGGGTACGTTCTTTTCAGCGCCAATAGCCATGATATGCACACCATCGCACAGCTTTTCGTCCTTGATCTTGGCAATCATTTCGGCTGCCATCTCAATACCCAGCTGCATGGGCAGGCCCTTTATGCCCTTTTCCTTACCCTCAGCAGCAGCTGCTGCCAGACGATCGATCATATCCTGGGGTACATCAATACCGGGAACATTTTCGTTCATGTACTTTGCCATACCTGCAGACTTCAACGGAATAATGCCCGCCATAATGTGGGTCTTGATACCCATCTTGTCTACTTCTTCCATAAACCGCTTAAAGGTATCCAGATCGAAAATACCCTGGGTCTGCACGTACATCGCACCTGCTTCCACCTTCTGACGCAGTTTATTCAGTTGCAGGAACAGCGGCTCGTAAACGGGAGTGACAGATGCGCCCTTGTAGAACTTGGGTGCGCCACCGGCCAGCTCATTGCCGCCACAGTCACAGCCGGATTCCTCCATCTGGCTGAGCATCTTCAAAATACCAACGGAGTCCAGATCATAAACAGGCTTGCTATCCTTGCAGTCGCCCACAACAGGGTGGTCACCGGTCAGAGCCAGCATGGTGTCGATACCAAAGCTGGCAGCAGCCAATGCATCGCCCATCAGTGCCATACGGTTACGATCACGGCCAGTCATCTGCAGAATAGGCTCCACACCTGCCTGCTTCAGCTTAATGCACAGACCCAAACCGGTAGCCTTCAGGCTGGCGGACTGCATATCAGTTACATTCACGCCGTGAACCTTGCCCTTGAGCAGTTCAGCAGCTTCCATTTGTTCCGTAAAATCATAACCCTTGGGAGGTGCCATTTCGGCAGTAATGCCGAATTTGCCGGATTCCAGTGCGTCTTTCAACAAGCTCATTATTTCTTCCCCCTCAAGCTAATGGTTCTGGGATAGGCAAAATCGCCATAACCCTTGTCCTTACGGGTCTGGGTCAGTTTTTCCAGCTGACCGGTAGCCTCCAGGCGCTTATAGATCTTGATCCATGCGCAATCATTTTCAGGATTAACTTCGCATTTGCCATTCTTCTGGCCACCGCAAGGACCGTTAACCAAGCTCTTGGCACACTGGGTAATGGGGCAAATTGCACCGGTCTGACCCAGCACGCACTCACCGCAGAAGCGGCAAGCTTCTTCCCAAACACCGAACTTGACGGCTTCGCCAAGGTACATGGTGTTATTGGAGGGGTAAACAGGCTTGTCATTGGCATTTTTTGCAACACACTGTACACCGTCACCGCAGGACATACAAATCACGCAGTCAGGTTCAGCAGCATTGATTGTCTTCATCTTGGTCTTAACGCCCAGATTCATACAGCAGTAATCCGCAACCGTGGTAGCAACCACCTTCTTGCCGGCCTGCTCCAAAATTGCGGTCAGCTCTGCGATCTGAGGCTCACCGCCGGTCTGGCATGCAGTAGCACAGCTGCCGCAACCAACGATAGCGACAGTCTTGGCATCCGCCACCATAGCCATAACTTCTTCAACTGGCTTTTTCTGTGTAATAATCATTGAAAAACCTCTCCTTTCAGAGATTTAAATTCTTATGGATTCGCCCATTGCGGGCACATACAGATACGCTTTCAGATGTTCTATGCCGGGTTTTACATTTTGCCAAATTCCTTCTGGATCCTTTTCCGGCAAAGGCATGTGCAGCAGCACAATTTTGCAGGGCAAAAATGCTTCTACCATTTTCAAAGCTGCAGGCGTACTGATATAAGGATACGGAATCATCAAAACATCCGGCCTTGGGAAATTTGCAAGCTTTTTCAGTTCTGTAGGGGATGCATCCCCCAAAAACCAAACTGTGTGACTGCCTTCCAGCACAAAACTTTGATGTTCTGTCGTCTTGCCGTAATGCCCCATATGCCGGGTAGGCACACCGGTTACTCTTACCTCTCCTATCATGGCACATTTATCCGGGCTTACAATGTCCGGAATTTTTTCCGCCACCTGAGCAGTAGAATATACACGCTTGCTGATTTGCCGGCAGTATTCCGGATCAAAATGATCCGGATGATTATGGGTAAAAAGCGCTGCATCCGGTGGATTGGAAATCAGTTCCTGCTTTATATTCGCAGGAGTGGCCGGGTAGGGGTAAACCTCCCGGCACACGCCATCCAGCAAAATATTTACATCATCCAACGTTAGCAAGACACCTGCATTGGCAGTACGCCTGATCTCCATGAAAATCAGACGCCAGCCTTTGCACGGCGGATGGTTTCCGCTTCGTCGCAGGTGGTAACATTCTCATAACCTGCCAGAGGAACCAGTTTTTCATTGATGGTATCCAGAATCCAGCTGGCCTGGGGGAAGAAGAATTCATCGAACTCGAAGGGAGGTGTGATCCAGTTCCGGGCGCCAACCACAACGGGAGGTGCATCCAGATCGTCGAAGCACAGCTCAGTGATGGTCTTGGCCACATCGTTCAGGAAAGAACCACGGGCACAAGCATCGGAAACCAGCAGAACCTTACCGGTCTTGCGTACAGATTCTACGATCTTGGTATAGTCCAGAGGAGACAGAGAGTGGATGTTGATCACATCAGCCTCCATGCCGTACTTTTCGGACAGAGTCTTTACTGCATCCATTGCACGGTACAGAACAGCACCGATAGTCAGAATGGTGATATCCTTACCATCGCGAACCTTATTGGTGTCGCCGATCTCGATCTCATAACGTTCCTCAGGAACACCACCCTCGTGGAACTGCTCGCCCACATCGTAGATTCTCTGAGATTCAAAGAACACAACGGGGTCAGTGCCCTTCAGTGCGGATTCCATCAAGCCCTTAGCTTCCCAGGGAGTTGCAGGGAAACAAACCTTCAAGCCGGGAATGTGTGCGCACAGAGCAGTCCAATCCTGAGAGTGCTGTGCACCGTACTTAGAACCTACGGAAACACGCAGAACCAGAGGCATCTTCAGAATGCCTGCGGACATAGCCTGCCACTTGGACATCTGGTTGAAGATTTCGTCACCGGCGCAGCCGATGAAGTCAGCGTACATCAGCTCGACCAGAGCGCGGCCGCCGGACAGAGCGTAACCGACAGCGGTACCGACGATAGCGCCTTCAGCCAGAGGAGAGTTGAAGATACGGCAGTGAGGCAGAGCGTCCATCATGCCGCGATACACAGCGAATGCGCCGCCCCAGTCACGGCAGTCTTCGCCGTAGGCGATCAGAGTGGGATCCTCATAGAAGCGGTCCCAGATAACCTCGGACAGACCGTCGCGCAGGTTGTACAGCTTCATCTTG
>JAZRRL010000049.1:0-2166 GCA_045650665.1 Faecousia sp. | reverse complement strand
ACCGCCTTCTTCCCCTCGGCCTGCACCGCATAAATGCAGGCGCAAATAAAGGATATAGCCTGAGCCAGGGGGTGATTCAGCGCCATGGAAAAGCCGATCACCAGAGTGAAATACAGAAAGTTCACCAATGGGTGATACTTTGCAAAGCGGTCTTGCATATTAACCACCAACGGCGTAACCGCCACCGATATCGTTACCCAAGTCGCAGGTATAGCGCCATTCCACCACATCGCCGTCTTTCAGCTGATAACGGGATGAGCCATAGTTGGGATACCAGCCGTTGACTTTGTACATCCAGCCGGACAGGGCACCGCAATCGAATTCATACAGATTGTGGATGCCTTCCACGTAGGCACTGTTGTAAATGGGTGTCCAAGCTGCTTCCATATGGATACCCTTTTCCTTGCAGACCCGCTGCAGCACATCGAAGACGGATTCACCTTCGTAGAAGGTCACGGTGGTCCTTTTCAGAATCACACCGCCGGAGGGAACCATTTCCAGTTTGTCGGGGTCCAGCAGATCCAGATTATTCAGAATGGTGGAACACTCGATGGAGAAGCTGCAGGTGTAGCTTGTACCCTTATCCACTTCCTGGTTCTCCGGTTCTACCGGCTGCGGTTTTCCGGGAGGAACGGGATCGGTATTGTACTTATCCTTGCCGTTCGTATAAACCTGATCGTTGCTGTTTTCCGGTTTGGAAAGATAATCGTCATTGCCGGTTGCAGGCTGGGTGGTTTCCTCGGCGGTACTTTCCGTTGTGGGAACAGTGACTTCTTCCTCCGGCAGTTCGTCCGGACGGATAACCAAGGAACCGACAGATCCATCCAGGGATATGTTCAGGATAGTAGCCCTGCTTCCGGTGAGGGAAACAGATACAACTTCCTTGTCATCCACATAACCGGTTGCGCTCTGCGCATTCCAATGCTCATCCAGGTACACAGACAGCAGCGCAGAGAAACCAAAAGGTTCTGCCTGGGAGAGGGTTACTTTGGGATCACCACCCAAGGTTTTTGTAATGCTGACTGCCAAGTTGATTTCTTTCGGCTCTGCTATGTCACTGCCAAAGACCGTCCACTCATAGCGGATGCCACCCGATTCTCCAGCAAACACACCTATGGCATTTTCACTTTGAATTTGTTTGATGATATTTTCTTTGATCATACCATCCTCAGGGATGGCAATAGAATCATTCAAGTTCACACTGCCAAAGTTTCCCTGGCAGGCACACATAGAAATCATTATGGTAAAAGCCAGAATAAGGCTGAATAGTCTTTTCATCGTCATTCTCCAATCACAAGTCTGCCATTCTTTACTTTCAAGGTATCCGTAGTCATGGCAAGACTCTGGGTTTCGTCAGATGCAGCAAACACCGCATCTTCTACGATCAAATCAAGAACATCGCCGGGGCGAACACTGCCCCGCAGCCGGAACTTCAGTCGCAGAATCACATTGTAATCATCTGCCAAAAGTTCCCTGCTAAATGCATTTCTACCGCCGGTCATATCTAAGTACATAATGTTGATCAGGCCGGTATCATTGCTGTTTTGCACATTGCAGCTCCAATCGGGAAGCTGCTGACCGGTGCTGTTTTCATCACTGAGGATAAAAATGTTGCCTTCTTCCACGCTCAGGAACTCCAAACGGGAAGCATCAAAACTGACGCTCATACTCATGGCAGGATACCGGGCCTCCCCCAGATCGGACACGGTCACATCCAACGTAAATTCTCCGGTATTTGCCAGACTGAGTTTTTGGGGTGTTTCCACGATCAGGGTCGGTGCACCGGAATCATGCCCATTACATTGCGTCAGCAACAATACGATTACTGCGATCAAAACGCAGACACCCACAATCCAGGGCCATTTCGTTTTCTTCTTGCCTGCTTGTTCAAATTTCCCTGCCATAGAAACACTCCTTTATAAAGGGTGGGTGGGAGAGCAAATCTCCCACCCAATATTGAAATTACTGCTTAGTGGTAATGGTTGCTGCCTTGGTTACAACGCCGTATTCGTTGCCGCTGACAAACTTCTCTACGATGCCCAGAGCATCGAAAGTATTGATGCGGCTATCGCCGTTGACGTTCATGGTCAGAATCTGGTCGTCGGTGGGTTCCTCACCCTTGCGCAGCCAGGTATCCACAACAGCCAGAGCATCCTGTGCGTTGAT
>JAZRRL010000048.1:0-24832 GCA_045650665.1 Faecousia sp. | reverse complement strand
CGTTATAGGCGGTCAGCAGATCGCCCCAGGAATCGTCGCCGTAGGTATAGGTATAGGTCGCGGTGGGTGTACCGGTAACTTCCGCGGTGTGACTGATGTAGGGATATTCTTTCCTGCTGGTGATATTACCGGCATTGTCATAGGTCCAGACATAAGTCTTGCCTGTACTGTCGTTATCCTCACGAACCAGCTGATTTGCGGTGTCGTAATGATATTTCGACTGTTTTATCTCGCCAAACCCACCAAAGTATGGGTTATCACTGTACATATTCCACGCCCAGGCAATGGTTCCGGTTATATTTCCGTTGTTATCATACTCGTAGGAAATTTCCAGCGAATTGCCCTCATGAGAACTATGGGTTATCCGAGACAGCTGAGAGGTGGCGGCATTGGCTGTTGGACCGGGGGGGTATATGCAATCTCGGAAAGCAGCACCTGTGTGCTGTTTTGCTTGAGCTTTGTAACCTCCAACCGACCCAAATCGTCATATTCGAGGGTTTGGGAAATATCACCGCTGCTGGTTTCTGTCAGGCGGTTCTCGTAGTCGTAGGTATAGTTTGTAGTGTGCTCTACACCGTTGATGGATTCCACGAGCTGGGACAAGTTGCTGTGCTTAGTCTTGCAGATAAAATATAGGATTATAGAGAGTTATATACTCTTTGTACTTCTTTTATAGTCAACCCCAATTCCGTTGAGTTTAACATTGCAGGCGAATCCGTTAACAAGTAGAAAGATTCCAACATTCGCTGTTCTATACCATACTTAAAGAACACTTTTTGTTCCTTTGCATAGGCAAGAAGTTCTGTCAGTTCCGGTAAAACAATGTCATTCAAATGCTCTAATTCCCACCTCGTATATCCACCGGCCTGTATCAGTTTTAATTCTTGGTTGACACTCGCAATAGTCTTATTAAGCAGGTCTATAAACACTTTTATTTCATCTGCATCAACACTTTTTAGCATAAACATATACTTGAAATCCACCACTGAACTCCTCCTCCCAAATGACCAAATAATGGTGCTGCATAGCCAACAAGCACAGTTGTCCCTGCAGGCACTAGAAAAGACGTAGTATGTGTCATGGTGTTATTTGGTGGTAACGACAACAATTCTCCCGCTTCTGCGCCATACGTCCATGTGCCGTCGGTCAGCAGATTACCGATGGTATTGTAAGTGCTACACGATACTACAAAATATATCCCCGCGCAACTTCTGTGTAGGCTTCCGTTAGAATGAATTTTGTATTGGACATTAACGTTTTCAAGAACGCTCGGGTTTCTCTGTTGTCAACTAACATCGTTAGTTCTATCACACCTTCGCTTTTACAATTTTCCTCTGTGATTATAAAGTATACACTCCAATGTTCTTGTTTTGGATCGTCTTCACGTATAATATGAGGGAAATATTTCGTTCCTATCGGCAGTGCTTGGTACTTTCTCACTGGGTGAGTCCAATAAATATATGCTTTTTTTGCTTTCATAGTAAACCTCAAATAATTTGAATCATATAGATATTTGCATCACTTATACCAAAGAAATATGCTGGACCAATTCCGTCTAAACTTGCCCAACAATAGGTATCTCTAGCATTGAGAATTTTTGAATCAAAAGTTGTGCTTAGAACATCGTAATCTCCGTTGTGGTACATTGTTATCCCCCATTGTCACCATACTTTCAGATCCTCTATTGTAACTATACTCTGATTTTGAAACACGGACAAGGGTTTCTGGTAAAAAATACGTATTATAATGTATATTCCTCTATCAAAATTGATTTTTATGTGCTATAATACAGAAAAACGCAGAAGAGGTGTCTTTTATGAGCAAAGCAGACGAACTTTATCGCGCAACATGCCTGGATATTTTGGAGAATGGCTTTTCCGACGAGGGCTTGGAGGTTCGTCCTCACTGGCCCGACGGAACACCTGCCCACACTATCAAAAAATTCGGCGTAGTCAACCGCTATAATTTGGCGGAGGAATTTCCCATCATGACACTGCGCCGCACCTATTGGAAGAGTGCTGTGGATGAGTTGCTGTGGATCTGGCAGAAAAAATCCAACCGCATCGACCAGCTGGGCAGCCATGTGTGGGATGAATGGGCAGGCGAGGACGGCACCATTGGCAAAGCCTACGGCTATCAGCTGGGCGTCAAGCACCAGTATGCCGAGGGCGAATTTGATCAGGTGGATCGGGTGCTGTACGACTTGAAGAATAACCCCAATTCCCGTCGAATCCTTACGAATATTTACAATTTCGACGACCTGCACGACATGAATCTCTACCCCTGCGCCTACTCCATGACCTTCAACGTCACCGGCGACACCCTGAATGGCATTCTGAATCAGCGTTCTCAGGACATGCTCACCGCCAACAACTGGAATGTCGTCCAATATGCAGTGTTGATGCACATGATGGCCCAGGTTTCCGGGCTGAAGGTCGGCGAGCTGATCCATGTGATTGCTGACTGCCACATTTATGACCGGCACATTCCCATGGTGAAGGAAATGCTGAAGAACGAGGCCTTCCCCGCCCCGAAATTCTCCATGGACGAGAGTATCACTGATTTCTATGCGTTCACCAAGAACAGCTTTAAGGTGGAAGACTATCAGTTCCATCCCTTTGACTTTGAAATCCCCATGGCTATTTGAGGTGTTTCTATGGAACTTATTGTTGCAGTATATGACGACTGGGGCATCGGTAAGGACGGCACGCAGTCCATTGCGCTGTCTGCTGACCGAAAGTTTTTCCGGGAAACTACCCGGGGTGCCATGGTCATCGTAGGCAGACGCACCGTGGAGGACTTCCCTGAACAAAAGCCTCTGCCCGGTCGTTTGAATGTTATGTTAACCAGAACAAAACGAGCCTACCCCGGTTTTACCATGGCCGCATCCCCCGAAGAAGCCGCACAGCTGGCACAGACCGCAGAAAGAGCCATGGTCATTGGAGGCGGCAGCATCTATCAGCAGATGCTCCCCCTATGCAACACCGCCTATGTCACCAAGGTGCACACCCAAATCGAATCCGACACCTTCTTTCCCAATCTGGATAAAGACGAGAACTGGGTTCTTGCGGAAATTCTCCAATCCGGGGAAGAAAACGGCATTGCTTACGAAATGTGTCTGTATAAACGGAAAAACAGTTGCAATTTTTAATTTCGCTCTATATAATAATAGTAAAGACCCCATAGGGATCTGTCTTCTGTGAGTTATCCGGAAGAATTACATAATAAGGAGAAATAACTATGGATATTTTGAAGCAAGTTTTCCCCCATGCTTTCGCAGCAAAGGAAAAGAACCCCCTTATCACCGCTCTGATTGTCTACCTGGTAGTCGCTGTGATTGGCGCTGTGGTTGGCTTCCTGGTAAGCTGGCTGTTGGGTTGGATTCCCCTGATTGGTGCCGTAATTGGTCTGATCCTGAAGATCGTCGGTATCATCGTGGATGTATACGCCGTGGGCGGTATTATTCTGGCTCTGCTGGTCTATTTCAAGGTCATCAAGTAAAATATCCTTTCTTTCCGGATGCACAATGTGCATCCGGATTTTTTTGCGTGTTTGCAGAAAATTTCTGCAATTTTATCTGTCGGACAAGTGTCACCCGGGCACTTTTTATCATATATTAACCAAGTGTTTATCTATACCGCTTGTAAATGCATTTTGGTTTGCTTTTTTCGAAGTTTTGTGATAGTATTCATTGTGTATGACTCTGTCAAAATATCCCATCGAGGTGATTGTTTTGCATATCAAGCAACTAACTGCTGCCTTCCTGCTGGATGGCACCCCCGTTTCCTGGCGTGAGTTTGGTCACGGGCACATCAACAGCACATTTAAGGTTACAACAGATACCGGTGCAGAATACATTCTGCAAAAAGTCAATAAATACGTTTTCCGCAATCCCATCCGGCTGATGTCCAATGTGACCGCTGTCACGAATTATCTGCGGCAGCGGGTGGAAGATCCGCGAATGGCCATGCATTTCGTCTATACCAAAAAGGGCCTCTCCTATTTCCGGGATACGGAAGGCGATTTCTGGCGAATGTATGACTTTATGCAAGGCTTCTGTCTGGATGCACCGGAAAGTGACGAGGATTTCTACCAAAGCGGTATTGCCTTTGGTCGTTTTCAGGAGCTTTTGTCGGATTTCCCCGCAGAAACTCTGTACGAAACCATTCCGGAGTTCCACAACACCATCGATCGCTACCGCCAGTTCAAAGCATCCATCGCAGTGGACCCCTTGGGTCGGCTGGCAGGTGTAAAGGATGAGGTTGATTTTGTCCTGGCGCACGAGGAGATCGGCAGCACTTTGCAAAAAATGCGCATTGCCGGTGAGCTTCCCCTGCGCGTCACCCACAACGACACCAAGCTGAACAATGTTCTGCTGGATCGCAAAACCCGCAAGGCACTGTGTGTGCTGGATCTGGATACGGTCATGCCCGGCTTAAGTGCCCACGATTTTGGTGACTCCATTCGTTTTGGTGCCGCAACCGCTGCTGAGGATGAGCAGGATCTGAGCAAAATGTCCATGGATCTGCACATGTTCGAGGTATATACCCGCGGTTTCCTGGAAGCTGCCACAAAGCTAACGGACAAAGAGGTGGAAATGCTCCCCATGGGCGCATTGATCATGACCTTGGAAGTTGGTCTTCGTTTCCTGAAGGACTACATAGACGGCGACTTGTACTTTAAAATAGCCTACCCCGAGCACAATCTGGTTCGGGCTCGCACCCAGCTGAAGCTAGTGGCAGATATGGAAGAAAAAATGGAAGATATGCACCGCATCGTGGCAAAGGTCCGCGCATCGGTCAGTAAATAATGGAGGTAATTATGGAATACTTAGGCGTAAAGTTTGATTTGAAAAATGTCCCCGCTCTGGACCCCGGTTTCATTCCCTTTGGTGTTTGGATGGATGCCTATCTGAAGGACGCCAAAATGCCTATCGCCATTGCTGTGGAACGGCAGGAAGGTCAGATTTCCGTCCGTCACACCTTTATCCACGGTACACCTGAAATGGCAAAGGCTGACTACCGCTATGTGGAGCGCTACATGAAGTTCCTGCTGTGGTCCATCGGTGGTTTCAAGGTCTATATCTGCGGCTGCAGCGACATTGCAAAGCAGCTCCAGGCTGCTTACAGCGCAGAAGGCGCACGGGCATTTGACTATGATTTCTTCCAAAAGCTCTATGAAAAGGAACTGACCATTCTGGATCTGCCCTTGGATGCTTGCCCTGCTGCAAACGAGTCTCCCCGTCCTCTGGGCGGTCACCTGGACGGCTGCCGCATCGGCTTTGACGCCGGCGGATCTGACCGGAAGGTATCCGCTGTGATCGACGGCGAATGTGTTTACTCCGAGGAAGTTGTCTGGCATCCCAAGACCAATCCCGATCCCTCCTATCAGTACGAGGGTATTCTGGATTCCTTCCGCACTGCCGCTTCCAAGATGCCCCGTGTTGACGGTATCGGTGTTTCCTCTGCCGGCGTATTTGTTGGCAATGCACCTATGATTTCCAGCATTTTCTACTGTGTTCCCAGAGATCGTTGGGAAGAGGTCAAGACTGTTTTTGACCGTGCAGCCGCTGAGATTGGCGATGTACCCATTGTGGTTGCCAACGACGGTGATGTTTCTGCTCTGGCCGGTGCTATGGGCATGAACTGCGGTAATATCATGGGTCTGGCCATGGGTACCAGCGAAGCTGTGGGCTATGTTGACAAGGATAAAAATGTTCTGGGCTGGATTTCCGAGCTTGCCTTTGCACCCGTTGACCTGAGCGAAGAAGCTATGCAGGACGAGTGGTCCACCGACTTCGGTGTTGGCTGTAAGTATTTCTCTCAGGATGCTGTCATTAAGCTGGCACCCCGTGCAGGCATTGAGCTGGATCCTGCTCTGACTCCTGCTGAAAAGCTGAAGGTTGTCCAGAAGCTGATGGAGGCTGACGACGCACGCGCCCAGGCTATCTTCAAGGATATCGGTACTTACCTTGCACACACTGTTGTGCTGTACAATAAGTTCTATGACATTCAGCACCTGATGCTACTGGGTCGTGTCATGTCCGGCAAGGGTGGCGATACCATTCTCGCTACTTGTCAGGAGGTTCTGAAAAACGAATGGCCCGCTATGTACGAAAAGTGCGAGGTCATGCTCCCCGACGAAAATACCCGCCGTGTAGGCCAGAGCGCTGCTGCCGCCAGTCTGCCTGATATCCGCAAATAAACCAACAAGGCAGCGGCTTTCCGCTGCCTTATCTTTAGGAGGACGCTTATGTTTTACAAAAACGCGCGAATTTTCTGTTCTGATTTTCAGTTCCGCACCGGTGCATTTGAGGTAAAAGACGGCCGTTTTGGCGCTGTTCTGCCCCAGGAAGTACCGGAGGATGCCATTGATCTGGAAGGCGCAACCGTCATTCCCGGTCTGATCGACGCCCACATCCACGGCAGTATGCTGGCCGACGCTTCTGACGGCAAGTACGAGGAGCTGAAGCAGGAGGCAAAATATCTGGCTGAGAGTGGCATTACCGGTTTTGCCCCCACCACTATGACTCTGCCCTACGAAACTCTGGAAAAGGCATTCCTCAATGCCAAGAAGCTCCACGACGACGCCCCCGAAGGCTGCGCCCGGGTGCTGGGTATCCACATGGAAGGTCCTTATTTCTCCTATGCCAAGCGTGGCGCACAGAATGCCGACTACCTGAAAGAGCCTGATTTTGACGGTTTTAAAAAGCTGTACGATGCATGTGGCGGTTTGGTTGGCATTGTGGACATTGCTCCTGAGCTGCCCGGTGCTGCAGAATTTGTGGAAAAGGCCAGCAAGCTGTGCACCGTTTCTGTCGCGCATACCGACTCTGACTATGACCATGCCAAGGAGGCTTTCTCCAAGGGCGCAACCCACCTGACCCATCTGTACAATGCCATGCCCGGTATCCATCACCGCAACCCCGGTGTGATCCCCGCAGCCGTTGAGAATCCCAAGGTTCGTGCAGAGCTGATCTGTGACGGTCTGCACGTCCACCCTGCTTCTGTCCGTCTGGCATTTTCCATGTTTGGTGCACATCGTATGGTGCTGATTTCCGACGCTCTGCGTTGCTGTGGTATGCCCGACGGTGAATATGAGCTGGGTGGTCAGATGGCAACCCTTTCCGGCGGTGTGGCTAAGCTTGCTGACGGAACCATCGCCGGCGCTGCCACCAATCTCTATCAGGGTATGGTCAATGCCATCCTCTTCGGCATTCCCGAAGCAGATGCTGTTCGTGCAGCTACTTACAATCCCGCTTGCGCTTTGGGCGTGCAGGATCAAGTAGGTTCTATCACCACCGGTCATTGCGCTGACTTTATCGTATGCCGCAGCGACTACACCGGCAAGCGTGTTTTCCTGGGTGGTAAGGAACTGTAATTTTCTGAGGTAACTATGTTCAAAAGATATATTGGCGACCGGGCGTTTTACCGCCGGGTAATGGGAGTTGCGATCCCCATCGTCATACAAAGTGCCATTACCAGCTTTGTTTCCCTGCTGGATAATATCATGGTTGGCCAGGTGGGCACGCTGCAAATGAGCGGTGTTTCCATTGTAAACCAGCTGCTGTTTATCTTCAATCTGTGCATTTTTGGTGCAAATGCCGGGGCAGGTATCTTCACCGCCCAATTCCACGGAAAAGGCGATACCACCGGTGTGCGCTACACTTTCCGCTTTAAGGCGATGATAAGCGTCTTGCTGGTAGTCCTTTGGTGCATGATTCTGTCTTTTGCAGACGAATCGTTGATTGGTCTGTATCTTCAGGGCGAAGGTGATCCTGCAGAGGCTGCGCAGGTGCTGCGCTACGGCCAGGACTATTTGTTTATAATGCTTCTGGGCTTTTTCCCCTTTGCCTTGAGCAATGCCTATTGCGGCACCCTCCGGGAGACCGGTCAGACCGTTGTTCCCATGGTAGCAGGCATTGTCGCAGTGTTTGTCAACCTGATTCTCAACTACATCTTCATTTTCGGTCATTTCGGTGTGCCGGCAATGGGTGTGGAAGGTGCAGCGCTGGCAACTGTGATTTCCCGTTTTGTGGAATTGGCCATTGTAGCCGGTTGGACACATCTGAACCACAAAAAATGCCCCTTCATCAAGGGTGCATACCGGTCCATATACCTGCCCGGTCAGCTTTTGGGCAGCATCATCCGCAGAGGTTCTCCTCTTTTGGTCAATGAATGTCTGTTTGCAATCGGTGTTGCCATTGTCAATCAGTGCTATTCCACCTGCGGACTGAACGTTGTGCCGGCAATGAATATCAGCAATACCATCTGGAATCTTGCCAGTGTGTCTTATCTTGCCATGGGTAACAGTGTTGGCATCATTATGGGACAAATGCTGGGTGCAAGCACCCACGAAGCAGAGGTGCGGGACTATAACCGCAAGCTCTGTTTTCTGTCCATAGTTGCCGGTGCCGTATTTGGCGGTGTATGTGCCGCCTTTGCAGGTATTTTCCCAACACTGTACAACACCACCGATCAGGTGCGTTCTCTGGCGACTAAGCTGATCGTGATCTCCTCTGTGATGATTCCCTTTAACGCCTATGTCCACGCCGCTTATTTCACATTGCGTTCCGGTGGAAAAACCGGTATTACCTTCTTGTTTGACTGTGGCTTCATGTGGGGGCTGTTGGTGCCTTTGGCATTCATTCTCAGCCGTTTTACCACACTGCCCATTATTCCGCTGTACTTGATCTGTCAAGGTGCGGAAGTGATCAAAAGCATTGTTGGCGGTCTTATGGTACGCAGCGGTGTATGGATTCAAAATCTTGCAAAATAAGTCAAAAAGCGGAGGCATTTGCCTCCGCTTTTTATTTTACTTGCAGGGAAGTTTTACAACGATCTTGCTGTACTGCTTGACTTCCTCACGATGCACGCCGGGTGCGTGAGCATCTTCAGGATAAACCACATAGCAATAACCGGGACGAATATCCACCAAATCGAAATCACCCTCGAAATGCCAAACATCCTTCACATCGTTGTAAGGCTTGGCATTTTCCAGCTTTTCAATAGGTGCCCAACCCATGGTCTCGCAAGCTTCGGGAATGTACTGGATGTCCAGAAAATTCTTGTGAGCTTCCAGCAGTGCGCCTTCGGCGCTCTTCGTGGTGATGTTTTGTACCAGCACACGACCGCCACATGCCAGAGGATAGGTAGCAGGCTCCAGATTTTCCAAGCCGGCAATCAGCTCCACAGCCTCCTTCAGGCCGGGGATAATAGCCTCATAACGCGCAATATCCTTCCAGGGACAAATAATCATATTCGTTTCCTCCTTATTTTAAACGGCATTTGCGCCGTCCAAGTGCTTTTGAATACGGCCCAGAATCATATCCAGTGCCACCATATTCTTACCGCCCTCCGGAATTACCAGATTGGCAAATTTTTTGCTGGGCTCCACATATTTTTCATGCATGGGCTTGACCGTGGTCTGATACTGATTCAGCACCGACTCCAAGGTACGTCCACGCTTGTTTACATCTCGCTTAATGCGGCGGCAAAGGCGCACATCCGCATCTGTATCCACGTATAGACGGATATCCATCAGCTCCCGCAGGGGCTCATTTTCAAAAATCAGAATACCCTCCACAATGATGACCGGCTTGGGATCCAAACGAACGGTCTCGTCGCTGCGGTTGTGCCGGGTGAAATCATATACCGGACAATCAATGGCTTGTCCTTTTCTCAGCTGCAGCAAATGCTCCACCATCAAAGATGTTTCAATGGCATCCGGCTCATCATAGTTCAGGCCGCTGCGTTCTTCAAAGGTCAGTTCATCATGGCGCTTGTAGTAATTGTCATGGCTGAGTACCGTGACCATGCCTTCAAATTTTGCCATAATATTTTCCATCAGGGTGGTTTTGCCGCTGCCGGTACCACCTGCAATGCCAATGACCAGAATATTCTCTGCCATATTTGCCTCCTTATAAGTACAATGCTTTGCCAGGTTCAAAGCCCTGAGGCTTGTATGTAACTGTGCCAATGGGTTTGCCGTCAATGCCGTATTTGGGATTGTAGCCGAACAGGTTTACATAACTTATCAGATCATCCCGTTCCGCTTCCATTTCCTCCATTACCTTCAAGGTTGCCAATACATCGTCCACCGCCCGGTGGGAATTAACCACCTTACCTGCAAGGCCGTAGGCTTCAATGGCGTTACACAGCTTATGCGGATACGCTCTGCGATCTTTGTAAACCGTCAAAAGATCCAGCTTGTCCTTGCCCTTGAGGATCATAGGATCTCCATCCCGCAGCAGCATATAATAAAGGAAACTCAGGTCAAAATGGGCATTGTATGCAAGCAGTAATGTATTTCCTGCCATCATTTCTCCGATATCCCGGCATACCCGCGCCTTGGAAAGACCCCGCTCCAGAATATCCTGGGTGGTAATGCCTGTCAAATTTTGAATCACCGGCGGCACGGAATTTCCCGGTGTCAGGGATACCAGCTCGTCGTACTCCTGAATCACTGTAGGCTCGCCATTGCGGCTTTCCACCACAATCGCAGCAAATTCGATGATCTCATCCCGGGAAAATTGCAAACCGGTGGTTTCCGTATCAAACAAAACCAGACGGTCATATTTTTCAAAAAGTGCGGCAAACTTACCCATATCATTCTCCTTTTGCAAGCAACGACGCCCGGCGGAATTTGCTCTTGGTTTCCGGTTGTAACCCAAAGCGCTCTGCCAATCGGTTCGCCCACGCTGTAACAGCTGCTTCCGAGCCGGATTTGCATTCAACTTCCACTTCACACAAAGGGATTTCCTTGCCGCCCCCTATCAAAACGCCCCGATCCAGTGCGATTTCCACGGTGCATCCCGGTAATTCTACTGTTTTGGCCAATCGGGTAAACCGGGCACCGCATACTGTAATCAATTTTTCAAAGGAAATATTTTCCTTCCCCGCGGCCGCAAACAGTGCCATGGCAGTTTTTTCATTCCAGGGTGCTTTTACATCCCATTCGCCACGGCCGAAGCCGGCACAAGGGGTTTTCATGGTGCAAACTGAAATGCCGTTTTCCATGCGTCGACGCAACGTGCATTTTTCTGCAGACAATTTTCCGTTTTCCGTATCAAAATAGGTGGTTTCCATGGAAATTTCTTCCCAATCCTGCCACAACGTCCGAATTTCTTCCAATGCAGATTCTGTTCCATTAAATTTCAGTTCAAATTCCCGACCCATGGCGCACCTCTTTTCTGCTTTTTTTGCATTATATCAATTTTCCGGGGAAAAGTAAAGCAGCATCCATTTTTATTTAGGAAGTGAGAAAATGCGACGGATTTTGTCCATAATTGTATGCCTGAGCCTGCTGGTATTTCCCTCCGCCCGCGCGGAAGAGGGGAAATATGTGGCGCTTACCTTCGACGATGGCCCTTCCGGGCGCTTCACCCGGAGATTGCTGACCGGTTTAGAAGAACGGCAGGTGCGTGCCACCTTTTTGTTGTGTGGTTACCGACTGAAAATCTACCCGGAATTGGCTGCGCAAATTCACGAAGCCGGACACGAGATTGGTCTGCACGGCTACAGCCACAAAGATATGGCCAAGCTCTCCCGGAAGGAACTCTTGCAGGAGATTCGCGACACGCAAGCGTTGCTCCCGGATGGCTGCGAGGCAGTTTTTCTGCGCCCGCCGGGAGGCAGCAGTACACCTCTATTGGAGCAAGTAGCTGCCCAAGAAGATCTTGCCCTGCTTTTGTGGTCTGTGGATCCCCGGGATTGGGCGGTACACGATGCAGCGGCTGTAGAAGCGGCTGTAGTCAGCCAGGTGCGCAACGGGGATATTATTTTGCTCCACGATCTGTCGGATTCTTCTGTGGATGCCGCCCTTTCCATTATTGACCGCTTGCACGAGGATGGCTTCCAATTTATCACCGTTTCCCAGCTTGCCGCCCTGCGCGGCGTCACCCCCCAACCGGGAAAGGTATATATCTCCTTTCCTGCGCAGTAATTCCTCTCCGAAAATGATACTTTTTTACCGATATATATTTGACAAATGCGGCCTTTGGAATTATAATGTATCCGTGGGTTTTTGGCCCTTTTATTGTTGATTACACTGAGAAAGAAGGATCAGTATATGTTTCAAATCGTCCGTAAAAAGGAACTGAACAGTGCCGTCACCTTGATGGATATTCACGCTCCTTTTATTGCCAAGAAAGCCAAGGCCGGCCAGTTCATCATTTTCCGTATTGATGAAAAGGGCGAGCGTGTACCCCTGACCATTGCCGGTTACGACCGAGAGAAGGGTACTGACACCATCATTTTCCAGAAGGTTGGTTTTGCCACCAAGGCTCTGGGCAGCCTGAACGAGGGCGATTATATCCGTGACTTCGTCGGTCCTCTGGGCAAGCCCACTCCTGTGGAAGGCAAGAAGAAGGTCTGTGTGGTCGGCGGTGGCGTCGGCTGTGCTATTGCCCTTCCCTCTGCAGCCGCTTTCAAGGAAGCCGGCGCAGAAGTCACCGTTATCGTTGGTTTCCGCAGCAAGGATATTGTCATTCTGGAAGACGAATTTAAGGCTGTTGCCGATAATCTGATCATGATGACCGACGATGGATCCTACGGCCGACATGGTCTGGTCACCCAGCCCCTGCAGGAAATGCTGGAAGCCGGCGAAACCTTTGACGAGGTTCTGGCCATTGGCCCCGTGCCCATGATGAAATTCGTCTGCAAGACCACCGAGCCCTTCGGTGTACATACCTCCGTTTCCCTGAACCCCATCATGGTGGACGGCACCGGTATGTGCGGCGGCTGCCGTGTCACTGTAGGCGGTGAAACCAAATTTGCCTGTGTGGATGGCCCTGAATTTGACGGTCACAAGGTCGACTTTGCTGAACTCATGAGCCGTAACAGTTTGTACCGCACCCGGGAAGCTGAAGTTACCGAAACCCACGCCTGCCGCATGGAAGCCATGGGCAAGGCGCTGATCAAGTAAGGAGGTTCTTGCAATGGCAAACATGACTTTGACCAAAACTCCCATGCCCGAGCAGGATCCCAAGGTCCGCGCCCGGAATTTCAAAGAAGTTACCCTGGGTTACACTGCAGAAATGGCCATTGCCGAAGCCGGCCGTTGCCTGAAGTGCAAGAATCCCAAGTGTGTTGAGGGTTGCCCGGTGAATGTGCGCATCCCCGAATTTATTGCCAAGGTGGAAGAAGGCGACTTTAAGGCCGCTTACGAAATCATCACCTCCACCAACGCTCTGCCCGCTCTGTCCGGCCGTGTCTGCCCTCAGGAAACCCAGTGCGAGGCTCGTTGTGTCCGTGGCATCAAGGGCGAACCCGTTGCCATTGGCCGTCTGGAGCGCTTTGTAGCGGACTGGTATCGTGAGAATGTTAACGCAATGCCTGAAAAGGTTGCATCCAACGGTATGCAGGTCGCAGTTGTCGGATCTGGCCCTGCCGGCATGACCGCTGCATCTGACCTGGCAAAGCTTGGCTACGAAGTGACCATGTTCGAAGCTTTACATACCGCCGGTGGCGTTCTGGTATACGGCATTCCTGAATTCCGTCTGCCCAAGGCCATCGTTGCCAATGAGATCACCAAGCTGGAAGCGCAGGGTGTTAAGGTCATGACCAATATGGTCATTGGCCGTGTTCTGACCATTGACGAGCTGTTTGATATGGGCTTCAAGGCCGTATTTGTTGGCTCCGGTGCAGGTCTGCCCATGTTCATGAACATCCCCGGTGAGAGTCTGAAGGGTGTCATGTCCGCTAACGAGTACCTGACCCGTACCAACCTGATGAAGGCATACGACGAAAATTACGACACACCCATCATCAAGTCCAAGAACGTGGCTGTTGTTGGCGGTGGTAACGTGGCAATGGACGCTGCCCGTTGCGCAATGCGTCTGGGCGCTGAGAATGTGTACGTCGTCTACCGTCGTGGCGAAGCCGAAATGCCCGCCCGTCTGGAAGAACAGCACCATGCCAAGGAGGAAGGCATTGAGTTCAAGACTCTGTGCAATCCTATCGAGATCATCGGGGATGAAAACGGCCGTGCCTGCGGCATGAAGTGCATTCGCATGGAGCTGGGCGAACCGGACGCATCCGGTCGTCGTCGCCCCATTGAGATCGAGGGCAGCGAGTTCATTCTGGATGTAGACACCGTCATCATGAGCTTGGGTACCAGTCCCAACCCCCTGATCCGCTCCACTACCCCCGGTCTGGACACCAACCGCAAGGGCTGCCTGATCGTGGACGAGAATGAAATGACCACCCGTGAGGGCGTGTTTGCCGGCGGTGATGCCGTTACCGGTGCTGCCACTGTCATTCTGGCAATGGGTGCCGGCAAGAAGGGCGCTGCTGCCATCGACGCATTCCTGAAGAAATAAATAACGACAGAAAAGACCTGTTGCACATGCAACAGGTCCTTTTTATTACGTCATCTCATTTTCGCCGGGAGTCATGTCACCTACGATCTCATCCTGGAAATAGGTATCCAGCAGCGCCTTTGCGATTTGACCCATGGTACTACCATGGCCGGCCTTTTCGCCGTAAACCACGATTGCGATCTCCGGATTGTCATAGGGCGCATAGCAAACAAATGCACCGTTGTCCGATCCGCCGGAATCGGTTTCTGCAGTACCGGTCTTGGCCGCCACTGCAATGGGATACTTGCCCAAAACGCTCTTGGCAGTACCAGCGGTAACCACATCACGCATACCCTGCGTATAGGCTCTGTACGCATCGTCAGAAATATCAAAGCGACTGACCACCACCGGCTCATTCACCAGTTCCAGATGCGTGTAATCCGGGGAAACCACCCGATTCAGGAAGGTCGCTTTATACCGCACACCCCGGTTTGCCAAAGTAGAGGTGTATACACACAACTGCAGAGGCGTGAACCGGTTATCCGATTGGCCGATAGAAGCCATGATTCGGTCAGCAGGGTACCAACCGCTTTCACCTTCTGCGGTATGCAATAGCTTCTTAGTCTCAGCGTTTGCACGATAGCCAGTGTATTCAAACAGCTCCACGCCGGTTTTTTCGCCCAAACCAAAGGCCTTTGCTGTAGCATCCACTACATCCCAGTTCACCCGCTCCGACAACTCATAGAAATAATAGTTGCAGGAAACCTGCAGCGCATATCTCGCGCTGACATCACCGTGGGTTCGGTGATTATTGGTCCAGGTTAAACAGTTGGCGGTAAATCCGGGATATTTCCGGAAAACGCCCTGGTCCTTAATGGTGGTATACGAACCAATCGCACCGGAATTGATACTCGCCACCACCATGTTCATCTTAAAGGTAGAACCAGGGGCATAGGTTGCCATCAGTGCCCGATTGAACATGGGCGCCAATGGATCCTTGGACAACTCGTTGTAATCCTCACGGAAGGTGGAAAGATTGTAGGTAGGATAGCTGGCACAGGCCAGGATCTGCCCGGTCTTAACATCCATAACCACCACGCTGCCACCTTCGGCATCTGCGCCATCGGGGATTTCATCATCATTGGGGGTTGTATCCGGTTTGTTTCGCAGCTCCGTGATCAGCGCCTCCAGCTGCTCCTCAGCCGTGGTCTGTAGGTTTAGATCAATGGTCAGTTCCACATTCTTGCCAGCGATGGGTTTTTGTTCCTGATTGGTCTTGGGGTCTTTCTGATAATACTGCTCGATCAGCGTACCGTCGGATGTAACCACGTCAACCCGATAGCCGTCAACGCCATGCAGATATTCCTCAAAGGCTTCCTCCAGACCACTCTGCCCCACCAGGGCGTCCATTTCGTAGCCGGGTTTTGCCTTATAAATCTTCTGCCATTGCTCGGAGGTAATAGAACCGATATAGCCCAAAATATGTGCGCCATACTCGGTATTGTACACACGAACCATGGATTCTTCCGGATTCAAGCCGGGCGTGCCCAGCTCCAGAATTGCCGCTAACACCGTATTGTTCACATCTTCCATGAAGACATAGTTCGGCAGATTCGTAATGCCTTGCCGCAGACGCAGCTCGTAGCGCAAGCCGATAACAGCCCGTGCATCCGCATCGGACCAATGGGAAGGAATATCGTAATATTCCCGCAGCGCACGCATCAGCACCGGCGCAGTAATATCCGAGTCAAGACCACCGGCAACCACCGGCAAATAGGCCTGAAAATGGTTCTGCCCCGCTGTGTTTAGTTCGCTGAGGGTATACTTAAAGGGCGCATCCATAGTGATAGGGAAATGCTCATTGTAGGTAATCCCCATCTCTCGGCACAGATGTACCAGTTTCAGAAGATGATCGTTGGCATTGCCGTTGCTCAGGGTAACAAAATGATTGAAAACCATGTCATAGGTCGCCCGATTGGTCACAAGCACATTGCCGTTGCGATCCAGTATATCACCTCGGGCAGCCTTCACCCGGGTGACCGTATAGAATTTTTTGACATTGTCCGTATCGCCGCCGGTTTGCACAATCTGCAGATCATACAACCGCAGGGCAAAAAAGCCGATAAGCAGGAAGAACAGTGTCATCAGAATGGTCACACGGCGACGGGTTATTCTTTCCATGTTTCTCCTCCAATGTTACTGATGCGTGAAAAAATGGGATACAGTACCGGCATCACCGCCACAGACAGTACACCGCAGAGCATAAAAACGCCAAATCGAGCCGGAATTGTGCTTCCCAAAAAGCAGCCGACGGCAAATGTAAGCAGTTGATAGCCCAACATGCCCACAGCTGCACATAAAAACAGCGCACTAAAGCAACGCTGCAGATATCCCAGACGGAAAATACTCAGCAGCGTTCCCAAAACCGTCAGCAATGCAATGCTGAAAGTCCCGGGAGATGTTCCGGAAAAATAGTACAGCATGGAAGCCGTCAGGGTAAAGATGGCAGTGGTCTCCGGCTGGAAGAACATTGCGCACATCAAAATACCGCAAGGCACCAATGCAAAGGTCGCCCCATGGATGCTGACCTGGGACAAAACCACATCCTGCAGCAAAGATAGCACCAGCAAAACAAAACTGATCAAGGTCCATTTCAGCAGTTTTTTTCGCTGAACGGGCGTCAGGTACAGTTTTTTCAACAGGCCGCCGTCTGTGCGGTCAGGCTTAAATTCATGTTTGCGTTTAAACAGCATAGTTTTACTCCGCGTCAAAGTCTGTGATAATAAACACCTGCTCCAAAGACTCAATATCAGCAGCCGGCTTGAGGATTGCGTACTTGGCAAGGCCGTTGTCATTGATGTCCCAGTCCACGATATTGCCCAAAATCAGATTTCGGGGATAAACTGTAGATCCGGCAGTCACAACCTGATCGTTCTTCCGGACAACTGCAGCAGAGGACAGATAATCCATGCGCAACATGCCCACCTGACCGCTGGCGTAACTACCCCGAACAATTCCGGAGTAACCGGAGGAAGCAATGGTTGCACTGATATCCAAGGATGAGTCCAGTACGGAGGTAATCACCGCATAATTCCGGCCTACCTCAGATACAACACCTACCACCGCACCGCTTTCCGTAATGGCACACATGCCCGTTTCAATACCGGCGTTGGTACCCTTATTGACAGTGAAGGAATAGGACCAATCCGTAGAATCCCATGAGATAATATAGCTGTCCACCAGTTTATAATCCTCATGTTCCTTCTGCAGCTCCAAAAGTTCCCGCAAGCGGTCATTTTCCCGCTTGACAGATGCCGCATCCCGGTCATTCTCCTGAATTTGGGACAATTCTTCCTTCAGTGCAGCATTTTCCGCAGCCAGCTGCTCATATTTGAAAATATAGTCGTAGATATTTTCCGCCTGATCCGTCAGTGCGCTGGCGCCGGCCCGCAAAGGTGTCAGTACAGCCTGCACTACCAGATCACCGATAGTGGTACCCAGTAAATTGGATGCCACTGCCAGACCACCGGTAAGCAACAGCGCCACGATCAGTACGATTTTCACTTTTTTTGTGAATAAATACCGCATAATAACTCCTTAAAACAGTTCCGGTGCGATTTCAAAAAGCATCTGTCGCAGTTTACAGACCGGAAGGCCCATTACGTTGTAGTAATCGCCCACCATTTTCTCCGCAAACAACGCAGCGCCACCCTGAATACCGTAAGCACCCGCCTTGTCCATGGGTTCTCCCGTGGCCACATAGGCGGCGATTTCTTTTTCGGACAATTCTCGAAAATGGATGTCCGTAACCTCTGTGCAGCACTTGCACACATCGCCTTTAAGCACCGTCATACCGGTCATCACCTGATGATCCCGACCGGACAGCAGGCTAAGCATGGCAACCGCTTCTTCCGGAGAACGAGGCTTGCCCAACACCTTGTTTTCACATACAACAATGGTGTCCGCAGCAATGACGATGTCGTCCTCATCTCTGGTTACTGCCAAGGCTTTTTCCCGGCTGACACGAGCTACTTCATCATAGGGTGCCGCCGTTTTTTCCATGGTTTCGTCAATATCCGCCACCCGAATCACAAAGGGCAAGCGGAACAATCCCAGCAATTCCTTTCTCCGGGGAGACTGGGATGCAAGTATCAGTTCCATTATTCCAAACCTCGTAAATAGAGTCCTCTTGTGCAAGCGCCGGGATCAAAGGGCGTGGGATTCAGATAGTTTTCCAGTACATTATCCACTTCCCGGGGGCTTTCCGTGGTGAAATACATGCGCACGCCCCACAGACCCAGACGATTCAGATCTCTTTGCCGATCCAACCAGTTGAGTTTTTTGCCATTGAGTAAAATACTCCGGCAATTAGGCCCGTCCTTAATGATGGGGAATTCCGCACCGGTCTTATCCACCAGCTTGCCCATGGACAGATTGCAGGAGCAATTTCCGGTACGGCCACGAATCAAACAGTTCTCCGTCACCATCAGTGGCAAACGACCGTAAACCAAAATCTCACAAGGCACAGCCTTGGATACATCCCGGATTTGCGGCATAGTCATCTCAAAGCTAAGGGTAGCGCTTTTCAGCTCCAGCTCCTTCATGAGATTTACCGCCTGAGAGTTGTACAGATTCAGGCCATAGTCACCCCGAATCCGGAAACCCATTTCCCGCAGGGGGAGCAGCAATCCCAAATTGCCCACCAGCGCATCCCGGACGCCCATTTCCCGCACTGTACGCAAATCCCGCTTAATGCTTTCCAGCTCATGATCGGTGATGATTCGGGGTAACACCGCGGTCACCCGAACTTTGCGGTTCAGCTCGTGGCAATAGAGGGGCTCCTGCGCCAGAATGTGCAGTGGCACATACAAGGCTGCCGGTTTCATTTTGATTAGTTTATCGGTGATCTGCTCCTTGGTAGTCACCTGAACTACCGGCGCAGGTGCTTCCCGATAGCCGGGATAATTGACCGTTTTTTCAGGACGGCGCAAACCGGGTATATCCCGTCTTGCCCGCAATGCGTTCAAACGGTTCAGGGCATCTCTGCGCAGAGCATTGATGGATGCTGCAGACAAAGTCAGACCGGCATCAATCTTCGCAGAAAAATCCGTACAGTAATAGGGTGTTCCGCCGGTTTTACACAGCCGCTCCTGCAAAATTTCCTCTGACAAAGGCAATGTCCGTGCCAGTTCCGCTGCCGGACCTTCCACCCGAACAGTGCGCCCCTCCGGGTCGGTAACCGTCAAAGTGGTTTCCTCCTGGGTGATCACTGCATGCATGGCAACGGGTACCAAGGGATTCTCTCTTGCCTCATAGGTAGCCCGGGCAGCTGCCAGCCACCGGGCATCGTCATATTTATCTTCCCGGACACCAAACATATTCTGTCCGATTTGGTCGGTATAGTAGCCATCGGTAAAGCCCTGACGGTTAAAGGCCGCAGACAGCGCCTCCATCATATTCTGGGTAACCGGTTCGCCGTCCAGTACACGGCGGTAAACATTGGTCACCGTCGCCACATATTCCGGCCGCTTCATCCGGCCTTCCAGCTTAATGGATGCAACACCCATGTTCTGCAGCTCCTTCAGATAGGGCAGCAGACAGTTGTCTTTCAAACTCAAAGGATGTTTATTCTCCCAGCGGCCATAGCCATAGCTTTGACGGCAGGGCTGAGCACAACGCCCCCGATTACCGGAACGGCCACCGATGGCCGCAGACAGATAACACTGACCGGAATAGCACATACACAGCGCACCATGGGCGAATACTTCGATCTCGATAGGAGAATTTTGCACAATATAGTGAATATCATCCCGGCTCAGTTCCCGGCTCAGCACCACGCGGGTCAGACCCATGGCTGCGCAGAACAGCACGCCGGGCAAAGAGTGGATGCTCATTTGCGTAGAGCCGTGAATGGGAATGTGGGGTGCGATCTGCCGGCACAGCTGTACCACCGCAAGATCCTGCACGATGAATGCATCCACACCGCTGGTTGCCGCATTGCGGATCAGCGTGCAGACATCGTTCATCTCTCTGTCAGACACCAATGTGTTCAATGTCAGATGCACTGCAACACCCCGGACATGGCAATACTTCACCGCTTCCGTAAGGGTCTGGGCTGTGAAATTTTTTGCCCCCTGACGGGCGTTGAAGATGCCGCTTCCCAGGTAGACTGCATTGGCGCCGTTCTGAACGGCGGCATACAGCGATTCCATAGAACCGGCAGGTGCCAGAAGTTCTAACATAAGCATTTTCTCTCCATAAGGTATACTTGCAAACATTATACCATATAAATGTCGGAAGTTCTAGTACATACTTTGAAATTTTCATAAATAATCCTGCCAAGTTTGGGAAAGAATAGGGAGGAAAAGGTGGTATTGTCATGAAGGAATTTTCCTGTGAAACCAAGATCCTCATCGGTGCCGGAACGGCAGCCGTTTTGAAAGAAGAAAATTTCCGGCGTTTGCTGATCGTTTCCGACCCATTTTTCGTCAAAAACGGCTGGGCGGAACGTTTGGGACAAGCTGCGCAAAGCTATGAGATCTTTGACAAAGTTGTCCCGGATCCCTCTGTTGCTCTGGTAGCAGAAGGCACTGCACGGGTGCAAAGCTTTCAGCCCGACGGCATCATTGCCCTGGGCGGCGGCAGCGCCATGGATTGCGCCAAGGCTATGCTGTATTTCAGCGGATTGGATATCCCGCTTATTGCTATTCCCACCACCTCCGGTTCCGGTTCGGAGGTGACAGATTTCGCTATTTTGACCCACAATGGTGTTAAACACCCGTTGGTAGATAAAAAGCTGCGTCCCAAGACTGCCATTCTGGAGGCAGAATTGTTGTCCGGGATGCCCCCATCCTTAATAGCCGATGGCGGTTTCGATGTCCTTGCCCATGCGCTGGAAGCCTGGGTGGGCAAGAACGCCAATCCCTTTACGGATGCATTGGCGTCGGATGCTTTCCGTACCGTCATGGAACTGCTCCTCTCCTCTTTTCAGGGGGATCAAAGTGTACGCCTGCGGGTGCACAGCGCATCCACCATGGCAGGGCTTGCTTTTACGCAGGCCGGACTAGGCTTGTGCCATGCACTTTCCCACAGCTTAGGTGGGCAATTTCACCTCCCCCACGGGCGGTTAAACGCCATTTTACTCCCTGCGGTTATGGCCTGCAACGCAGAAATTGCCGGGGCAAAATATGCAGATTTGGCAAGAAAGATCGGTCTTGGCGGTGTCAGCGATGTCATGGCTGTGCGGAACTTAAAAAATGCTCTCACCCGCCTGCGCACAGCGTTAAAGCTCCCCGGAACATTGGCGCAAGCAGGCATTTCGCCTGCTGAGGTTCGGGCAAAAAGCGCGCAAATTATTCAGGCGGCATTGGCAGATCCCTGCTGTGCCACCAATCCCATCCCGGTCACAGCAGAAATGCTTCACACAGTGCTCGAGGAGGTCACGGGACGTGGCTGAGGAGCTTTTAAGTATCGGCCTTGACGTAGGCACAACCTCCACCCAGCTGATCGTATCAGCGCTCACGATTTTTAATCGTGCATCCTCCTTTGCCGTACCGGAAATGGAGATCGCCCAGCGAAAGATCCTCTATCGCAGTCCCGTGCATTTCACCCCTTTATTGGAGGGGAATCTTGTAGATGGCGACAAAATTCGCACCATTGTGGAGCAGGAATATAAAAATGCCGGCATTACAAGGGATCAGGTGGATACCGGTGCAGTAATCATCACTGGGGAAACCTCCCGTCGGGAAAATGCAAAGGCTGTGTTGGACGCATTGTCGGAATATGCCGGAGATTTCGTGGTAGCTACCGCAGGTCCGGCATTGGAAAGTATGCTGGCGGCGCAAGGTGCCGAAGCGGTAGCCTGGTCCGCAGAAACCGGTAAAACTGTGTTCCACATGGACATCGGCGGTGGCACAGCCAATTTAGCCTTGATTGAAGACGGGGTCATCACCTGCACCGATTGTCTGAATGTAGGCGGTCGGCTGATCAAGATCGACGACGGTCATATTCGCTACATTTCCCCAGTTTTAGAGGATTTGTGTCATCTGTCTGTGGGAGATTCTGTCACTCCCAAGGATCTGGAGCCGGTGGCAGAAATGCTGACGCAGGCCTTGGAAATGGCCGCTGGCCTTCGGGAACCCACCCGACTGCTCAGCCATCTTCGCACAGCAGAATTGGGCGACCACCACGGCTGTGCCGTAAAAGATGCGGTCATTTCCTTTTCCGGTGGAGTGGCCGATTGCATTGAAACCCAACATGAAGCCTTCACCTTTGGAGATATGGGTCCAATTTTGGGCACAGCTATTCGAAAAAGCAAACTCTGTCAAGGGCAGTACCGCTTAGGGGAGGAAACCATCCGGGCAACGGTTATCGGCGCAGGTTGCTACAGCGCACAGCTTTCCGGCAGTACAGTTTTCTGTCAGAATATGACACTCCCCATCAAAAACCGCCCGGTAGTTTTGGTATCCACGCAGGAGCTAAATCCAGAGAATATCCGACAAAAGCTGGCCGGGCAGGATACTTTGTCTGTGCTGGCTTTGCCGAAAATGGAAATTCCCGACTACAAAAGCATCCAGTCGCTCGCTGCGCTCCTTGCCAATGTGCTGCCTTCCCCAGCTGTCATCACCATGGAGCAGGATATGGCCAAAGCCTTGGGTCAAGCCATTGCCCTGCGTCGCAGCGCCGGGGATAGCATATTGTGTATCGACCGGGTGAGTCTAAAAAACGGAGATTATCTGGACATTGGCAATCCCATCGGCCCTGCCCTCCCGGTGGTGGTGAAAACGCTGATTTTAAAGCAGTAAAAGGAGTTGATTCTTTTGGATGAAATCACACTGCAGGCCTTGACCGATGCAGTCTTAGGCCGATTGTTCATAGAATTGGAGGCTTCCGGACGACATGTCCATGTCACGGAAAGTCAGGCAAAAACCCTTTTCGGTCATGCTTTGACTCCAAAACGCCCACTATCCCAGCCCGGGCAATATTTAGCCAACGAACGCGTCACCATTCTCGGCCCTAAGGGGGAATTTCAAAACGTGGCCGTTCTCGGACCGGAAAGAAAAGAGGCTCAGGTGGAAATTTCCCTCACCGATGGGCGCGTCTTGGGTATCGAACCACCCATTCGTCAATCCGGGGATATTTCCGATACGCCGGGTATCTCCCTGTTAGGTCCGAAAGGCCGGGTAGACCTGCCCCGAGGGGTGATTGCCGCCCAGCGGCATATCCATTTAACTCCGGCAGATGGGGAAAAATTCCATGTTACCGATGGGCAAATGGTCAAATTGCAAACCTACACCCGCCGCCCCTGCATCTTCGACGATGTGGTGGTGCGAATCCACAAGAATTTCGCTGCTGCGGTGCATCTTGACTATGACGAAGCCAATGCCTGCGGCTTGAAACCAGGGGATTTCGGGAGGATTCTGCCATGAACCGAGCCTATTTGGTGGGAAAAGTACCGCCCCTGCCCTTGGGATACGAATACGGAGAAATCGCCCCCTATGATGCAGTGGTCATTGGCTCACTGACACTGTCGCAACTGCTACGTTTTCGGGATGAAACGGTGCTTTCCGCTTTGGCAGATGGAATCCCCGTATTTCTCTATACCCCGGGTCTGCCCCAGGCACCCAAAAACCGTGCTTTATCCGCAAGTCTGACTGCTGCCCAACGGGAATTAAAAAACTGGGGTGTCATTTTCACCGACGGTGGTCAAAAGCGCCTCATCACTGCCGAAGAAGCCAGAACCATGCGCCGCACCGGACGACGACCAGGTCCGGGCGCAGTTTTGACACCTTTGGCAAAGGAAATATTGGAGGGAACAGAATGAAAATCGGTGTTGTTTCCGGCTCAGTATGGGCCACAAGAAAAGCCGCTTGCCTGCAAGGGCAAACCTTTTTGGTGGTAAAGGTAGGTGACGAGCAAATGGTTGCCGCCGACCAGGTAGGTGCTGGCACGGGTGACCATGTTTTGCTGATCACCGGCACAGTAGCCTCCCGCTATTGCATGGATGCCCCCGTGGATGCAGCGGTTGTAGCCATTTTAGACCCGGAGGGAAAATATGAGCGCCCATGAGATTTTGATCGCAATTATGGCGTTTTTTGCCGTTTTAGGTGCACTTGACCGCATTTTTGGCAACAAATTAGGTTTGGGTCAGGAATTTGAAAACGGCATTCTGGCTATGGGCAGCCTTGCCATGGCCATGATTGGCATCATCTGTCTTGCCCCGGTGCTGGCAAATCTGCTAAAGCCCGTTGTTGTACCCGTGTACAATTTTTTAGGAGCGGATGGCGCAATGTTTGCCGGCACGATCCTCGCCTGCGACATGGGCGGCGGCGCACTGGCAAAGGAGCTGACCGCCGATACCCAAGCTGCGATGTTAGGTGGTGTCATTACCGGCTCTATGCTGGGCGCTACCGTGGTATTTACTATTCCTGTGGCCATGGGAATCCTGCGGGTGGAGGATCGTGCGGCGGCTGCCAAGGGAATTCTCTGCGGCATTGTTACCGTGCCGCTGGGAAGTCGGAGGCCAAGCGGTCT
>JAZRRL010000047.1:0-40275 GCA_045650665.1 Faecousia sp. | reverse complement strand
TGCAGCGACTACCATATTTTCAAAAAGATGAAAATGACCCGTCAGCAGGTGCTGGATCACTACCTTGGCACGATCAAGGATGCATTTGAAGCCGGTGTTGTTCCCCGTTGCCATTTGGAAGACATTACCCGGGCAGATTTCTACGGCTTTGTAGTCCCCTTTGTCAATGAATTGCAGAACCTTTCCAAGGAAGCAGGTATTCCCGTCAAAATCCGGGCTTGTGATACCATGGGCTACGGTGTCCCCTACACGGAAGCTGCAATGCCCCGCAGTGTGGCAGGTATCATTTATGGTCTGCAGCACTATTCCGATGTACCCAGTGAGCATTTGGAATGGCACGGCCACAATGATTTCTATAAAGCCGTTTCCAATGCCTCTACCGCTTGGCTGTATGGCGCTTGTGCGGTCAACTGTTCCTTGCTGGGTGTGGGCGAACGAACCGGCAATATTCCTCTTGAAGCCATGGTCTTCGAGTATGCTTCCCTCCGTGGCTCTATGGATGGTATGGACCCCACTGTGATTACAGAGATCGGCGAATATTTCCAAAAGGAGATCGGCTACAACATCCCGGTAATGACTCCCTTTGTGGGTCAGAATTTCAACTCCACCAGGGCAGGCATCCATGCAGACGGTCTGCTAAAAGATGCTGAAATTTACACGATTTTTGACACCGAAAAGCTCCTGAACCGCAAGGCAACTGTGGAGATCAGCAAGACCTCCGGTTTGGCCGGTATCGCCTACTGGATCAACGGACATTATCGCCTGAGCGGCGACGATGAACTGAAAAAGACCGACCCGCTGGTGATTGCGTTGAAGGCTTGGGTGGATGAACAGTACGAGCAGGAGCGGCAGACAATGATGTCTGCAAAAGAGCTGGAAGAAAAAATAAATGAATTGGCCCCGGGCCGCTTCACGATTTGATGGGAGTACAGTATGAAAGAATTTAAAACAATTTCTCTGGCAACACAGGTATTTGAAAAACTGGAAGAGGACATTATCACCGGTGTATATCCCCGGGGAGAAATTCTGACAGAACTAAAGCTTGTTGAGCAGCTGGGCGTCAGCCGTACTCCCATCCGGGAGGCCCTTCGCCGTCTGGAGCAGGAACGGCTGATTGCAGAAAGCGGAAAGGGGTCCGTGGTATTAGGCATCACAATGGAGGATCTGGTGGATATTATGGACATCCGCCTGCGCATTGAAGGTCTGGCTGCCTACTATGCCACCAAAAACCTGACTGATGAGGGCAGTGAAGAATTGCGACACATCAGCGAATTGCAGGATTTTTACTATACCAAGCAGGACGTTGACAATCTGCGTAAGATGGACGATAAATTCCACGACACCATCTATCAGCTTTGCGGCCGACCGGTTTTGCGTGACGCCCTCATCCCACTGCATCGAAAATCCCAGCGATACCGCCGGATTTCCATTGAGGATCACGCACGGTTAAGTAAGTCCATTCAGGAGCATAAGGCCATCTACAATGCCATTGTTTCCGGCAATGCAGAACTGGCTTCTCAGTTGATTACTGCGCATATTGAGCAGGCAAGGAAAAATATGATCGCGAGGTGCTATCAAAATGGGTAAGACCATTGCACAGAAAATCATTGGAGCACATCTTCTGTCCGGTAGTTTGACACCGGGCTGTGAAGTAGCTCTGCGTATCGACCAGACCTTGACACAAGATGCCACCGGAACCATGGCCTATCTTGCTTTGGAAGGTATGGGGATTCCCCGTGTAAAAACAGAATTGAGCATTGCCTATGTGGACCATAACACCTTGCAGTGCGGCTTTGAAAACGCAGACGATCATCAGTACCTACAGACAGTTGCCGCCAAGTACGGCGTGCGATTCTCTCGCCCCGGCAACGGCATTTGCCATCAGGTACATCTTGAGCCCTTCGGCAAGCCCGGAAAGACCCTGATTGGTTCTGACAGCCATACACCCACTGCCGGTGGCTTGGGTATGCTGGCTTTTGGCGCTGGTGGTATGGATGTAGCTGCTGCTATGGGTGGTGGTGCCTACTACATTACGATGCCCAAGATGTTCCGGGTAAATTTGACCGGCACATTGCGCCCCGGCGTGACCGCCAAGGACATCAGCTTGGAAATTCTGCGGATTTTAAGCGTCAAGGGCGGTGTGGGTGCTATCATCGAATGGGGTGGTCCCGGTGTGGCCAATCTGAGCGTTCCGGAACGGGCAACCATCACCAATATGGGGGCAGAATTGGGCGCAACCACATCTATATTTCCTGCGGATGATGTGACCAAAGCATTTTTGGCGGCACAGGGTCGGGAAGCGGATTTTACACCTATTTTCGCAGACGAAGATGCGGTATATGACCGGGTTATTGACATTGACCTTTCATCACTGACTCCCCGTATTGCCTGCCCCCACAGCCCGGACAATGTGAAAACTGTGGCACAGTTGCAGGAAATCAAGGTGGACCAGGTGTGTATCGGTTCTTGTACCAATTCGTCCCTTTCCGATCTTCTGAAGGTGGCGGCAATCTTGAAGGGTAAGAGAATTGCCCCCCACGTGAGCCTTTCCATCTCCCCAGGTTCCCGGCAGGTGCTTTCGATGCTGGCGAAGTGCGGTGCGCTGGAAGATATTTTGGCCAGTGGCGCCCGACTTTTGGAATGCGCCTGCGGTCCCTGCATCGGCATGGGGTTTTCGCCTAACTCCGGCGGTGTCAGCCTACGCACCTTTAACCGTAATTTCCTGGGACGTTCCGGAACCCGGGATGGTCAGGTTTATCTGGTTTCTCCGGAAACTGCGGCGGCATCCGCATTGCGTGGTTACATTACTGACCCCACAACCTTGGATGTCCAGCCTGCAATCACAATGCCGGAAACATTCACTGTGGATGACTCCGGTGTGCTGATGCCCCTGAGTGAAGAAAATGCCAAAGATGCTGTGGTGCTTCGCGGACCGAATATCAAGGAATTTCCTGTGGGCAAGGCTTTGGAGGACTCCATTTCCGGGTCTGTGGTTTTGAAGGTGGGCGATAACATTACCACTGACCACATTATGCCCGCAGGCGCAAAGATTCTGCCCTATCGTTCCAATATTCCGTACTTATCCAAGTTCTGCTTTGAGGTCTGCGACCCGGAATTTCCTGAACGTGCTAAGCAGACATCCAATGGTATCATCCTTGGTGGCGAAAACTACGGGCAGGGTTCATCCCGTGAACATGCAGCCCTTGTGCCCATGTATTTGGGTGTGCGGTGCGTGATTGCTAAGAGTTTTGCCCGGATTCACGTGGCGAATTTGATTAACGCAGGCATTCTGCCGCTGACTCTGGCAAATGCTGAGGATTATGATGTATTGGCAGAGGGTTGTACACTGACCCTGGAAAACATCCACAAGGGTATGGAATTTGGATCCTTGACTGCAATGGCAGCAGATAAGGAGATCACTCTGTGCTGCGATCTGACAGAACGTCAGAGAAACATTCTGCTGGCTGGCGGATTGTTGCGTTATATTGGAGAAGGTGGCTTATAATGGATATTACAAAAGCTTGTGAGGCATTCCGTGTATTGTTGGAGGAACAGCAAGCACGTATCGCAAGTGCCAATGAAGAAAAGAAAGATTTTTCTAAAATGAATACCGTCACCATCGGTATCATTGATGGCGACGGCATTGGTCCGCTGATTATGACCCAGGCGGAAAAAGTGCTGCATTTGCTTCTGGCGGATGAAATTGCAGAGGGAAAAATTATTCTGAAAAAAATCCACGGTCTGACCATTGAAAATCGTCTGGCCTTGGGCAAACCTGTGCCAGATGATGTTTTGGCCGCCATCAAATCCTGCGATGTGCTTTTGAAAGGCCCCACCACAACACCGATGGGCGGTACGATGGAAAGTGCCAATGTGACCCTTCGCCGGGAACTGGATTTGTATGCCAACGTGCGCCCGGTCTCCATCCCGGAGGAGGGAATTGACTGGATCTTCTACCGGGAAAATACCGAGGGTGAGTATGTTTTGGGAAGTCGGGGCATCAGCCTGCCGGGCATGGCGGTGGATTTCAAAGTTACAACCGATTTCGGCACACGGCGCATCGCAAAGGCTGCCTTTGACTACGCAAAACAGAACGGAAAAACCCGGGTGAGCATTGTCACCAAGGCCAATATTATGAAGAAAACCGATGGAAAGTTCACCGAAATTTGTCATCAGGTGGCGGAGGATTATCCCGGCATCACCGCTGATGATTGGTACATTGACATTATGACCGCAAACCTTGTGAACCCAGCTATCCGCAACAGTTTCCAGGTGGTGGTGCTACCCAATTTGTATGGCGATATCATTACCGACGAGGCTGCGCAGATTCAAGGCGGCGTGGGCAGCGCAGGCAGCGCCAATATCGGCGATCGTTATGCAATGTTTGAGGCCATCCACGGCTCTGCGCCCCGGATGCTGGCGGAGGGGTTACAGGATTATGTAAACCCAACCAGCATATTGCGTGCAACTGTTATGCTTTTGCGGCACATAGGCCGGCGGGATGCTGCTCTGCGGCTGGAAAAAGCGCTGGATGCAAGCAAGGTCAATGTAACAGGTGATGCTGCCGGTGCAACCTGTGAGGAGTTCATGCAGGAATTGCTGAAAGCAATCTAATGATCCTCCTCTGAAATTGATAAAATGAAGCAAAAAATGGTAGGCATGAATGTGCCTACCATTTTTATCGGTTACATTTTCGTTGTTTGTATGATTACCATTCCATAAATGTTCATTATGCGTGCGTGTTTATTACAATTTTTTCTCATAGGCCAAGCGGTCACCACCGCCCTGAATGACCGTACCGCAGTAAACAAAGCCGTTTTTCTCAAGGACGTGCTGCATGCGTTTGTTTGCTTCATCAGTGTCAATGCGCAGAAGACCAAAGCCCCGTTCTTTACAGAATTTTTCCACCAGCCGGAAGGTTACACTGCCCAAGCCAATACCTCGAAATTCCGGTGCAATAGCAATACGATGCACCACAGCGTAAGGGGCATCATGCTTCCACGCACCCTTGATCTCAGGATAGGCGGGATCGCCGTCAAAACCGATATACATGTAGGCAGCAATGACATCATTTACCTTGACTACATAGCCAAAACCATCCCGCAGATCACCCCGGACACTTTCCTCGTCCGGATAGCCGTCCGGCCACTGAATGAAGCCCTGCTCCCGCTGAAATTCCCGGCCTGCATTTAAAATATCCATGCATCGGCGGAAATCCTCCGCCTGAGCCAAAACAAGTTTATATTCGGACATTCTTACACCTCGTCCAGAAGATCCTGGATCTCGTCCAGCAGATCCTCCAATTCCTCATGTTCATCCGCCCAGGCTTCGTATGCCTCGCTGTTCATATCCTCAGGTTCCCGAGCATCCAGCTCAGCGATCTGTGCCAAAAGGGCAGCCTTTTGCGCCTGCAGATCAGAGGCGGGATTGAAATCGATAATAGCCATAGTTCCTCCTAAAAAATCAAGAATATCTGAAGGCATTATAGCATCTTTCGGGGTGCAATACAAGCAAAAAAACACTCCTCAGCCGGTGGCAGGGTGGATCCCAATAAGTGATTGACTATCCCAATGGGGTGTGGTAAGATATGCTATATTCCGGCCAAATGGTCGGTCAGGAGGGTATAGAATGAAAGAAAAGCAGGTCAGAGGTATCAATATCCTGAACCCCGTGGATATTGACAGAGATTACTACCTAAACTCTATTGATTACGCTATTAAGAATGACTATAACCACATCCAGATTAACGGTCCTATCCATAATCTGAAGCGGAGCAATCTGGATGGCATGATGTTCTACAACAAGTACAGCCAGTTCAACGACGAGAAAGATGCTGCGTATGTGGAGCACTGCCTGAAAATCGTCAATGAAGGACTGGAACGTTCTCATAAAGCCGGCATCAAAACATATATGTGGCATCATGAACTGGAAGTGCCCAATAATTTCCGTGATGCATTTCCGGAAATCGTCAATGAATATGGCGACGTGGAGGTTTCCCACCCCATTATTAAGGATTTTCTGGAAAACAAAATTCGGGATTTCTTTGCACAGTATCCATTGATGGATGGCTTTGTGCTGACATACTATGAAACGAAGATCCCCCTTCTGCGTCTGAAGGGTCAGAAGATGACCGTCAATGAAATCATGACGTATGTGACGGGCATTTTGTACCATACTTGTAAGAGTTTGGGCAAGGAAGTTATTGTCCGCACGAATGCCACCACAGAAAAGGATTATCAGATCCTGCTGGAAGCCTATGAAAAGGTGTCTACTGATGATCTGATGATTATGGAAAAGTGGACACAGTTTGACTGGTCACTGTCTCTGCCCAGCAACTATTTCATCCGTAACATTAAGAAAAATCCCCTGCTGATGGAAACCGATCTGTTTGGCGAATACTACGGCAAGGGCCGTCTGCCGCTGATGCTGAAGGAGCATATTCAGGAAAAAGTTGCTTACTGCGAGCAGTATAATTCCATCGGCTATTGCTCCCGTATCGACCGTGGCGGCTATTCTTCCTTCGGTACAGTCAACGAGGTCAATCTGCATGTGATGAAGGCGGTTCTTAACGGCTACGATCTGGAAGAAACGCTGGATAAGTTCTATGCGGAAAATTACGGTGAAACCGGTCCTGCGGTCAAAGCAATCATGGAAAAGACCGAGAAGATCGTCCGGAAAATGATCTTCGCTAATGAGTATTATTTCAGCCAGCTGAGCTGGTTCCCGGATATTAACCACAGCAAGAACCATTTTTATTTCGAATTGATGCGGGAAAACTACAAGATCGCATCCAACGAATGGTTCGTGCCCGTTGGTTACCAGCGTGGTCCGGTGGAAAACATTTTCAACGATCTGAACTATTCCAAGACGGAAGCTGCAAAATGCATGCAGGAGATCGAGGCATTGAAGGATGCACTGACTTCCGAAAAATATCAGCAGCTGTTTGTTGATTTTAAGAATCTGGAATTGGCATCTGCCTGCTGGCTGGAAATGGCAAATATTTTCTACAACTATGTTCGCTATTTTGATGAACAGAATCCGGCATACAAGGTAGCTATGTTTAAGGCTATGGATGATCTGACGGCGCTGGATGCAAAGGGCAAGGAAATCCTCGGAAAAGAGTTCTATTGTAATTTCATTGACATCAACGCGGAGCGTCGCAACGGTGAAAAGGTATTGACCTTCATTGCATCTGTCAAGGAAAGCTTTGCTTACGAAGAAAAGGCTCGTGCTGCGCTGGATGGCGAGAACCTGACTGACTATGTTCTGTGTGGCAGTGGCTGTGAAGGCCATGAAATCCAGAAGGAGGTCAACTTCAGCGATACTGTGATGGTTGATGGTGAGCAGGTTCGTATCACCGGCAATAAGCGGGGTATGGAGTGGAGTACCATTACTGCACATGGTTGGTTCTCTTATAAGCTCAAGCTGAAGCCCGGCAAGGTAAATAAGATTTCCGTGTTAGCCGGCAGCTCTACCGAAATCCTCAAAATGAAGGTTACCATCGGTGAGCAGGAATATGTTGTAGAACAACCGAACCAGGGCAAGAATACCGTGGAATTTACTTATGCAGCAGCTCCGGAGGAAGATTCTGTCCGTATCCGTTTTGATAAAATTTCCGGCAATATGCCCATGATGTACAACGTTAAGGTACAAGGTTAAATGATACTATGCAAAAATGCGCCCGAACGGGCGCATTTTTTGTAATATTTTCGCAGATTATAGAGAATAAAAAAGGGGTAGATAAGCTTGCAAATAAACCATTTTTATGTTAATATTATATAAAAAATATAATCAGGACAGTATACACTTTTGGAGGTGAATACAATGGCGAAGAAAATTAGTTCAAAGGCTGTGCAAGGGGATGCCTTCAGCAACAAAAACCGTAAGTTTTTTCACTTTGAGCACTGGCATGCCATTGCATTCTTTTTGATTATTTATGACCTGATTGCAGTGTCTGCGGCATATTTTCTTGCGCTGTGGTTTCGGTTCGATTGCCGTTTTTCCGAGATTCCGCTCCATTATTTGTTGGCGTGGGCGAAATTTGCCCCGGTGCATGCAGTTTTCAGCATTGCAGTATTCTGGATGTTCCGGCTGTATCAGAGTGTTTGGCGATTTGCAAGCTCCGTTGAACTCAAGCGCGTCATCAGTGCAACCTCTGTAGTAACGGCATTTCACACAGTGATGATTACGGTGCTGTTTCGCCGTATGCCCATTTCCTATTATGTGGTGGGCGCAGGTTTTCAGTTGGCAATGATTCTGTTTGTCCGTTTTGCATATCGGTTTATTGTGTTGGAGCATAGCAAGTACACGAAAGCAGCGGAAGCATCCGGGAAAAGTCGTGTTATGCTGATCGGTGCAGGTTCTGCAGGTCAGATTATTATGCGAGATTTGCATCATGTGCGGCGGGGTGATCGTGTTTGCTGCATCATCGATGACAACCGGAATAAATGGGGGCGCTATATTGATGGTGTTCCCATTGTGGGCGGCAGGGAAGACATCCTGCTGAATGTAGAAAAATACAAGATCAATAAGATCTATTTGACCATACCCAGCGCAACTGCTCAGGAACGCCGGGATATTCTGGATATTTGCAAGGAAACAGGCTGTGAGCTGAAAAGCTTGCCCGGAATTTTGGAATTGGTGACGGGGAAAGTAACCCTTGCATCCATGAAGGATGTGGATGTAAAGGATCTTCTTGGTCGTGAACCTATCCAGGTCAACATGGAGGAGATCTATGAGTTCCTGACGGATAAGGTTATCCTGGTGACGGGTGGTGGCGGCTCTATCGGCAGCGAGCTTTGCAGACAGATCGCACAACACCATCCGAAAAAGCTTATTATTTTTGATGTCTATGAAAACAATGCCCATGCCATTGGCTTGGAATTGAAGGATAAGTATCCGGAGTTAGACCTGGAGGTTTTGATCGGTTCAGTTCGGGATAGCAGACGGCTCAATCAGGTATTTGCTAAGTTTAAGCCGGATGTTGTCTATCATGCGGCTGCCCATAAGCATGTACCGCTGATGGAGGACAGCCCCTGTGAGTCCATTAAGAACAATGCCATCGGTACATATAAGACGGCTTTTGCGGCAATGATGAATGGCTGCAAGCGGTTCGTGCTGATTTCTACAGACAAGGCCGTTAACCCTACCAATATTATGGGTGCCTCAAAGCGCTTGTGCGAAATGGTTATCCAGTCTTTCGATAAGAAAATTCGGGAAGGTAAGGCACATGAACTTTCCTTGATGCATATACACAGAACAGAATTGGATTCCCTGACTCCGGAGGAAATTCCCGTAATTGAAAATGTGAAAACAGACTTTGTGGCAGTTCGCTTTGGTAATGTATTGGGCAGCAACGGATCTGTTATTCCCAGATTTAAAGAGCAAATTGCAAAGGGCGGTCCGGTTACTGTGACCCATCCCGACATTATTCGCTATTTTATGACCATTCCGGAGGCGGTTTCTTTGGTGCTGCAGGCAGGTACGTATGCCCAGGGCGGTGAGATATTCGTTTTGGACATGGGTTCTCCGGTGAAAATTGATACATTGGCACGAAACCTGATTCGTCTTTCCGGTCTGCGGCCGGATGTGGATATTAAAATTTCCTATACGGGTCTGCGTGCAGGCGAAAAGTTGTATGAGGAAAAGCTGATGTCCGAGGAAGGTATGAAAACAACACCGAACCATCTGATTCATATCGGCTGCCCGATTCCCTTTGATGCAGACGCATTTTTACAGCAACTGCAGCAACTGATGGATGCAGCATATGACGGTCAGGAGGATACCATCCGTCAGCTGGTGGCGCGGGTAGTTCCTACCTTTCATCCGGCGGGAGAACCGGAAACGATAAACGCGAAATAAACCAAACAGAGGAAATATTTATGGAATGTGCAGCATTTACAAAAAAGATCTGGTTGGCAACCCCGACCATGCACGGCGAGGAAATGCAGTATGTCCAGCAGGCCTATGACACCAACTGGATGAGCACAGTGGGTGAAAACATTAACGAGATCGAAAAAAGTATCTGCGAAAAAACCGGATGCAAATATGCGGTTGCACTTTCTTGCGGAACGGCTGCCATTCATTTGGCATTTAAGCTGGCCGGTGTGCAGCCGGGGGACAATGTGTTCTGCACAGATGTGACCTTTGGCGCAACCGTCAATCCCATACTGTATGAGAAGGCAAATCCGATTTTTATTGATACAGAATACGACACCTGGAACATGGATCCCGCAGCGTTGGAACGGGCATTTTCGCTATATCCGGATACCAAAGTGGTGATTGTAGTGAATCTTTACGGGACACCGGCAAAGCTGGACGAGATCTGCAAAATCACCAAAAAGCACGGCGCGATCCTCATTGAGGATGCAGCGGAATCTTTGGGTGCTGCCTATAAGGGCCGGCAGACCGGTACTTTCGGTACATACAATGCCATTTCCTTCAATGGTAACAAGATCATTACCGGTTCGTCTGGCGGTATGCTGTTAACGGATGACGAGAAGGCTGCGGCTCTGGCAAGAAAGTGGTCCACCCAAAGCCGGGAAAATGCTCCTTGGTATCAGCATACTCAGGTCGGCTATAACTACCGCATGAGCAATGTGATTGCCGGTGTTGTTCGTGGCCAGATTCCCTACCTGGGGGAGCATATTGCCCGAAAAAAGTCAATCTTCGAACGCTACAAGGAAGGCTTCAAGGACTTGCCCGTGACCATGAATCCCTATGATCCGCAGACAATGGAGCCGAATTTCTGGCTGTCCTGCTTGCTGATCAATAAAGAGGCTATGTGCCGGCAGGTCAGAACTGATACGGAATCTACCTATGTGACAGAACCGGGAAAGACATGCCCGGACGAAATTCTGGAAACTTTGGCGAAATACAATGCAGAGGGCAGACCTATCTGGAAACCGATGCATTTGCAACCTCTATATGCAGGTTGCCCCTTTGTGATGAAAAATGCTGAAGGACCGGATGTTGGCGCAGACATTTTTGAACGAGGTCTGTGCCTGCCTAGCGATATCAAAATGACGGCGGAAGAGCAGGAAAAGATTATTCAGATTGTAAGAGGCTGTTTCGCGTAAGGTATGTGTGACGCAAATGCATAAAAGAGGTTTTTACGAAAAGTACATAAAGCTTCCTCAGGATATGATTCTAGCATTGATTGCGCTGATTTTACTTAGCCCGGTTTTGCTGGTTGTGGCGATTCTTGTGCGCACAAAACTGGGAGCACCGGTTCTTTTCCGACAGGAAAGAGCAGGGAAGGACGGAAAAGCGTTTTTTATGTATAAATTCCGCTCTATGTCCGATGCCCGGGATGCGCAGGGAAATTTACTTCCGGACGAGCAGAGGTTAGGGAAATTCGGCAAGGTTCTGCGCAGCACATCTTTGGATGAACTGCCTTCACTGTGGAATGTGGTTTGCGGAAAGGTGTCTTTGGTAGGCCCTCGGGCGCTGTATCGGAAGTACATACCCCGCTATTCTCGGCATCAGATCAGACGGCTGGAGGTTCGTCCCGGCATCACCGGATTGGCGCAGGTGAATGGCAGAAATGCCATCAGCTGGGAAGAAAGATTTGATTACGATGTTCAGTATGTTGACAGCATTACATTTCTGGGAGATTGGAAGATCCTATTCCAAACTGTAGGAAAAGTACTCAAACGGGAGGGAATTACCTCCGCAACATCGGTAACGATGGAAGAATTTATGGGTAGTGAAGTGGAGATGGCCGTACATGAATAATCGATTGATTTTGGTTGGTGCTGGCGGCCACGGAAAAGTGGTTGCGGATATCGCCATGAAATGCGGATATACGGAAATCCTTTTTGCTGACGACCGGACACTGGATACTTGCATGGGCTTTCCCGTAATTGGTCCGGTGTCGGGTATTCCCCGGTGGAACGACGGAAAGACAGATTTCGTTATCAGTATCGGCAATAATGCTGCAAGAAAGAAAATTGCAGAGTGCTACGATGTGAACTGGGTCACACTGATCCATCCGTCTGCGCAGATCGGTGTCGGTGCAACCATCGGAAAAGGAACCGTTGTTATGGCTTGTGCAGCAGTCAATGCTTGCGCAAGCATCGGTGATCACTGTATCATCAATACCGGCGCTGTTGTGGAACATGATAATGTTCTGGAAAATTACGTACACATCTCGCCCAATGCAGCGCTGGGGGGAACAGTATTTATTGGTGAGGAAACACACATCGGCATCGGCGCAACAGTGATCAACAATGTTTCTGTTTGCGCAAATTGCACAGTGGGTGCCGGTGCGGTAGTCACAAAAAATATCCCGGAGAGCGGCACATACATTGGCGTGCCTGCCAGAAAACGATAACAAAAAACGGGAAAGGAGAACAAAGCTGTGAATATTTTGTTTTTGTCATTGCTGGACTTTGACACCTTTGATGAACGGAATATATACAGCGACCTCCTTCGTGAATTTATCAAAAACGGCCATAAGGTGTATTGCATTTCTCCGTTGGAGCGACGCAAAGCGCAAAAAACGGTTCTGCTTTCCCATGGTGACAGTTGTATTCTGAAGCTCCGTATCGGAAATACCACCAAGGTGAACCTTTTGGAAAAGGGTATTTCCACACTGATGATTGAACCGCTGTTCATTGGCGGCATCAAAGAATATTTTGCCAATGTAAAATTTGACTTTGTGTTGTATGCAACCCCACCGGTAACCTTTGCCAAGGTGATTCGGTTTGTGAAAAAGCGAGATGGCGCCCAAAGCTATTTAATGCTGAAGGACATTTTTCCACAGAATTCTGTGGATCTGGGTATGCTGTCCAAATCCGGCATCAAGGGGCTGTTGTATCGCTATTTCCGGCGTAAAGAGAAAAAACTCTATGCCCTTTCGGACCGGATCGGCTGTATGTCGCCGGCAAATGTGGAGTATTTACTGAAGCATAACCCGGAAATTTCTGCAGAAAAGGTGGAGATCTGCCCCAACTGCATGGATTTTCAGGACGTTCAGGTTACGCAACAGGAAGGGAAAGATCTGCGGGAGAAATACGGAATACCGCTGGATAAAACGGTGTTTGTCTATGGCGGCAATCTGGGCAAACCCCAGGATGTGTCATTTATTGTCCGTTGTCTGCGGAAGTGTGCGGATGTAGAAAACGTCTATTTTGTGATAGCCGGAAGCGGCACGGACAGACCTCTGCTGGAACAGTATATGGCAGAAGAAAAGCCAAATCACGTAAAGCTTTTGGGACAAGTACCCAAGGAAGAATATGACAAAATGCTCGCCTGCTGTGATGTGGGTGTAATCTTCCTGGATCACCGATTCACCATTCCCAATTTTCCTAGCCGACTGCTAAGCTATATGCAAGCGGGCTTGCCTGTACTTGCCTGCACGGATACCAATTCAGATATTGGCTGTTTGGTAACAGAAGAAGGCTTTGGCTGGTGGTGTGAAAGCACAGATGCAGAAACCTTCGCCGCATTGGTTGCGAAAATCACCCAATCCAGACCGCAAAAGCAGGAAAAGGCGATTGCCTACCTGAAAGAACATTATAGCGCTCAGCGCGGATATCAAATTATCAGCAATCACTAAGAGGGGAGAGATAGCCGAGATGCGTATTTTGATGATAAACTCTGTATGTGGAATACGCAGTACCGGAAGAATCTGCACTCAGATGGCTGAGAAATTCGTAGCAGAAGGTCATGAAGTGAAAATCGCCTACGGCAGAGAATCTTTGCCGGAGGATTACCGGGATATTGCAGTGCGTATTGGCAGTGAACAAAGTGTCTATGTCAATGCTTTGCAATCCCGATTTACGGATCGTGAAGGCTTTTATAGCAAAAAAGCCACCAAATGTTTTTTGAAATGGGCGGAAGCGTATGATCCGGACATGCTGTGGCTTCATAACCTGCATGGCTATTACATCAATGTGGAAATGCTCTTTGATTGGATCAAAACCAGACCTGCCATGCAGGTGAAATGGACGCTCCATGATTGCTGGGCATTTACCGGTCACTGCGCACATTTTTCCTATGTGCAGTGCAGCAAGTGGAAAAACGGATGTCATCGTTGCTCCCAAAAGCGGCAGTATCCGGTCAGTATGCTAGCTGACAGCAGTGAAAAAAATTACCTGAGAAAAAAGGCTGCTTTTTGCGGCGTTTCCAATATGACACTCATTGTACCATCTAACTGGCTGGCAAATTTGGTGGGGCAGAGTTTTTTGAAAGAATATCCCGTGGAGGTGGTGCCCAACACCATCGATACGGATACATTTCGGCCGACTCCCGGCAATTTTCGGGAAAAATACAGCCTGCAGGATCGAAAGATCATTTTGGGCGTGGCCAGCGCATGGAGTCAGCGAAAAGGACTCTATGATTTCTTCCAACTGGCGGATCTGCTGGACGAGCAGTACAAGATCGTTTTGGTGGGTTTGACGGCAAAGCAGATCAAAAAAGTTCCTGATAAAATTCTGTGTATTCCGGTAACCAATAGCAAGCAGGAATTGGCAGAAATCTACACAGCTGCAGATATTTTTGTGAACCCCAGCCGGGAGGAAACGTTTGGCTTGACGACCATCGAGGCGCTGGCTTGTGGCACACCGGCAATTGTGTATCAAAATACAGCTTGTGAAGAAATCGTGGCTACCCATGGGGGCGTTGCGGTAGAACAATCCGTACAGGCACTGAAGAATGCTATTCTTGCACAGATTGGATAAAAAATAGCAGAAGAGGGAGGTTCATCGGATATGAAAATTGCGTTTCTGACCAATATTCCGTCACCATATCGGATGGACTTTTTCAACGAATTGGGAAAATACTGTGAACTGACAGTTTTTTTTGAGAAGGGAAAATCCGACGAGCGTGATGACAGCTGGACAAACTACAGCTTTAAAAATTTTCGGGGCATCATTCTGGAAGGGAAAAGCGTTTCCACGGATAAGGCCTTCTCGCCATCGGTAAAGCAATATTTAAAAAAAGGTGCGTTTGACCACATCATCGTCTGCAACGCTTTCACGCCTACGGGAATCGTTGCCATGCGACATATGAAAAAACACCATATCTCCTACTGGATCGAGGGAGATGGCGCATTTCCCAGAAAGGACAACCACCTGAAAAAATGGTTTAAGACATGGATTCTTAAGGGTGCAAAGGGCTATTTCAGCACCTCGGATACCCACGATCAGTACTATCTTTCCTATGGCGTACAGCCGGATCAGATTTTTCGTTATCCGTTTACATCTGTCAAGAAAGCAAATCTGCTGGACAAACCGGTAGATATAGAAGAAAAACGCAATCTGAAAAAGCAGCTGGGCATTTTGGAAGACAAGATGGTCTTGTCCGTTGGGCAGTTTATTCATAGAAAAGGGTTTGATGTACTGCTTCAAGCAACCGAAATGCTGAACAAGACGGTGGGTATTTACATCATCGGTGGCAACCCCACGGAAGAAATGGCCGATTATGTGGATAAACATGCACTTAAGAATGTGCATTTTCTGCCTTTCCAGACTCCGGAAATGCTGCGGCAATATTATATGGCATCGGATGTATTTGCACTGCCTACCCGGGAAGATATCTGGGGATTGGTAGTCAATGAGGCGATGGCCGCTGCAGTACCGGTTGTCACGACACAGCATTGTGTATCCGGTTTGACACTGGTTCTTAACGGCAAAAACGGTTTTGTCGTTCCGGTGGAAGATCCCAAGGCCTTGGCAGAAGCAATTACGAAGGTGCTGGAGAGCGATGCTGACCAAATGGCGGCAGCAGCTCTGGAAACGGCAAAGACATATACCATAGAGGCTATGGTGCGTACACATATCGATATATTGAAAAAATATTGAGGTGTCTATGGACGTAATCTATTTGGGACTAATGTTCTGCGAGGCTTCCTTGCAGGATGAATTTGCGACAATGAAGCGAAAGGTCGCAATGGCTCCCCACAAGTTTCAAGCCAATGTTATAAACGGGATTGAAGCACAGGCGGGGGTAAAGCTTTCTGTACTGCATGTGCCGCCAACGGGAAGCTTTCCAATCAATAGCAAAAAGCTTTTTTCCAAATCCTATGCCTGGGGAGAGGATAATCTGCAAATCGGTTATCTGAACTTGCCTTGGATCAAACACAAAATCCAGCAGCGAAAACTGTACAAGCAGGTTAAGCAACGGATCAAAGATCCGAAAGACACATGCCTGATGCTGTATAGCTTATATGAGCCATATTTGAAAATTGCTTGGAAAATCAAGCAGGAATACCCGGATATACAAATATGCCTGATTCATACAGATGCCGTTCCCGGCAGGGACGACATGGAAAAATATATGACCAAGGAAGCAATCGCGCGAGGAAATCGCGCAGTATCGCTGGCAAAGTGCGTGGATCGGTTTATTCTGCTTTCCGAGAATCTTACAGAACCTTTGGAGGTTGGTCAGCGACCATATCTTGTGCTGGAGTGCATCTGCGATGACACCCAGCCGGCGGCACAGACCGAAAATATTATTCCGGGCACATTCCTATACACTGGAGAAATCAGCAAAGCCTTTGGTATGTGTGAATTGACAGAAGCTTTTCGGAATATGCCTGCGCTGCAGCTTTGGATCTGCGGTGATGGGGATGCCCGGGAGAGCATTGTTGCATTAAGCAGCCAATATCCTAATATTCGCTATTTTGGCTTTGTTCCACCGAAAAAGGTTAAGGAGCTGCAGGATCAATGCGCATTTCTAGTAAATCCAAGACGGCCTGCAGGTACCTATACCAAATATTCCTTTCCTTCCAAAACAGCTGAGTATATGATGACAGGCAAGCCGGTAGTTATGTACAAACTGGAGGCTATACCGGATGATTACGACCAATACATCCATTATCTGACGGCAGCAGAGCCCGAGGGAATTGCTGCGCAGTTGCAGGAAATCGCCAATCAGGATTATGGTGCATTGCTGCACAGAGCTGCCCAGGGGCGGGAGTATATGCGCGGTAATAAGAGTAAAAGAGTTGCAGGTCAGAAGATTGTTGCTTTTTTGCAGGTAAAATAAAAATCGATTTCGCGGAAAAAGAGGGATAACATGCGAATCAAAAAAGTTGACTACTTAAGTTTTGCACAAAAGTTAATAATTGCCCTTTTGTTTCTGGCCAGTATGAACTTTCTGCAGAAATGCTTTTATTTCATCTATGCTGCATTTCTTGTGACCGTTATATTCCGGTATAAGAGATTTAAGCTGGATATTGGCACCGCGATACTTGCAATGTTTTCGGTGAGCTATATTTTGTTCTGCGCGGATGCACATTCCGATCCTTGGGCATTGCTTCGACAGTTTTCTTTCCCAATGTGCTATTTAATTGGTCTCAATTTCATGCCGGAAGAAACCTCCGCCCAGGATATCTCCGAAGATAAAGAGAAAGCACTGAAAACAGCGGTAATTATGGTTGGTATGGGGTCATTCCTCCATTATCTGCTGAATATGATCACAAATATCGGGAGCCTTAATCGGAACACCATAGATATCTGGACGGGAGAAGTCATGAGCGCTACCGGTCAGGCACTGATGGCGGCTATTGCTGTTGGCATCTTCTCGGCAATACTGTTTTCTGCGCGAAAAACAAAGAGCCACATTCTGGCGCTGATCGGTTTCGGTTTTGTGTTGAGCTATAACATGATCCTTGCCGGCAGAACGTTGATCTTCCTGACTTTGGTGACGGTGACGGTTGCGTTTTTCTATACACAAAAAAACAGCGATCAAACAGAGAAAAGAAAAAAGATCGCTATGATTATTGGCATTGTTTGCACAGCGCTTATTGTCTATATCTGTGACTTTTTAGGCATACGGACATTGGTCCGCAGCTCCAATCTGTTTGGACGTTTTGAAAACATCGGATATATGGAAGACAATATTCGCCTGGAAATCAGAATGCGGTATTTGGAACTGGCACCCAAGTATCTTTTCGGTGGCGGAAAAATCAGAGATATTTTGGGTTACTATGCCCATGATATGTATCTGGATGCCTATAATGAAGCAGGTATTTTCGGCGCACTGTTCTTGATTGTTTTCTCTATCTATGCAGCAGTGCAGGGGATGAAGGTATTGAAGCGATCCAATTTGCCTCAGAATTTTAAGACATTGATTTTGTGCGTTTGTGTAAGTTTGTATGTGATATTTCTCCTGGAACCCATTTTGAACGCAATGCCGTGGATGTTCTGTATTTTCTGCTTCTACCAGGGTTTGCTGAACAGAGAGTATTTCCGGATGGAGACGTGAGCATGAAAATTGTACAAATTAACACGGTTTACGCCGTGGGAAGCACCGGAAAAATGGTTAAGCATTTGCAGGCAGATGCCCGGGCAAGAGGACACGAGAGCGTTGCTTGCTATCGGTTTCACCAACAGGACATATCTAAGGATGCAATACCGGTAAGCTCCTGGTTGGATTGCCATATCCATAACCGTCTGGCGATGATCACTGGGCTACAAGGATGTTTTTCCCGGCTGCGCACTTGGACGTTTTTAAGAAAATTGCGTAAATATGCGCCAGATTTGATCCATCTTCACAATCTGCATGGCAGCTACATTCACCATGGCTTGCTATTCAAGTTTATTAAGAAACACAAAATTCCGGTGGTCTGGACCTTGCATGATTGCTGGTCGTTTACTGGTGGATGCCCCCATTTTGTGGGATATGCTTGTGAAAAATGGAAAAATGGCTGTGGCAGCTGCCCCCATTTTGCGCAAAATGCAGGGACCTGGTTTGATACCTCCATATCTATGTGGAAACGGAAAAAACGCTGGTTTACGAATGTATCGGATATGACGCTGGTGTGTCCGTCAAAGTGGCTGGCAAATCTGGCAGGGGAGTCCTTTTTGAAAGATTATCCCATTCAAGTCATTGCCAATGGCATTGATATAGAAATGTTCCGACCCACGGAAGGGGATTTCCGCAGCCGATATTCCTTGGAAGATAAAAAGCTCGTGCTGGGTGTTTCCTACGATTGGAACACCAAAAAAGGCCTGGATACGTTTGTGAAACTTGCAAAGCAAATTCCTGAGAATTACCGGATTATTCTAGTGGGTACCAACGAGAAGATCGATGCAATACTCCCGGAAAATATAGTGTCGATCCACCGTACGGCAAACCAGCAGGAAATGGCTGAAATCTATACCGCCGCGGATGTGTTCGTAAATCCCAGCCGGGAGGAAAACTATCCTACTGTTAACATGGAAGCACTGGCCTGCGGCACGCCCGTTGTAACATTTCGTACGGGAGGAAGCCCGGAAAGCATAGATACAACTTGCGGTTGTGTTGTGGATGTCCATGACATTGATGCCCTAGAAAAAGCGATTATCCGGGTTTGCGAGGAAAAGCCGTATCCGGCGGAGGCTTGTTTGAAAAAAGCGGCAGAGCATGATCACAAACTGCGCTATAAGGAGTATATGGAGCTGTATGAAAGAATTAACGCTTCCAGAAATCAAACAAATAGAACTTGAAATTTTAAGGTATTTCAAAGAAATTTGTCGGGAAAAAGATTTGCATTATTTCCTTTCAAATGGCACAATATTAGGTGCAGTAAAGTATCAGGGTTTTATTCCATGGGATGATGATATTGATGTGTTTATGCCCAGGGAAGATTATGACCGTTTGATTGCTGATTTTAAGGATTCTGAGAAATTCGTACTGTTTTCCAATCAAAGAAATCCAGATTTCGCCTTTCCTTTTGCAAAATTATGCGATATGCGCACACGCAAGGAGGAATCAGGCGCAAATAATGGTGTGACGTTGGGATTGGATATCGACATATTTCCCCTAGATGCTTGGAATGGCTCCTTGGAACAAGCGCAAGCGGCCATCGACAAAATTTACGGATACATACAAAAAATCAGTTTGGCAAAGCTGCCATATTCCCGGGGGCGTAACCCAATACGAACAGTGTTGAAATATGCAGCGCTCAGCGGAGCAAAGCTGGTTGGTGCGAATGGGTACGTTAAAAAAATCCAGAAACTTGTGGCAAAGAAAAGTGTTGCCACAGACCCTAAGTATATGGGATGCTTTGTTTGGCCTATTTATGGCCGGCGTGAGATCGTACCTGCTCAGGTATTTTCTTCAACTGTGCAGGTTACGTTCGAGGGAGAGGAATTTTCTGCCCCGGCAGGCTATGATGTGTACCTTCGCAGTTTGTATGGGGACTATGAGCAGGAGCTTCCTCCTGAAAAACAAAAGACCCATCACAGCTTCCGGGCATACCGCATATAACATGTTGGTATCTAACTTGTAAGTATATTCTCTGGTGACAGAATTAGGGTGCGTCACCGGTAAATATAGCATCAGAAAACTTAAAGAGGAATACTTTGACGGCCTTTTTGAGTCGCACAAACTAAGTCAAAGAAGTAAACCTGAAAAGGAGCTTGAATAACATGAGAAGAACCTTCAAACAGTTCGTGGCATTGGCTATGAGTATTGTTATGGTGCTCAGTTTAATGCCCATGTCTGCTTTCGCTGTGTACGATTATGCACATAACGAAGCAGAAAGCAGTGATGATTATTACGATATCATCAGCAAGACCGACTGGGATATTGCTCCCGGTATCAAGGAAACCGAAATCGTTTTGAACAACGATGCAGGTGACAGACGCCAGGTGATCCACCTGATGGAAGCTGATATCTCCAATCCCTATACGAGAGTTATCAGTAGTTACACCAACATGGACACCAGCAATTATGCGATTTCCACCATTCCTGAGCATGCTGCATTCATTGAAAATGAATGGGGCGAGAATGTCGTGGGCGCAATGAACACCTGCTTGAGCTGGTACAATTCTGCTGCTTATGCGCAGGATCCCAGCCGCGTTAATGAGCCCCTGGGCTTCATGATGGTTGACAGTGAGATCTATTTCGATCACTCTGTAGGTTTCCCCACTTGTATCGTTATCCACAAGGATGTGAACGATGCAGGTGAAAGCAGACCTGCGGATATTCCCAAGGTCGAAATGAGAACTGTTACTGATGAGACCTGCCTGAATGGTTGGGAAGATCAAGTTATTCCCTGCTCCTCTGGCTATATTGTCAAAGATGGCGTAAACCAGCAGAAACCTGCACACGATAGCAATACGGCTGCCCGTTCTGTTGTTGGTGTGAAGGCTGATGGTTCTATTGTTATCATGATGAACGACGGTCGTCAGTCTCCCTACTCTTTGGGTATGAATATGTACGAGTGCGCAGAAGTCATGATCGCAGCCGGCTGTGTTTATGCTGCGAACTGTGACGGTGGCGGTTCTTCCACCTTTATGTCTCAGCGTCCCGGTGAAGAGCTGAAGGTCAACTGCTCTCCTTGTGACGGTGCACTGCGTCAGAACACCCATGGTATTATCTTTATTTCTACCGCTCCCGCTACCGGCGAGTTTGACAATGCATACCTGAAAACTGAGAACGATTACTTCGTTCCCCATTCCAAGGTTGCGGTTGAGGCTGTCGGCCGTGATTTCTCCGGTGCTGAGGCTGAGATTCCTGCTGAAGCTACTTGGGCTTTGGATGATGCCAGCTTTGGTTCCATCACTGACGGCGTATTTACCTCTAATGGCAAGACCGGTGATGTGACTATTCAGATGCTTTACAACGATAAGGTCGTTGGTTCTAAGCTTATCCACATCGTGAATCCGGAAAGCGTTTCTTTTGCACAGAACAGCACCGTTATTCCTTACGGTAAGAGCACTTCTTTGGATATCGTTGCTGCCTACGGCGCATTCCAGGTATCTTATACAGAAGATGCCTTTGAGTGGACACTTTCTGATGCCACTGCCGGTGTGAGAGAAAACTTAAGTTATACCGCCACCTCTGATACGACCAAGAACGGCGTGAAGATCACCGCTACATACAAGTATGCGGATATGCCCGCAGCCGTGTTGGACATCACCTTCGGCAAAGGCTCTGAGATCCTGTACAGCTTTGAAGATGGCGATATCTCCAATTGGCTGGGAATTGACGAGGCTATTAAATGGGCAGAAAAGAATAGTCCCAACAGCCCGCTATTGGACGCAAGTCCCCTGGCAGGCCAGTATACATCTGAAAACTCCTCCACTACCTTCCTGGCTACTGTTGAAAATGGCAAGGTCAAGAACGGTAAGTACGCTTTGGGCGTAGAGTTGGATTATACGCATAGCGGTAACTTTGGCCAGTGGTCTTACAACATGTTCTTCAACGTGGAAGGCCAGACTGTCCTGCGTGATGTTGCCAACGGCCTGAATGCCACCCGCCTGGGTATGTGGATTTACATTCCTGAGGAATTAGCTCCCGGTCATAATCTGGCAATGCAGACAGAGCTTTATTGTGGCAGTTCTTCTACAAATTATGCCCGTAAGAATACCCACTTGGTTCTGGAGTGCAATGGCAAGACTTTGACCCAGTGTAGCGAGGCAGATATCCCTGAAGATAGATGGGTGTACTGTTACATGGATCTGACACCCTATAACTATGTTTCTCTGCAGAATCCCTACAGCGCATTGAGCACCAGAAGAGAGCCCCAGTTCATCCGTTTCTATACCCAGTCCAAGGAACCCTTCAATGCTGTCTTCTATTTTGATGACATCACTTTGGACTACAGTAACGCAGTGGATGACAGAAATGCTCCCATTATCAGTGATGCACAGGTTAGCGTCAGTGGTACCACCATTCGGTCCTTCACTGCCAAGATTGCTGACTATTCTGCAAGCAATGCATCTGGTTTAAACTATGCCTCCGCAAAGATTTATGTTGATGGCGTGGCACTGGAGGGTGTTGTTGCTGCAGGTACCACCATTTCCAGTCCTGACGTAACACTGGCTCCCGGCAACCATACCGTAACCTTCGAGATTGCTGATAATCTGGGCAATATCGTAAAGAAGAGCCAGGATTTCAAGGTCGAAGGCTCGGCACCTGTGACCATCGAGGGTCGTAACGATCTGAACAATGTTCCTCAGTATGACTCTGTTTACTATGTAGACATCAAGGCTAACAATGCTGAGAATATCAACACTCTGACAACTGAGATCTATCTGAACTTTGCCAATACTTGGGAACTGGATCACATGATCGTTGCAGAAGGCTTTGATGCTGAGTATGTCGTTGACAGATACAGCAATATTGCAACGATTACTGTTACTAAGACCGGCAACACCGAAACCGGCGCCGCAACCTTAGTTAGCATTCCTGTCCGTGTTTGGTCTTGGGATGCAGAAGCTGCTGGCTGCGAATCCAGCGCAATCGGTGCAAACAGCTATCCTTTGGTATATATCAAGGCTGATGTGCGCAAGGGCGTAGTCGCCTTTGCTGATGGCAGTGTTGGCACCTTCAATGGCAATCTGAATGTGAGCACCGCACTGTTGTCTTCTGTGGCTCCTTCTGATTGGCATGTACATACTGAAGAAGCGATCGCAGATAAGGCCGCTACTTGTACTGAAAATGGCTATATCGGCAGAACCTACTGTGCAGTGTGTGGTTCTGTGATCGAGTGGGGCACCAGCGTTTCCGCTACCGGTCATGACTGGAAGTTCAATGCAGAAGGCAAGCTGGCTTGCGCAAACGGCGGCGAACTGTTCAATGGCGTATTCACTGATGGCAAGACCTACATCGAAGGCGTTGTAGCTGCTGATGGCTGGTTCGAGATCGACGGTGTAAAGACCTACTACTTTGCTAACGGCGTGAAGCTGACCGGCTCTCACCTGATCGACGGTGTTATGTGCACTTTCGATGCAAATGGCGTTTATGATGCTTCCTTCAAGTATGAAGGCTTCTATGAAATCAATGATACTGTCATGTATTTCATTGCCAACACCTATTTGACCGGTTACCAGAAGCTAAACGGTGAGTTCTACTATTTCACCGCTGAAGGCTTGGGCTTTGACGGTGAGATCGAGCTGTGTGGCTACACCTGTTTGTTTGATGACGGTCAGGTCGTTGAGAATGATGTGATTAAGAATGCCGGCTTGTATGGTGAAAACATCGAGTTCGTTCTGACTACCGATGGCAAGCTGACTGTTGGCGGTTCTGGCGATATGGCCAAGGCTGCACGTGTTGGTTCTATGCCCTGGTATGAAGCAAACCGCTTCGATGTCAGATCCATTGTCATTGGTAAGGACATTACCTCTATCAATAACGTTGCATTCTACAATCTGTATTACCTGAGCTCTGTCACCTTTGAAAAGGGCAGCAAGCTGCAGACCATCAATGCAAGTGCATTTGGTCTGGCTCCCTATCTGAAGGAAATCACACTGCCTGAGGGTCTGATCACCCTGAACGCTAGTGTGTTCTATCAGTGTGATAATCTGGAAAAGGTCGTTCTGCCTTACAGTGTTGCTTCCATTGCATCCAATGCCTTTGAGAAGTGCGGCAAGGTTGAACTCTATGTTGCTGACAATTCCTATGCTCTGAAGTATGCAAAGGACTATGGCATGACCTACCATGTCCAGCGCGGCGTTGTCGCTCAGGGCGTCACCGGTGATGTATATTGGACTCTGTATACTGACGGTGAATTTGTCGTCAGCGGCGAAGGCGCAATGGCTGATTATGCTTCCGGTGGCACTCCCTGGTGGAATCAGCGGACCATGATCAAGAAGGTTACCATCGGTTCCGGTGTTACCAGAATCGGCAAGTTTGCCTTCATGATGTGCAGTAGACTGACTGAGGTTGCTTATGAAGATGGTACAACTTTGGATGCCATCGGCTGGGGCGCATTCGGTAGCTGTACCGCACTGAAGACCATTACTATCCCCGCAACCGTTACGGTTCTGGAACACTATGCATTCTATAACAGCACTGCTCTGGAAACCGTTATCATGGGCGAAAAGGATGCTCTGCAGACCATCGGTATGTACGCATTCTGGAACGATACCGCCCTGAAGACTGTTTACCTGCCTGACGGCGTGTATTCCTTCGGTGAAGGCGCATTCTACAATGCAGGTAATGTGGTTCTGTCCGTGCAGGACGGCAGTGCAGCTCACGAATATGCTATGGCTAACAAGCTGGGCATGAGCGTCAGACCTGCTCCTGCCCGCGTTCTGGCCAGCGGTACCTGCGGCGTAAGCGCTGGTTGGGAATTCTGGAGTGACGGTGTTCTCAAGATCACCGGTTCCGGCGCAATGGCAGACTACGCTGTTAAGGGCGCACCTTGGGAACAGTACCGCATGAGAGTGACTACTGTTGAGATCGGTAAGGATATTACCTACATCGGTAAGTTTGCTTTCATGATGTGCAACAGACTGACTACCATTATCTTCGAAGAAGGCACGGTCCTGGATACTATCGGTTGGGGCGCATTTGGCTACTGTACTGCCCTGAAGACAGTTACCATCCCTGCAACTGTCAAGACTCTGGATGCTTACGCATTCTATGATTGCTCCGCTCTGGAAACTGTTATTATGGGCGAAAAGGATTCCCTGAAGTCCATTGGTATGTATGCATTCTGGAACGATACTGCGCTGAAGACCATCTTCCTGCCTGATGGCGTTGATGTATTCGGCGAAGGCGCATTCTATAATGCAGGCAAGGTAGTTCTGTCCGTGCAGGACGGCAGTGCAGCACATGAATATGTCATGGCTAACAAGCTGGCTCTGAGCGTCAGACCTGCTCCTCCCCGTATTCTGGCCAGCGGCACCTGCGGCGCAACAGCCGGTTGGGAGTTCTGGAGTAACGGCGTTCTGAAGATCACCGGTTCCGGCGCAATGGCAGACTACGAGGTTAAGGGCGCACCTTGGGAACAGTACCGCATGAGAGTGACTACTGTTGAGATCGGCAAGGACATTACCTATGTCGGCAAGTTCGCTTTCATGATGTGCAGCAGATTGACGGATATCGTTTTTGAAGAAGGCACTGTACTGGAGACCATCGGTTGGGGTGCATTCGGTTACTGCTCTGCATTGAAGACTGTTACCATTCCTGCAACTGTCAAGACTCTGGACGCTTACGCATTCTACTACTGTACAGCTCTGGAAACTGTTATCATGGGCGCAACCGATGCACTGAAGAATATCGGTATGTATGCATTCTGGAATGATACCGCTCTGAAGTCCATCATTCTGCCTGACAGCACTTCTGCCTTCGGCGAAGGCGCATTCTATAATGCAGGCAAGGTAGTTCTGTCCGTACAGGACGGCAGCGCAGCACATGAATATGTCATGGCTAACAAGCTGGCTCTGAGCGTCAGACCTGCTCCTCCCCGTATTCTGGCCAGCGGCACCTGCGGCACTACAGCCGGCTGGGAATTCTGGAGCAACGGTGTTCTGAAGATCACCGGTTCCGGCGCAATGGCAGACTACGCTGTTAAGGGCGCACCTTGGGAACAGTACCGCATGAGAGTGACCAGCGTTGAAATCAGCAAGGACATCACCTATGTTGGTAAGTTTGCATTCATGATGCACAACAAGCTGGCTACTGTGGTCTTTGAAGAAGGCACTGTTCTGGAAACCATCGGTTGGGGTGCATTTGGTTACTGTACCGCACTGAAGAGCATCACCGTTCCTGCAACTGTTACGATTCTGGACGCTTATGCATTCTATGAGTCCACTGCTCTGAAGGAAGTTATTTTCGAGAAGGGCAGCAAGCTGCAGAGCATTGGTATGTATGCATTCTGGAATGATACCAGCCTGACTGTGGTTGACGGCATGCCTGCCGCCACGAAGCTGGGCGAGGGTGCATTCTACAACAGCGGATTTCAGGGCTAATCATCCTGCATCGTATATTTCGCAGGAGTGAAAGTCTAAACGTATCAATACCGCACAGGCCTATGGCCTGTGCGGTAAAGATATAATGTATGTGTATTAAAATCTGTCTTTTTGCAGAAAGATTGATTTTCATGCATATACATGGATTGTTTGGAGGTTCTAATGAAAATTGTTTTTGTATCCAATTATTATAACCACCATCAAAAGTCCCTCTGTGAGGCACTTTATGCAAAGCTAGGGGATGCATTTACATTCATTTCCACGGGCAAAATGCGCGAGGAAAGAAAAAAACTGGGATATGGAATGGAAGAAACCCCGTCATTTGTAGAATATACATACACCAGCCCGGAACAAAAAGAACATTGCTGTCAACTAATCGATGCTGCGGATGTGGTGATTGCCGGAAGTGCTCCGGAAGAATACCTGCAAAACAGACGCAAGCATGGAAAACTGATTTTCCGATACAGCGAAAGACTGTACAAGCAAGGTTTTTCCTGGTATAAATGGCCGATTCGGGCGCTGAGATTCCACAAGCAGTATTCTGCAGGGGAGGGGCAATATCTGTTGTGCGCCAGTGCATATACGGCGGCAGATTTTGCCATTACCGGAAACTTCAGAAACAAGGCCTATCAATGGGGATATTTCCCGGAAACCATTTCTTATGATCCAAATACGTTGATGGGAAATAAAAAACCATATAAACTCCTCTGGTGCGGCAGAATGATCGACTGGAAACATCCGGACGATGTGATTTACCTTGCAAAACGCTTAAAGGATGCTGGCTATGATTTTGAGATCGATTGTATCGGCACCGGCGATATGGAAGACCAGCTGACAGAAATGATCCTGAAAAATGGATTGGAAAATAAGGTTCGTTTACTAGGAGCTATGAGCCCTGCGCAGGTGCGCAAACACATGGAAACAGCGGGTATTTACCTGTTTACCAGCGATTTTCAAGAGGGCTGGGGCGCTGTGCTGAATGAAGCTATGAACAGCGGCTGCGCTGTCGTTGCCAGTCACGCTGCTGGCTCTGTGCCATTCTTGATAGAGGATGGCGAAAATGGTCGGATCTACAAAAGCGGTGACCTGAATGACCTATACCATAAAGTGTGCACTCTTTTGGAGACACCTCAGGAGCAGATTCGTTTAGGTAAGGCGGCATACCATACCATAACATCGAAATGGAATGCATCTGTCGCAGCGGATAGATTTTTGCAACTCGTTGCAGAAATTCAAGACCATGGCATCTGTGACACCTATGCAGATGGCCCTTGCAGCAAAGCAAAGATTCTCAAAAATGATTGGTTTGGAGGATAAAGAGAATGGCATTTCTGGGCTTAAAAAGAAAAATTGTATCCTTTTCGGTCAATCGTTTATTTGTAGGTGTAAAACGCTTTGAGGAAAAGAGAAAGCTGCTCAACTGGATTGGTCACCAAATTGGTGAGGGCACGAAGATCGTGGGTCCTATTGACTGTACGGCAGAGCTGGAAATTGGTAAAAACTGCTGGATCGGCAAGAATTTCGTGGTAAACGGCAATGGCAAATTGACCATCGGAGATAACTGCGATATCGCACCGGAAGTTAGCTTCCAAACCGGTGGACACGAGATCGGTACGACAGAGCGTCGTGCGGGAAAAGGCGTCAAATACAACATTCAGGTTGGAAATGGATGTTGGATCGGTGCACGCAGCACGATCCTTGGCGGTGTTTCTATAGGAAATGGATGTGTGATCGCAGCCTGCGCCTGCGTGACAAAATCTACAGAGGAGAACACACTGTATGGTGGCGTTCCCGCAAAAGCCATTAAGCAGCTGGAAGGATAAAGCGTTGCTATGAAACCTTTGGTTAGTGTGATTGTGCCGGTATACAAGGTGGAAGATTACTTACACCGGTGCGTGGATTCCATTTTGCAACAGACATATACAAATTTAGAGATCATTCTCGTAAATGATGGATCACCGGATAAATGTCCGGAAATTTGTGATGCGTATGCGGCACTTGATTCCAGAGTTATAGTCGTGCATAAAAAGAACGGTGGTGTGTCCTCTGCACGCAATGCAGGTCTGGAGCAAATGCATGGAGTGTATGCATGCTTCGTCGACAGCGACGATTTCCTGCCTAAAAATGCAATTTTGGAACTGTATGAAGCGGCACAGAAGGAAAATACTCCGTTTGTGGTGGGTATCTGCGGAATTTACGGCACAAAAGCAGTGAAAAATCCCATCGTCAAACAGCGGAAGTTTACCATTCAGGAGGAACCGGAACAACTGCTTGCTTACATTGTGGAGAATGGATCCTATTCTCCGTATGCAAAGCTGTATCGCACAGATTTGATACAGAACAACGGCCTTCGCTTCCGCGAGGATATGAAAATTGCGGAGGACACCGTATTTTTGCGTACATATCTGCGTTATTGTGATTCGGTTTGCATGATTCCCAAAGTCGTGTATAGCTACACTGCAGATAACGCCCAATCTTTGTCCAAAAAGGCTTATGAGGAGTACTGTGAGCTTTATGGACAGAAGATGCTTTCTGTGCAAGCGCTGATGGAAACATTACCGTTGTCCGAACAGCGAAAAACTGAATTTTTGGCGGAACGGGCGATCAACGGAGTTGCACTTAGTGTCAATCACTATTTTCAGCATTGGGATCAGGCACAAGCATTACAGTATTTTGAGAAAACTGCCCGATGCCTGCTGCCTTGGATAGATGCGACCCAGGATGCTGGGATGGAAAAGAAAAATCCTTGGTGGCAACATTATGGAAAAGATTTCCGTGCAGGGAATTATGACAAGATCTATCATGGTATTTTCAGAGCAAAGCGAAGAGGAAAACTGCGCAGTACTGCAGGCAAGCTGATTCGCAGAATAATTAAGAGAACCGGAGAATGATAATTGTCTCCGGTATCCGTGCAGGGAGCCGCGTATGCGAATTTTTACGAAGAACAAGGAAATTAAAAATGCCGGTTGGATGATTGGCGGCAAGGTAATGCAAATGCTCATCAGCCTGATCGTCGGCTTACTGACGGCACGGTACTTAGGACCGTCCAATTACGGACTTCTGAATTATGCAGCTACTTATATTGCATTCTTTTCGTCCCTTTGCTCCTTGGGAATCAATGGCGTCATTATCAAGGATTTTGTGGATAACCCGGAGGAACAGGGTGTGTCCCTGGGCACAACTCTGGGCTTGCGCTTGATTTCCGGCGCATTGTCGCTGGTGACTATCTTTATGGCAGTTAGCCTCATCGACTATGGCGAAACAGTGACCATTGCTGTGGTTATGCTCAGCAGCGTGTCCTTGCTGTTTCACATTTTTGATGTACTGAATTGCTGGTTCCACTACAGATACCAGTCCAAAAACACAGCGATTGCATCTTTTGCAGCCTATCTCGTGATGGCGGTTTACAAGGTGTACCTTTTGGCGGCAGGGAAGAGCGTTTACTGGTTTGCTTTTGCTACGTCTGTAGATTATATCGTTGTGGCGGCCTTTTTGTTGTTTGCATATTTCAGAAATGATGGCCCTAAATTCCGTTTTTCCTGGAAAAAAGGCCGTGCCTTGCTGCAAAAAAGCTATCCGTACATTCTTTCCGGCATGATGGTTGCTATCTATGCCCAGACGGACAAGGTGATGCTGAAGCAAATGCTAACCAATGCGGATGTTGGCTATTACTCCACAGCAACAGCAATTTGCAGTATGTGGACTTTCGTGCTGACAGCAATTATCGATGCAGTTTTTCCCACTATTTATCGTGCTTATTCCAATGACAGAACAGAATTCGACCGGAAAAACCGTCAGCTATATGCAATAATTATCTATGTTTCTGTGGCAGTTTCTCTGATTTTTACCGTATTTGGCAAACAAATCTTGCTGCTTTTGTATGGCGCAGAATATGTGCCTGCACTTCTGCCGCTGCAGATTATTACGTGGGGAACGCTGTTTACCTACCTGGGCGTAGCAAGACATGCTTGGATCGTCTGCGAGAATATGCAAAAGTATTTAACAGCCATTTCGCTTGCTGCGGCGATCATCAATGTTATTATGAACTATTTTATGATTCCTGCATTTGGGACTGCAGGTGCGGCAATTGCTTCAGTGATTGCACAAGTGGTCACATGCTTTATTGTTCCGGCCTTTGTGAAAGGACTAAGACCCAATGTGAAATTGATGCTGCAATCGGTGTTTTTGAAGGATGTTCTTCCTAAAAAAGCAAAGTAACCTAAAGAAACGGAGGTGTTTTCATGCAAAAGAAAAAAATACATATTGAATTGCTGCGAATTTTCGCAATTTATTGTGTGATGTTCAACCATACGCAAAATGGTGGCTTTTTCTATTTTGCGGAAAATACCGCAGGGGTGCTGTATGGCATTTCCATGTTCCTTTCTGTGCTGTGTAAGGTTGCAGTTCCGCTGTTTTTTATGATTACCGGTGCATTACTTTTAGGCAAGGAAGAATCTCTGAAAACACTGTTTTTGAAGCGGTTTTTAAAGTTTTTCCTGCTTTTGATTGCAGTTTCTGCACTTTATTATGTGTGTTTAAGCGAGGATCGTTCTGTATCCGGTTTCCTGAAAGCAGTATATAGCGCAGAGACAACCACGGGATTATGGTATCTTTACAGCTATTTGGGCTTGTTGCTGATGATGCCTGTTTTGCGTAAGTTGGTCCGGATGTTAACAGAAAAAGAGTATCGATATATTTTTGCGTGCCAGATCCTTTTAGTAGGTATTATTCCTATGGTAGAATATTTGCTTTGGCAGGGAAGGAATACCTTAAATAGCAATTTCTCTGCAGTAATTTTCACAACAAGCAATATTTTCTACGCATTGATGGGATATTACTGCGAGAATGTTCTGGATATCACCACGGTTTCCCGGAAGAAAATTGCAATTTGGACAGCTGCATCCGTTGCTGCAATTGCCGCATCCTGCGCAATGACCCACTATGTGATTCAGGTGGCGGGCACGCAAGACAGAGAACTGTTGCAAAGCTTTTTCCCGGCGCTTATTAGTATTCCGTGTATTACGTTGTATATCGCATTGAGAAAGTTATGCCAAAAAGGACTCCCGACATGGCTGGAAAAGGTAGCTGTGATGCTGGGCGGTTCTGTTTTTGGCGCATATTTACTGGAGAAATTGATTCGGATGTATACCGGATTTATTAACGCTGGACTATCCCAAATTGTTGGGCCGCTCTTTGCAAGTATTCTGTGGGTAGGGGCAGCGATGACAGCAGGATTGGTTCTGGTAACGGCATTGAAAAAATTGCCGTTTATCGGGAAATATATTCGCAAGATTATTTGATGACCCAGTATTTCTACGCAACGCAATCCGTTGACAAGGAAAGTATTTGGGTGTAAAATAGATATAGAGTTATAAGTGCAAGGATCGCCTTCGCAGTTTAAGAATGAGGAAATGCAGCGAGCATGCATGGAGGTAGGATTATGAACGAGAAAGAAAAAACACGAAATGGTGAAGTAGTCGTTGACTTAAAAAGACTGCTGGATGCCGTTGTACATAGAGCATGGTTGATCGGAATTGTTGCAGTTTTGTGTGCTGTTGTTACCTTTTTGGGAACATTTTTCCTGGTTACGCCTATCTATCAATCTTCTGCGATCTTCTACGTCAATAACAATGCACTTTCTGTAGGCGATGCATCCCTGAGCCTTTCCACAGGTGACCTGAGTGCTGCAAAAAGCCTGGTTGAATCTTATATTGTTATCCTAAAGACGAGAACAACACTGAATGATGTTATTGATTATTCCGGTGTAGATCGAACCTATGGAGAACTGATGGGCATGATTTCTGCTGCATCAGTAAATAATACGGAGATTTTCGAGATTATTGTAACCAGTGAGGATGCGGCTGAGGCAGAGGAAATTGCCAATGCCATCGCATACATTTTACCCAAGCGAATCTCCAGCATTATTGAAGGTACTTCTGCGAGAATCGTAGATTCCGCTGTAAAGGCTCACAGTCCCAGCTCTCCCAACTATACAATCAATACACTGGTCGGCTTCATGGTGGGCCTGGTTATGATGGTTGTGCTTATTGTCCTGCGTGAGATTTTCAATGTATCCATTCGCTCTGAGGAGGATATACAGCAATGTTGTAATCACCCGGTTTTGGCATCTGTGCCAGATATGACGGCTCCCAGCAAGGGTGGATATTACGGCTACGGAGAAAGAAAAAAGAAAAAGTCTACCAAAAGAGTCAGTGTGGCAGAAACACCGAAGCTTGTCGGTGGAAGTATCAGTTTTACAGCCTCCGAGGCTTATAAACTGCTCAGAACGAAGATCCAGTATTCTTTCACCGGTGACCTTACCAGTCGTATTATTGGTGTTTCCAGCGCGCTCACCGGCGAAGGCAAGAGCTTGACTGCTGTCAACTTGGCATATACGCTGTCCCAGTTGAACCATAAAGTTCTGCTTATCGACTGTGATATGCGCCGCCCCTCTCTGGCTGATAAACTGCCTATTCAGAAAAAGCCCGGTTTGTCCGGTTTCTTATCTGGTCAGGCGCAAGAACAGACCATGTTCCAGTACTGTAATATTTCCGGTGAAGAGCAGGCATTTCATGTGGTTGCTGCCGGCCAGATTCCGCCTAACCCGGTGGAACTGCTCAGCTCTGCACGTATGAGTGCAATGCTGAAGCAGCTGCGTGGCGTGTATGACTATATCATTCTGGATTTGCCGCCTGTTAGTGAGGTCAGTGATGCCCTTGCGGTTGCTAAGGAAACAGATGGCATTTTGTTGGTCGTTCGTCAGGATTACTGCACACGTAATGCCTTGGCAGATACAATTCGTCAGTTTGAGTTTATTGATTCCAAGATTCTGGGTATTGCCTACAACTGTACCACAGAAAGCGGTGGCGGTTACGGCAAGCGGTATTACAGAAAGTACTATGGCTATCGCGCATACCGCCAGCGTCCGGTTTCTGATACGAACGAGCGATGAACAAGATTGTTGATTTCCATAGTCACGTTCTGCCTGTGATTGATGACGGAAGCAAGTCAGTGGAAGAGTCCATTGCCATGCTGCAAATGGAAACCCAGCAGGGAATCAATACGGTAGTGGCTACACCACACTTTTATCCCAATCATGATGACCCTGAAAAATTCCTGAAACGCAGGGCAGAAGCAGAAAAAAAGCTACGCACCGCACTGGAAAATCAAGAGAATTTCCCTGAATTGATTATGGGGGCAGAAGTTTACTTCTTTCCCGGAATGGCCGATTCCGACGTGCTGGAACGGTTGACAATTGAGGGGAAAGGGTGTATGATTATAGAGATGCCTCGTGCTCCGTGGACGAAGTCTATGTTTAGGGAGCTGGAAAACATTTCTGTCAAGCAGGGTATCGTGCCGATTCTGGCACATATAGATCGATACATCCGGCCTTTTCAGACCCATGGGATTCCGGAAATGCTGAAAGATATGCCGGTGATGGTGCAAGCAAATGCAAATTTCCTTTTGAATGCGCATACAAGGCGTATGGCGCTGCGTATGCTGCAAAAAGACCAAATCCAACTACTGGGTTCTGATTGTCATAACCTGACAGACCGCCAGCCTAATATGGGCAAGGCGCTTGCGTTGATTGAACAGCGCTTGGGCACAGAGGTTTTGGAACGCATTGCATCGAATCAAAAAGTTTTGCTGCAGACAGATTAAATGGTACATAAGACGTAAGGTGACGTTTCATAATTTTGTGTAAGGAGTTGTGTAATATGAGAAAAATTTTTTGTTTCATTACGGTTTTGCTGATTTGCGCCTCCCTTGCTTGTCCTGCTTTGGCTGCTGATGAGTTTGTTCCCAGTATTTCTTACAAGGGTACGCCGGAGATCATGACCATTCAGGATGACCAGGGCCAGCCTGCTATCGGTGTTATCCGCGATGAGACTGGCAGCGTTGTTCAGTATGTATATGAGGATTGTCTGTGGATCACTCCGGTGTCAAGAGCAGTTGAGGATGAAAAGATTCCTGATGCTGCTGAAAATGAATTATTGGCTGTTTATGAGGCTCTGAAGAATGGCACCATGAAATTGCCCTATGGCGATAATGTGGATGCAGACAGAATGGTTATCAGAGATCTGTTTGATGTCAGCTGGCTCTGTGTGCCCCATGGCTGTGAAGAAGAGTTGGAAATGCCGAATACAGTGGTTGAACTGACCTTTGATCTGGGTGTAGATGCCGATGATACGGTTGTTGTCATGACCTACAAGCAGAATGCATGGGGCGAAATTGCAAAGGTAGTAAATAATGGTGACGGTACTGTTACCTGCACCTTTGAACACCTGTGTCCTGTCAGCATCTCTGTTTTGGGTGAAGCCGGCGATTCCGGCAAGACCGGTGATGAGATTGGCAACAATCTGCATATGTGGATCGCCTTGATGGCTGTTTCTGCTGTTGCTGTGGTTGTGATTATGGCTACTCGCCGTAAGGTTCAGTAAGAAAATTGCTCGACTGGATAGGATGTGTGTTATGAGAAAAAAGAAGCGCACAAAAGATATTGTGTATTTCTCTGTCATCCTGATTCTGGTGTTGGTAATGTTATTCAGTGGACTCCAGATTCTGGAGTCCACTGTTTTTTCTCAGGATCAGACAGAGGGAACGAAACCCCAAACAAAGGTACTGACCAGAGATGGCGTTAACTACTATCCGCGACAAGATATTACGGTGATCATGATCCTTGGTATCGATCAGTATGGTCCTGTAACACCCAGCGATTCCTATAATAATGAAGGCGCTGCGGATATGGTTGCGTTGTTGGTACTGGACGAAAAAAATCAAAATTTCCGTGTACTGAGTCTGAACCGGGACACGATGGTGGATATGCCGCTGCTGGGCATCGGAGGCAAAGAAGCCGGTACGCAGAATGCGCAGCTGGCGCTGTCCCATACTCAGGGCTCTGGCTTGAAGGATAGCTGTGAGAATACGAAAAAAACCGTATCCAATCTGTTGTATGGTTTAAATATTGATTACTATGTGTCAATGAACATGGACGCAATTTCTGTTCTTAATGATGCCGTTGGTGGCGTGAAGGTAAATGTTACAGAAGATTTTTCCGATGTAGACCCCAGCATTACCATGGGGGAGATTACCTTACACGGACAGCAAGCCATTAACTTTGTGCGGACAAGAAAAGAAGTCGGTGACCAGCTAAATATTTCTCGTATGGAACGGCAAAAGGAGTATATGCGTGGATTTACGGAAGCCTTAAATAGAAAGCTTTCAGAAAACAGCACGTTTACGCTGTCCGTATATGAAGAAATAAGTCCGTATATTGTGACAGATATGTCTACAACTGTCTTTAGCAGTATGCTTCAGAGATATGGAACATATAATTGCGTACAGATCGTCTCTCCTGAAGGTGAGAATGTGCTGAGTGAGGCCTATTATGAGTTCCATTTGGATAAAGAGAAATTGGATAATTTGATCTTGGAAATGTTCTACGCACCACAATGATGGGAGAAGCCCGGTTCTGTAAATTGCAGAACCGGGCTTTTGTTTTTAAAGCAAATCCAAACCGCCAACCTCTTGAATGCCATGGCCTCAGGAGGTGGACAGAATGAATACATATGGATAAAGTGGACTAAATAGCACCAAAATCACGAATAAAAATACATTATGTGTAAGTTGGTATACAGTGTTTCGTCGTAATTCAAGATTTATTCAAGATGAAAAGTAGCGACCTACTCCAAAAGTAGCGACCTACGACACCAAATCAAAGAATGCGAGGAATGTTGTATGAATTACTTATCTGCAAAAGAAACTGCGTTAAAATGGGGTGTAAATGTTTCGTTAGTGAAGCGTTATTGCAACCAAGGACGAGTGCCCGGAGTGGTGTTCCAAAACGGTGTTTGGCGCATCCCAGAGGATGCAATCCGTCCTACACGGACAGATTTGGAGTATACATCCGAGATCGAGTTGCCGGAACTAGCCAAAAAGCTGCAAAATCAGAAGAAAAAGCGGAATTTTCACGGTTTGTACGATTTCACCGTCATCGACCTGACTTACTCCTCTTCCCGGATGGCAAGCGTACGCTTAACCCGGCAGCAGGTGGAAACCATCTTCAAGAAAGGCAAGATTCGGGAGTCCTTCGAGCCCTTAAAGGTCTCCGATGTAATCGAGGTTCTGAACCACATCCATTGCGTGGACTATATCCTTGACCATGTGATGGAGCCCCTGACCCAAAAGCTGATCCGCAAGCTACACCAAATCCTGATGACCGGCACGGTGGACGAGTATAAGAAGCAGGTGCGCCCCGGCGAGTACCGGACAATCACATCCCGTCCCCGGGATCGCCAGCTCCTGCACCCGGACAAAATCCATTCCGGTCTGGCAGAACTGATCACAACCTATGAAAAACAGTCCGACATCGAGCGCAACCACATTCTGGATTTCCACGTCCGCTTTGAGGAGATATTCCCCTTCGAGGACGGCAATGGCCGCGTCGGCAGATTGATTATGTTCAAGGAATGCCTGCGCCACGGTATTATGCCCTTCATCATTGACGACAAACGCCGCTCCCGGTATCTGCGTGGTATCAAAGAGTGGCACAGCGACCGGTATGAACTGGTGGATGTGGTGATGGAAGCCCAAGACCGCTTCGAAGCCCAAATCGAACTCCAAAAGCTCTACGCCCACACCCGTCTCTACCTGCCTGCAGGCTACAAGGAGGACTGAGCTATGGATATGAAGAAACTATGCACCGATGCCGACACCGTTCTGGAACTGCTGTACAATACCTATTACGAGCACGTGTGCACCGACGATTCCGACGAGATCAAACAGGCCTTCGATGACCTCTATAACGCTTTGTCCGATAAAACCCTCAAGGAAAAGGATGCAATTATAGACCTTGTCTGTGACCTCTGCCGCCTACACCAACAATCCGGCTTCATCGCCGCCCTCAAATTCTCCCACCGCCTCTCTCAGGAACTAAATACTTAACCCACCCAACGCAACAGGGCAGTCTCACGACTGCCCTGTTTAATAATATTATTGTTGATTAATTCTGGCCATAATTGCATCACATTCTTCTTCTGTAAAAGGAATTTGTACGATTTCAAATAGTCCATTTTGAATCGCGGGATTCAAATTGCTTTTTAATCGTTCAATTTCATACTTCCTATTTTTTATTGTATGAGGATTAGGGTATATATGCGCGCTGTATTTCTCACTGATATCGGGAATAAGCAGCATAAGCTTAGAAGATTTATTATTAGCTTTTGCATATTGCAGAATAATTGATAATGTGTAATACAACTGGTATATCAAATGGATGTGCGGAACATAAAAAGAAGTCTTAATAAAAATGTCTTCCATTGGCCTTCTTATGTACCCGTCGAAAACTGCACGATATGTCATGATGGGATCACTACAGTTCTCAGAAGCGGCAAATTTTACATTCTTGCGAACACCATCTTCACTTATGCCTTCTTGTTTTGCAAATTTTTCAATAATACAATCGTCGATTTCTCTCTGGAAGCGCAGTCTTAAGTTTATAGACCATTGAGAACTATTGGCGTCGGTACGTTCGGCAGTTGGGGGTGCATCTTGTGAAGGTGGCTCTTCTATAGATTTTTCTTCAGACATTTCTTCGTTTGAAGCATTTCGGACACCAACATTTTTAAGGAATGCATCACCAAAACCAAGTACAACCTCTGCACGGTTTTGACTAGTAATTGAGGCTCTAACAACAGAAACCATTTGAGTTCTCAACTCGCTGTTTTCGGCACTTAATTTCTCAACTTGTTCTTTTTTGTCTTTTACCTCTTTTTTAAGAGATAGCATATTTCCAATACTAAAAGACTCAATGGATTCGTATATTAGCAAAAAAATCATAAGTCCAATAATATAGACTATGCCATCAGAAATTTCCAACTTTGACTCGCCTGCAAAGAAGGAAACGAACAGAAGTGTTAGCATTGCGGTAAAAAGAACAATAACTGCTATTTTGGTAAAAGTGCTTTTAAAGTCCTTTTTCTCAGACCCCTCTTTTTTGCGGAGAATAAAGTAGGATATTAATGTCACAATTATTGCTCCAGTCAAGCCTCCGAAAAGGCCCAGCAAAAGGTTAGGCCAGTTGTTTGTTACATAGGAAAAGAATTCACTCATTTACTAACTCCTTATCTCTGTATGGTAGCGTTGTGATTCTATTTGCTTTCATTTTCTAAACCGTTAAAGAATTCATCATAAGAACACTTGTAGATTTTGCGGAGCTCGATAATGACACTTGCTCTGATATTCAGTTCGCCGGCTTCGTACTTGGCATAGGTTGTCCGGCCAATATCGCAGCCACGACGCTGTAGCTCAGCACAAAGCTTTTCCTGGGACAAACCAGCTTCACCACGCAAGCGCCGGAGATTGTCACCCATATTACGATCTCTACGGATTTTCTGCTCCATATATCACACCTCATATAGCATTATTGACCAGTATTGGTTGCAAACTACCAATATGTTATGCTATACTTATGCAAAATGTTGTCCGTGATACTGGTCAACTTTTGTGTAGAGGGTGATATTATGGCGAATTGTACGTTTTTTGGTCACCGGGATTGCCCGGAGTCGATTAAACCAAAGCTAAGAGAAGTACTTGTAGATCTGATAACCAACCACGGTGTTGATATGTTCTATGTGGGGCACCAAGGCCGATTTGATGCCTATGTACATAGCGAACTGAAGCGATTAAAGCAAGAATACCCCCAGATCAACTATGCAGTTGTACTGGCTTATATGCCCGGCAAGAAAACAGAATATGACGATTACTCCGACACGATGCTCCCGGAGGGGATCGAGTCCGTCCACCCGCATTACGCCATCTCCTGGCGTAACAACTGGATGCTCCAACAATCCGATTATGTCGTCACCTACATCACCCACACCTGGGGCGGCGCGTATCAATACGCCGAAAAAGCCAGGCGTCAAAGGAAAGTTGTGATCAATCTAAAAAATCTCTTGACTCTGACGTAACGTCATAGTATATGATAGAGCCAAGAGGAGGGATGCGCATGATGACAGTCGCACAAGTGAGCAAGCGTACCGGTGTCAGTGTGCGGACGCTGCACCATTACGATCAGATCGGCCTGCTGAAACCCACCGAGGTAACGGATGCCGGCTATCGGTTGTATGACGACGGGGCTTTGGACAAGCTTTATATGATCCTGGTGTATCGGGAGCTGGGCTTATCACTGAATGAGATCAGCAGCATTTTGGATGCGCCGGACTATGACCGCAATCGTGTTTTGGAGCATCAGATCAAGCTGATGCAGGAGCGCGTAGAAAAACTGCAAAACCGAATCAGTTTTGCAAGAGGAATGTTAATGTTAGGAGTGAAATATATGGATTTTGAAGGCTTTGACCCCAAGAAAATTGACGAATACAGCCAGCAGGCCAAGGTGCTCTACGGCAAGACGGATGCCTACAAGGAATTTGAGCAGAAGCAGAAGAGCCGCACCAAGGAACAGGAAAAAGACCTGGGCGCACAGGTGATGGCGCTGTTTGCAAAGCTGGGTAAGATGCGTCCCTGCGAACCGGACAGCGAAAAAACCCAAAATTGGGCAAAGGAGCTGCAGGCGTTCTTTACGGAGCATTTTTACACCTGCACACCTCAGATTCTCAAGAGTCTGGCAGAAAGCTACGCC
>JAZRRL010000046.1:0-7518 GCA_045650665.1 Faecousia sp. | reverse complement strand
GTTCGGCATCGCTGTCGGCTCCGAGCTGATGGCTATCCTGGCTGTTGCTAAGGACCTGAAGGATCTGCGCGAGCGCATCGGCAAGGTTGTCGTTGCTTACTCCAAGACCGGCGAGCCCGTTACCTGTGAGGACCTGGATGTTGCTGGCGCTATGACCGCTTGGATGCGTAACGCTATCAACCCCACCATGTGCTACTCTGTTGAGCATCAGCCTGTTCTGATCCACGCTGGCCCCTTCGCTAACATTGCTATCGGCCAGTCCTCCGTTATCGCTGACCGTCTGGCTCTGAAGCTGTTCGACTACCACGTTACCGAGTCCGGCTTCGCTGCTGACATCGGCTTTGAGAAGTTCTGGAATGTTAAGACCCGTCTGTCCGGTCTGACCCCCAACGTTTCCGTTCTGGTTGCAACCGTTCGTTCCTTGAAGATGCACGGCGGCGGCCCCAAGGTTACCCCCGGCGCACCCCTGCCCAAGGAGTACACTGAGGAGAATCTGGAACTGCTGGAGAAGGGTACCTGCAACCTGTTCCACCATGTTAACACCATCAAGAAGTCCGGCATCAACCCCGTGGTCTGCATTAACCGCTTCTACACCGATACCGACGCTGAAATCGCCCTGCTGAAGAAGCTGTGTGCTGAGCGCGGTGTCCGTTGCGCAGAGTCCAACCACTGGCGTTACGGCGGCGAAGGCGCTGCTGAGCTGGCTCGTGTGGTCGTCGAGGCTTGTGAAGATCCCGTGGAAGTTAAGTTCCTGTACGATCTGGAGATGCCCCTGCGTCAGCGCGTTGAGCTGATCGCTAAGGAAGTCTACGGCGCTGACGGCGTTGACTGGGCTCCTCTGGCTGTCGAGAAGGCACAGCGCTTTGAGACCGATCCCAAGTACGCTGACTACTGCACCATGATGGTTAAGACTCACCTGTCTCTGTCCGATAACCCCGCTCTGAAGGGTGTTCCCACCGGCTGGCGTCTGGCTGTCCGTGACATTCTGGAATACGGTGGCGCTAAGTTCCTGTGCCCCATGGCTGGTACCATCTCCATGATGCCCGGTACTGCTGCTGACCCCGCATACCGTCGCGTGGACGTGGACACCGAGACCGGCAAGGTTTCTGGCCTGTTCTAATTCCAAACAACATAATAAAAGGCAGACAACATCCGTTGTCTGCCTTTTTGTATTTGTAATTTACTGTGCAATTTCAATGCCTTGATACTGGGGCAACGTATGATCGTAGACATAGTAATTAGGTCTGCGCTGTGCCACCTCAGGATCGTTGGTATAGCTTTCGATCATGCTTTCCGTCATTTTAAAATGCCGGAAATATACAGTCTGATGTGGAATTGCATCCACATGATAATATTTCCCGTCTTCAAACTGCACCAGATTCCACCAATGATTGCTCGTTCCACCAACCCGTACCACTTCCACATTGGGAATTTCCAGCATATCCAGCATAACCCGCACCATGGCATAATAAGTATAGCAATCGCCATACCATTTGGTAAACCCTTCATAGGCGGCATTTTCCAGACTGCTTTTATCCCCCGTAAATGCATAGCCCATATAATCCTTTACCCGTCTGAATACGGCATAGATTTTTTCATCCTGCGTCATGCCCGGTGTGATGATGAGATCCAGCGTTTCCTGCGCCTTTTGGCGCACAATCTGCCCTATATGGCTTTCCACCACGACAGTTCGGGGCATGATCAGCACATTCCCATCGGAATCTTCTGCGGAATAAAATACTGTATAGGTACCGGGAGTCTTGGTATCCAGACCGTTGGGATCAACCGTAAATGTCAATATGCCATCCTGGGCATCTGTAGCTGTTACATCTGCCTTATAGGCAACTGCCGCACCCAATTCCAGATACAGCGTTGTCATCCCCGTAAACTGCGGACCGTTTACAGCAGGAATAACATTGACTGCAGCTTCTATCTCAGTCGTATTTCCAAACAGATCCGTCAATACCAAGGTCAGCTTATGTCTGCCGGCAAGTATGAACTGTTGGGGTTCTTTATAAGTAACTGTAACAGCGGTATGATCCTCGATTTGTTCCACAAAAATCGACGGATCCGGGATCTTACCTGCCTCTGCCACAACTTCCTTACCCACGCCTTTTGGGGGAATATCCTCCGTAACTGTGCATTGCACCGTATACAGCCGTTCTTCACAGCGCAGCTGTACCAAAAAGAGGCCGCAGGCGCCTTCTGTCAGGGATGTTACCAATTCTGCCGATATCGTTGTATCCGGCACGAAATCCCGGATGGTCACTGCGCTCTCCTGCCCCAGCTGTACTGTCAATTCCGGTTCAATGTGGAAGCGGTACAACTGTGCCGTTACAACGCAGCTTCGATATCCCCGGTGAAAACGCAAGGATACCTCCTGCCAGCCCAGTTTTTCCGCATCGTACTCTTTTTCAAAGCTCACCCAGATGTCCGTATTTTCCAATCCTGCAACAAAATCCGCCGCACTGGGTTGCTCCATATCTGACAAAGTCACCGTCTGAATCTGTACAGTATCCGGCAATATCAGCGGGCGAAAAAACACCACAGCCGCGCACACGCACAATGCGCAGAGTATACCAATGAGCGGAAGCACCCATTTGGGAATGCTGCTGCGCACCTTTCTTGTTTGTGTTGCGTTTTCCATGTATCGGCCTCCAAATTACCGCAAGAATCAATATATTCTACCACATTCCCCCCAGTAAAGCAACCGCCTTATGTTGGATTGACGAAAAGACCTCCCCATGGTATGATAGATTCATCCTATCTATGAGTGAGGAACTGCTATGGAGTTTCTGAACAAGACCCAGTTATGTCCCTGCGGCAAGTATCATGATGCGCTGTTGGAAGAATATGTACTTGAAAAAGGTGCAGCTTCCCGTACTGGGGAATATGTAAAAAAATATTGTTGCAAAAAGGCTTTTCTGCTGGCAGATCAAAATACTTTTGCGGCAGCAGGCACGCAGGTGGTTGAATCTCTGGGTAACAGTGCCATTCCCTTCTCTCAATATATCTTTTCCGCCTCTCCTAAGCCCAACGAGGCCGCTATCGGCTCTGCCATCATGCACTATGATCGCAGTTGTGATATCATCATTGGTATCGGCTCCGGCGTTATCAACGATATTGGCAAACTTCTGGCCGCAACCACCGGAAATCCGTACATCATTGTAGCAACTGCCCCTTCTATGGACGGCTATGCCTCTGCCACCTCCTCCATGGAAATGGACGGACTAAAAGTTTCTCTCCCCAGCAAGTGTGCCAATGTGGTTATCGGAGATATTGATGTTCTGAAAAACGCCCCCAAGCGAATGCTGATATCCGGTCTTGGAGATATGCTTGCGAAATATGTCAGTATTTGCGAGTGGCGTTTGGCACATGTGATCACCGGTGAATACTATTGCGAGGAAATCGCCGATCTAATGCGAACTGCTGTGGAAAAATGCACCCAAAATGCCGCAGGTCTTTTGAATCGCGAGGAAGATGCAGTAGCTGCTGTATTTGAAGGGCTGATTTTAGGCGGTGTTGCCATGAACTATGCCGGTGTTTCCCGTCCTGCATCCGGTGTGGAGCATTATTTCTCACACATCTGGGATATGCGTGCCTTGGAATTTGGTGCCTGCGAGGATTTTCACGGGATTCAATGCGCCATTGGCACGCTGTATGCCACAAAAATCTATGAGCAACTGAAGAAAATTTCACCTGATCAAAAAAAGGCGCTAACCTTTGCAAAGAACTTTGACCTGCAAGGCCACTTTGAAGATCTGCGGACGTTTCTCGGCAAAGGTGCCCAGGCAATGATCCACCAGGAAGCCAAAGAGGGCAAATATGATCTTGCCAAGCACGCCCATCGATTGGAGATTATTCTTGCTAATTGGGAACAACTGCTGCAGATCATGGACGAAGAATTGCTCCCCTCTACGGAACTGGAAAAGCTTTTGGATCTGTTGAACGCCCCCAAAACAGCGGAACAGATCGGTATTGATAAAGCCTTGGTCTGCATGACCTTCCGGGCAACAAAGGATATTCGGGACAAATACGTTCTTTCCCGTCTGTGTTGGGATTTGGGTGTTTCGGAAGAAATACAACTATAAAAAAAGCAGAGCAAATGCTCTGCTTTTCTTTATTCTTTGATGCTACCATCCGTACGGATGGTCACTACCTGCCAGGGGATAAATTTCTCACTTTCCTGCAATGCTTTCTTTGCGGCAAACTCTAAACCGCCACAGCAGGGCACCTCCATTCGGACAATTGTCACACTTTGAATATCATTTTCCCGGATGATGTGCTTGAGCTTCATGCTGTAATCGATTCCATCCAGCTTGGGACACCCCACCAGCGTGATCTTGCCCCGTATGAAATCCTCATGAAAAGACGCATAAGCATAGGCGGTGCAATCTGCGGCAATCAGCAGCTTTGCCCCATCGTAATAGGGTGCGCGCATAGGGGCAAGCTTGATCTGGATAGGAAAATTGCGCAGCTGGGAATTGCGTATAAATTGCACGGATGTAGCTGTTTTTTCTCTTTTTGCAAGATTCTCTTTCACAGCTGCTTCGTCGTAGGCTGCCGCCTCCCGCTCCACAAAGGAAATTGCCTCCATGGGGCATGCCGGCAGGCAGTCACCCAAGCCATCGCAGTAATCATCCCGTACAAGCTTTGCCTTTCCATCCACTATGCTAATTGCGCCCTCATGGCAGGCGGTTGCACAAAGGCCGCAGCCGTTGCACTTTTCTTCATCTATTTCAATGATTCTGCGTTTCATGCCCGTTTCTCCTTCTTTTGGTTTTTTACAATTTCCATCATGGCGTTGTACATTTCCTCGCCAACACATTCCTTTGCATGTTCGCACCACTGCACGCAGCTCAAAGTATCGTTATATGCTACAAAGCCGCAGTGTTCGCATGGCATTTGAGAATCGATGGAGAACATTTCAATCTCATGTCCACACTGGGGGCAGATCTTTTCAATAATCGTCGGGGTTTTGGGTCTTGCCTGACATCCAAACATAGTCATAATGAAAACCTCCTTTTTGGTTTTCTTCAGTATAGCAAAGGTCACTCAGACATTCCGTGATATTGTCACAAAAAACACCGCCCCATGTTGGGGCGGTGTTTGTTATACATCTTGTGCCACATTCAATGCTGCCTGCTTGGAATCCAAGCTGCGCTTGACAAAGAATGCGATCATCTTCTCTACCAGATTTAGCGCCAGAATCAGCAAGGATACCAATGCAGTACCCTCCACAAAGGACTGGCTTTCCAGCTGAGGAATCATCAACGACAGCGGCATAGTCCGGAAATTGATCAGGAAAGATACCGCAGAGATGGTGATCATGGCATTGACAAAGTAATAGCTGTACATCTCAATAATGGTGGATAATGTACTGGGAATATAGACGTTCACCAGCATGCGCACCCTGCTGATGCCCAGACTTTCGGCCACGTCTTCCAGGTTCGGATTGAACTTACTCAGAGAATTGAAGGCCAGCAGATAGGGCGAGGAGAAGAAGTGAACAATATTAACCAGCACCAAAATAAAGATGGTGGAATAAATGGGCAGCTCGTTAAAGCTCAGCACAAAGGCCAAACCCAGAACCACACCGGGAATTGCCAAAGACAGCATGCTCACAAAGTGTACCACCTTGTTGGGCAAGCTCTTGCCGGAGCGGGCAGTAACAAATGCTGCAAAATAGGATAGGCAAGTACCAATCAGCGCCGTCAGCAGTGCAACAGCCATGGAGTTAATAAAGTACATACCGATGTTATTGTTCAGCAGTTTCTTTACCTGCTCCGTGGAGAAGGACATATCAATGGGATACTGCTTGACAAAGCTCAGGCAGATGAAGCTGAAGATGGGCATACACAGCAGCACCAGCATAACCACAAAGAGTACATACACCAATACATCCCGCAATGTATTTTTTCCCACCACATAGGGCTTGGTAATGGTGCTGGCAGAGCCGTCCAGATTGCTGTTACGCAGGTCCATCAGGAAGGCTGCTACAGCAGGCAGCAGAAGCACTACGCCAACCACAGCACCGCCGGAGAAATTCATCATGCCAATAACTTCCCGGTACATGTAAACCGGCAAAGTCATTGCTGTGCCACCGGTCATCAGCGGAACACCGTAATCGGTAAACACCATGGTAAACACCGCCAGCACTGCAGATACGATGGTGCGCCGCATGGAGGGCAATGTAATGGTCACAAACTGATGGCCCTTGCTCAAGCCCAATACGCTGGCAGCTTCGTAAATGGTGAAATCTTCATACTGCAGAGAGTCATGGAACATCAAAAATGCCACGGGGAAAGAGTACAGCACAGAGCCCATGACGATGCCCTTATAGCCATACAAGCCGATATTGATGCCCAGCAAATTGGTGAGCAGACCATTATCACCGAACAGCTGCACCAGACCCATACCATGGGAAATACTGGGGATCAGCATAGGAACGGTGAACAGCACCACAAACAGATTTTTAAAACGAATGTTGCTGCGGTTCAGTGCATAAGCCAGAGAAAAGGCCAATACAACTGAGATCACTGTGGCAATCAGAGTCGTCACCACAGAGTTTTGCAGCATAGGCAAAAATTGCGCAGAGGCAAATACCGCCTGAATATCCTTACCCCGGATGGTAGCGAACAAAGCGCCCACGGGGAATACCACAGTCACCAGCAGGTAGACCAGCAGCAGATATTTCAGGGAATAAAAACTCTTGTTTTTCATACGTCACTCCGTCCTGTATAGCGCAGCAGATCCGTATACTTCTTATCCAGCTGCTCCACTACGAAGCTGCGGACATAGTCGCTGGCAGGCTCCCGATAGATCTCCAGGGGCGTACCCAGTTGCTCAATATTACCCTGATCCATGACCATGATCCGATCAGACAGGAAGAAAGCTTCCTCCTGGTCGTGGGTAATGAACAGCATGGTAACATTAAACTTCTTTTGCAGAGCCTTCAGCTCTGCTTTCATGATTTCACGGTTGGTGACGTCCAGTGCAGAAATGGGTTCGTCCAACAGAATGATATCCGGGTTGGTTGCCAACGTACGGGCAATAGCCACACGTTGCTGCTGACCGCCGGACAATTTGGCCACGGAGCGCTTTTCAAAGCCCTTCAGATTGACCAGTTCCAGCATACGGGTAACCGTCTCTTCGATCTCCGCATTGCTCTTCTTCTGCACACGCATACCGAAGGCCACGTTCTCATATACATTCAAATGCGGAAACAGTGCGTAGCGCTGGAAAATGGTATTCACAGGACGGCGATAGGCAGGCAGGTCGTTAACCCGCTTGCCTTCAAAAAAGACATCGCCGGTATCCGGAGTGACAAAACCGGCAATAATGCGCAACGTCGTGGTCTTACCACAGCCGGAAGGGCCCAGCAGGGTAACAAACTCGCCGTCGGAAATGCTCAGATTCAAATTCTTGAGCACCGGCTCGCCATCAAAGGACACAGCAATGTCTTTGAGTTCGATGATTTTCTTTTCTTGCATAATACATCCCCCTTTGCGGTAATAG
>JAZRRL010000045.1:0-2052 GCA_045650665.1 Faecousia sp. | reverse complement strand
GTCACGTTTGATCCCCGCAGCCGTCCTCGTTTTGGTCGCTCTTGCACAGTCCGTGGGGTTCTTTGGGTGGTTCAACCCCGTCACCGGCCATGAGACAGAGATTTTCTATTTCTATCTCATCACATCTCTGGTAAATGTCGTAGCCTCAGCGGTAGGCTTCTTTCTCAAATAAAAAAAGATGCAGGTCTGGGACCTGCATCTGCACTTGTCAAGAAAAAGTAGACACTAAAAAAGCATAACTACACGAAGCCCAGTTCGGTCTTGTACTGAACTGGGCTTTTGTAGCCCAAGGCGGCAGCCGGCCGTTGGTTATTGAAGAAATGGACATAGCGATTCAGTAGATCCGGAAGGTTCTCAGCCTCGGCCAAGCCAAAGTCGAGATTCAATTCTTCCTTGATCCATCCGTTTAATGCTTCAATTATTGGATTATCTGTTGGAGTTCCCCCTCGCGACATTGAACGAAGTATGTTATAATGTTCATGGGCGTGCTGAAAAGCCCTTGAGGAGTAGACGGATCCCTGGTCGGTGTGGAAGACTACCTGGGACCTCTGCTCCTCTTTTTTGCCTGCCAAACGGTTCAGCTTGTCCAGACAATGATAGTAAGGTTTGTTATCTCCGGCAACAGGAGAAACGCTGTGGGCGATGATCTCGTTGTTGAACGTATCGACTAATAGTGTCCATTCCCATTGTTTGCCGTTGTTCTTAAGTATCGTCATATCCGACACGACAATTTGGAGTGGAGCCTTAGCGTTCCAATGCCCCGTTACAAGATTCTCATACTTGATACTTTCTTCTCCTGGCGGCTTATATCTGCACTTCCTCGCTTTTGAACGAATACCGGCAGCTTTACAGCATTTATGTGCCAAATTGTCCGAGAAAACCCAGCCTGTATTATGAAAGATATTTCTTGCCAACCGATGGTAGCCGAGGGATGGATGCACTTTATGCTCCTCTTGAAGCAGCTGGGTCAGGAGGATACGATCCTGCTCATACCGATTTAGTTTCCCTTGCCGAGCCTTCCATTTGTAGTAACCGGAGCGGTTGATTCCCATGATCTTGCATAAGAAATCTATTGGATACTTTACTTTGAGTTCTTCGAGAACTTCGTAGTCTTTCCGCTGCCAGTAACGTATTCCCTGTCTGCACCAACTCCTTCCACCCAATATCCTTTTTTTAGTCGGGCAATCTCAACTTCCTGCTTGGCAACCAACAACCGCAGGCGCTCTACCTCTGACAAGTTTTTGCTGCGATGAAGTGCTGCGTAAGGATTGCCGTTACGAGGCTCCAATGCTTCTTCTCCATCCTGTAAGTACCGCTTAACCCATTCTGATATCAACGAATTTCTTATTCCATATTCTCTTGCTATCTGCATGAGAGATACATGACCGTCTAAATGAAGTCTGACGTACTTCATTTTTTCTTCTTTGCTGAACTTTCTGTGTGGCGTTCCTTTCTTGCCCATGATTTCACATCCTTTCCAAATTCATTTTACCACGAAAAAAGTAGACCCCCACACTTTTGTGAGTGTCTACTTTCATTTTACAGGTGCACACTTGAAGTGCTCCGTCTGTTTTCTTTTTTATTTCACAAGACCGGCTTTTCTCTTACACATGTACTCATACCATGCCAGATATTCGCCGCCCAAGCGGTTCATCAGAGCATCGGCCTCATCTTTTCGTGCCGAGGAGACCTGCAGGCACTGCTGCGAGAGCTGATAGCGGCGGGAGACGCTCATCTTGGCCAGTTCTTCATCGCTATAGCTGCCCAGACTCTCCAGCTGGTGGCGGGTTTTGAAGAAACGGATGAACGCATCCGCCGTTTCCTGTCCCACAATGGGGCCCAGCAGCGCGAAATCGTTGCCGGAGCTATCCAGCACACGGGATGCCATCTCCCAGCGGCGGGGGTCAGCATGTCCTTCCGTGCCGGTATAGGGAGTGCGGAGATAGAGATCGTTATTGGCCAAAAATTCCATGACAAAGGGATTGAGTCGGTTGCTCACCGCCCAAGGCATCCAGTTGGCCACGGTAGTGCGGATATAGATGTGGGCAAAGC
>JAZRRL010000044.1:0-53664 GCA_045650665.1 Faecousia sp. | reverse complement strand
AACACCGGGCAGGATCTCTGCGAATGCACCGAAGGTCATCAGCTTCACGATCTTGGCATCGACAACATCGCCGACATTATAGTTGGTCATGAACTGGTTCCAGGGGTTCATCTCAGCGGTCTTGTAGCCCAGAGAGATCTTGTGCTTGTCAGCATCGAAGGAGATGACATAAACGTCGATCTCGTCGCCAACCTTGACAACCTCAGCGGGAGTCTTGATGCGGTTCCAGGACAGCTCGGAAACGTGAACCATGCCGTCAACGCCACCGATGTCCACGAATGCGCCGTAGGAAGTCAGGGACTTAACGGTGCCGTGGTACTTCTTGCCGTTCTCGATCTCAGCCCAGATCTTCTCCTGGTTAGCCTTGCGAGCCTCGGAGGAAACAGCGCGGATGGAGCCGATCACACGACGGCGTGCGCGGTTAACTTCGGTAACCTTCAGCTGAACAGTCTTGCCGACCTGACCAGCCATGTCACCGCCCTTGGCAACACCGGACTGGGAAGCGGGAACGAAGATACGGATGCCCTTGTAGGTAGCAACCAGGCCGCCCTTGTTCTCTTCGGTGATGACAGCTTCGATGGTAGCCTTCTCTTCTGCGAATGCAGCCATGTCGTCCCAAATCTTCAGGCCGTCCAGCTTCTTCTTGGACAGCTGAACAGTACCTTCCTGGTCGTTGACGCGTACAACGAAGACCTCGATCTCGTCGCCCACATGGAGAATGTCCTCAGGCTTTACAGAAGGATCGGCGCCTACTTCGTCATAGGGAATGTAACCAGCATGCTTGGTACCCAGGTCAACCTGGATCTCGGTGTTACCGATACCGGTAACGATGCCCATAACCTTATCTCCTGTATTTAAAGTCTTGATGGACTGCTCCAGAAGCTCAGCAAAGCTCTCCTCCTGCACAGCATCAGCATTGATAATTTCGCTCATAGTCTTATTGACCTCCTTTATTATCCACGCCGGTGTGGATGCACCGGCAGTGATTCCAACCTTAGCAACCCCTTTGAACTGCTCCGGCTTCAATTCAGACGCATTGTCCACCAAAACCACATTGTCGCATTGTTCGCGGCAGATCATTGCGAGTCGGCCGGTATTGGAGCTTTTTGCATCTCCTACCACCACCATAGCTTCGCTGACAGCACTTAACTGAGCTGCTTCTTTCTGCCTGGATTCAGTTGCTCTGCATATTGTATCAAAAATTTTTACGTTAGTAAACAGTTTTTTTGCGATTTGTACACTTTTTTTCCAAGATATTTCCGTAGAGGTGGTCTGGCTGACCATACAGATTTGGGTATCCGCAGATATTTCGCCGCTTAAAGCCCAATTTTCCAGCTCTTCCGGTGTCTCAAAAATTTTACAATGATGACACCATCCGGCAATTCCCTCCACCTCTGGATGGGATCTGGTTCCCATAATAATAGGCAGTTCACCCGCTAATTCTGCTTTTTCCACGATGCCATGGATCCGCTTGACGAAGGGGCATGTTGCATCGATGATCTCCACATTTTGACGTTCCAGACGCTCGTACACATCCCGGGATACGCCATGGGAACGGATAATGACGGTCATACCGGTTTGGGCATCCTCTGGACTTTCAATCACCCGGACTCCCATATCATCAAATTTACTGACCACATGACGGTTGTGAATGATGGGACCCAGTGTCACAACTTGTTTCCCCTGCCCTGCGGCCTGCTCCACTGTTTCCACTGCCCGACTGACACCGAAGCAGAAACCGGCACTTTTGGCGATACAGATGCTCATAAAGCGGTCTTCTCCGTAACGATCTTGCGAATAGCCTCCACAACCTCATCGATGGTCAGCTCCGAGGTATCCACTTTAACAGAGTCACGCGCCATTTTCAAAGGCGCAATGGCACGATGGGTATCCTGATAATCCCGCTGTTGAATTTCCTGCAGGATCTTATTGTAATCCGCTTTCTGACCCTTGGCAATCAGCTCATCAGTGCGACGCTTTGCACGAACCTCAGCAGATGCAGTCAGGAAAATCTTTACCTGTGCATCCGGAAGAACCACTGTGCCGATATCCCGGCCATCCATTACCACATTGTGCTGGCGGGCAACCTCACGCTGCATATCAAGCAGTACTTCACGCACCACCGGCTGTGCAGAGATCAAAGATGCCTTCTGAGAAATATCCTGCGTGCGGATATCTCCGGTAACATCCATACCGTTCATAATCATATGTTGCAGACCATCTTCGTCATATTCAATGTTGATGGTCAGCTCATCGATGTAACGCTCTACACCATCGGTGTCCTTTGGGCTGACGCCCAAAAGATCCATAAAATAGGCAACGGTGCGATAAATTGCGCCGGTATCAACATAATAACAGCCCATCTCCTTGGCAATTTTCCGGGCGATGGTGCTTTTGCCTGCACCTGCAGGTCCGTCAATGGCAATTGCAATTGTCTTAGCCATGTTGCATTCCTCACTTACTTTTCGTTTCTTAATTGATTCAGTGCCTTCGCTTCCCGAATAGTCACTTCCTCTGCTGTCATTCCCAGTACTTTTCCTACCTCGGCGGCACTCATGGGCAATCCCATATCCAGGCCAAAGCGCAAGCTCAGCAGTTTGGCATCGGTTTCATCCAGGCTGCCGAGCAGATCAGAAATCCGCTGACGCATCTGGAAATAAGCCGTATCCTCTACTGCCTGGGTCTCTGCCAGTTCTTCTTCTTCCGCTTCCGGTTCACGCTTTGCAAGATTCATTCGGCGGGTTGTTTCCAGCATCTGCGCCACAACAGTAGTTTCCTGCACGCTCATATGCAGTGCATCTGCAATTTCCTCTGCTGTGGGGTTTCTGCCAAGATCGGCAAGCAATTTCTCGTCAATTGCCCGATAATCTTCCATGGCCTGACGCATTTTCTGTCCCACACCGTATTCTCTTGCCTGCAGCACCAACGCTTTATTTAAACCACGCTGAATGCAGCGACTGCAGTATGCTTCAAAGTTTCCGTCCTCATAGGACAAAACAGCCTGCCATAAGCTCAAGCCGCCCTCTTGCAGCAGATCCAGCAGCAAGACGCCGCGTCCAGCAAGTGCAAAGGCATGCTCCACTACCCGGCTGAGCATCAGATTGGTCAACTGCGGAAGCACATCTTCCCGTCCAGCCCGGTATTCACGAATCAGAACCTCCGGGTCACCATTGACCGGCAATGCTGCAATTTCCTCCAAATACAGCCGCAGGGGATCGTTTTCCTCCAAGCCGTTGGGCAATGCATTTTTCTCAACCAGATCCTTCTCCAGACGCAGACGCATCGCAGCATCAGACGATACTGCAAAAGCATTCAGTCTGTCGATATTCAGTATAATATCCTTTTGGTCCAGCAGCTCAAGGGCCGCCTCCCAATTGGATTCATTCTCCGGCTCCATTTGTGTCAAGAACTCCATGGCATCTACGCTGCCACCGGAGGCAATTTCAGCAATGGTCTTTTCCCAAATTGCCGCCTCAAAGACGAAATCCTGATCATTCATTTCAAATACTCCTCCAAGCCTATGTCCACGCCCATCTTTTGCAGTTTTTCTATGGCTTGCTGCTTGATTTGTCGGACACGCTGTCTTGAAATACCCATTTGATTGCCAATATCTTCTAATGAATAGCAAACGCCATCGCTCATACCATAGTGCATTTGCAGAATCTGACGTTGGCGATCATTGAGCATATCCAGCAAATTCGTCAAAGTCTGATTCAATTCCTCTCGCACAAATGCTTCGTAAGGCTGTGGAGCATTGACATCTTCCAGAATCGTACCGATTGAAGCGTCATCCTTCCCTACAGGCGCATCCAGTGAACATATCTCCGGATAGAGCTGTATCAGCTGACGCAGCCTTTCCACAGAAATATCACAAGCTTCTGCCAATGCTTCTTCTGTCGGCTCTACACCATTCTCTTGAATCCATGCTGCCCGTATTGCTACCACCTTACGGATTCGTTCAGCTGTATGCGCAGGTACACGGATCAGGTCGGAATGATTCAGCAGATACCGGGTTATATGTTGGCGAATCCACTTTGTGGCATAGGTTGAAAAGCGAAACTCCAGCTTGTAGTCAAACTTCTTTGTCGCCTTCAGCAGACCGATACTTCCCTCCTGGATCAGATCTAGCAGTGGAACACCTCGTTTTGCATATTCCCGAGCCACGGATACCACCAGCCGCAGATTGGAGTTGACCATCTGACGAATGGCATCCTCATCTCCATCGGCGCAACGCTTTGCCAAAGCCCACTCTTGCTCTGCTGTCAGCCTGGGATATTTTCTTATCTCGCTCAAATATTGGCTTACATCATCCTCGCCTGCAGGAGGGCAAAAGGTTTCTTCGGCAAGCAATTCGTTCATGTTTTGATTCCCTTTCTTTCCTTCAGCCGACTGCGCAATGCCAGCAGGTCATCCTCACTGGTGATCGACGCAGCCTGATGCTCTGCACAAATGGTCGCAATGCAGTCTGTAAAGGCCTGTTCATTGACCGGCCCTTCCTGACGCTGAAAGATTCCAACTATGTGGGACATTTCTTCTTGACTAAGTTCCTCCAGCACTGCCAAGGAAACTTCCAGACCTTGCTGATGGCGTTTTCTAAGCTGATCATAAACCCGCCCCAGCAAGGAAGACGAGAAGTATTCCGGCTTCAAATTACCGGTGCGATCCAGCAAAGCCGGTTCCCGGAGTGCCAAAGCAATGACACCCTCTTCTGCCATAGCAGATTTCATGTTGTCATAGCGGATCATACGACTCTTAGGCTGAAGATTTCTTGCAGGGGACAAATCGATCTTTTCCTGCTGTTTCTTTTCCTTACTGATGCGACGTTTCCACGCCCGCTCAATCTCCAGTTTCATGGCTTCCGTACTGATCTTTGCCTTTTCCGCCACACGGCCGCCATAAACCTCCCGCTGGACAGCACTGCCCAGAGAAGCAATCAAATCAGCAGATTCCTGCAGGAATTTTACCTTTTCATCGTCCACTGTCAGATTGTATTTCCGGGCAATGGCATTAAGCTGATATTCCACCCGATTAGAGGAATCCTCCAGCAGCAGTTTAAATCTATCTGCACCAAACTTTTTCAAAAATTCATCCGGGTCCTTGGCATCCTTGATCTGCAAAACCTTCACCTGCAAGCCGGCCTTTTCCAAAATAGGAATAGCACGCTGGGTTGCATTCTGGCCTGCCTTATCGCCGTCATAAATCAGCACGATCTGATCTGCGTATCGGGTCATCAAGGCCGCTTGTTCTTCTGTCAGGCTGGTGCCCAGAGATGCAATGGCATTGTCAAAGCCATACTGATGCAGAGCAACCACGTCAATATTGCCCTCCACCAGAATCAAATAGCCCTGCTTGCTCTTCTTGGCAAGATTTAGACCAAATAAGTTTTTGCGTTTGTTGAAAATCAACGTTTCCGGGGAGTTTAAGTACTTTGCCGCAGTATCGTCTTTTTTGATGATACGGCCGCCAAAACCAATGACATTGCCCCGCACATCAATGATGGGGAACATCAGTCGATCCCGGAAACGGTCGAAAATCTTACTTTTATCCTTTTGAGATTGGGTCACCAGACCGGACTCAATGAGTTCCTTGTCCGTATAGCCCTTTGCTTTCATGGCACGAACCAAATTGTCCCAGCCATCCGGAGCATAGCCCACACCGAAAGTGGTGAGAATGGATTTGGACATGCCTCTGCCCAAAGCGTAATCCAAAGCCGGCTTGCCCACGGGAGCATACAGCTGGCTATGGAAGAAGCGAGCCGCCTCTTTATGAAGCGCCCAAAGGCGCTCTTGTTGCTGATAACGGGATTGGTACTGCTCGTCCTCCGGTACAGTCATACCTGCCCGCTTTGCCAAAGCACGAACCGCATCGGGATAACTGAGTCCTTCCACTTCCATCTGAAAGTTGATGACACCGCCACCCTTATGGCAACCAAAGCAGTAGTAAATACCCTTGTCGGGCGCAACTGAGAAAGAGGCGGTCTTTTCTCCATGGAACGGACAAAGCCCGAACATGTTAGCACCTGCCCGACGCAGAGATACGTATTGCCCCACCACATCCTCAATGGGATTGCGGGCTACCAATTCATCAATAAATGATGCAGGAAATGCCATAAGAACGCCTCCTTTCCAATAAATCAATTTATTATATCACATCATCCCTTGGTCTGCCAACCCATTGGGATAAAAATTTGCGAATATTTGTCTACAGCGTATTTATCTGTCATGCCGGCGATGTAATCGCAAACAGTTCGCTCCATGCCGTCAAAACTCAGCTGGGGTTGGAAATCCTCAGGCAATTTCTGGGGATTGGCAATATAGTATTCATACAGCCGGGTGAGCATTTCCTGAGCCTTGCTCTCCTCGCCCTTTGCTAACGGATTGCGATAGACGCGTTCAAACATGAAAGACCGCAGGTCAAGCAGTGCTTTTTCCACCTTAGGGGACAAGCGGACAGTGCCAGTTTCCCGGGATATCTGCACCATGTCACAAACCAATGTGTTGATTCGTTGGGAATAATTTTTGCCCAATACATCAGAAATTTCCTTAGGAATATCTTCCCCAGTCAGGATGCCTGCGCGGATCGCATCGTCAATATCATGATTCACGTAGGCGAACCGGTCACTGTGACGAACCACCTGACCCTCCAGTGTTTCCGGAAGACGGTCGCCGGTGTGGCCAAGAATGCCCATACGCACTTCGTAGCTCAAATTCAAGCCTTTTCCGTTACCTTCCAGTACATCCACAACACGCAAGCTTTGCTCATTGTGCCGGAAAGGAATACCCAAACAAGCAGATAGCGCTGATTCGCCGGCATGACCAAAAGGTGTGTGTCCCAGATCGTGACCTAAGGCAATGGCCTCGGTAAGATCCTCATTCAATCCCAACGCCCGAACAATGGTGCGGGCAATCCGGGAAACCTCCAGCGTATGGGTCATGCGAGTACGATAATGATCCCCCTCGGGGCTCAAAAAAACCTGAGTCTTGTGCATCAACCGACGGAACGCCTTAGAGTGAATGATCCGGTCCACATCCCGCTGGTAGCAGGTACGAATATCATCCTCCTCCATTTCCTCCGCCACGGGACGCCCCTGACTTTGGTCTGAAAAAGCCGCCAATGGATTCAATCTGCTATGTTCCAAAGATTCCAATTCTTCTCGTATGGTCATCTTTATTCTCCTTGCTCATCAATGGGAAATGCCCGGTATTCCTTTGCTGTTTCCATACCCTCAATGGTGGCTGCGCTCATATCCGTCAGCCGGTCCAAAAAGGGCTGTGCCTGAGCTTCTGCCACCAAAATCTCCAATTCCACTTCAGATGTAAACTCCGTTTTGCGGATAATGCCGCCAAAAGCCGCCACTTCCAATTTTACCCGTTCATAGAACGAGTACGGACATGGCACATACAGCACCGACCATACCCGTTTCATGGATTTTCCCGCAGCATTTACAGCGATTTTTGCACCCTTTGTGTAAGCACGAACCAGACCGCCTGCCCCCAACAATGTACCGCCAAAATACCGGGTCACCACGCAGACCACATTGAACAGCTGCTCTTTTTGCAGCACCTGCATCATGGGGTTGCCCGCTGTACCACCGGGTTCTCCATCATCGGAAAACCGGGAAGGACCATCTTTGATAATGTACGCCCAGCAGTTGTGGGTAGCATCGTAATGCTGCCGCTTCATCTGCTGGATTTTTTCCTGCGCTTCCTCCTCGGATTCTACCAACCAGACCCTTCCGATGAAGCGGGATTTTTTCTCTATAAATTCATCTTCACCAAAGCCGGTGGGTACCAGATATTCGTCCAAGAATCAGCACTCCTTCGTGATATATTCTCGCAGTCTTCCGTAGAGGATGGGATCCACAATGGTTTCTACGCAAATTCCCTCGGCAGTATAGTCCACATTCAGCACCTGCGCGCTGGTATGCAACGTTTCCACCATGCCGCCCATGGAGTACGGCAATGTGACAACCACATGGTGACGACTATGCCCCAAAGCTTTCTCAATGGCAGTTTTCAACTGCTCCATGCCCATACCGCTTTTGGCAGAAATGGCCACCACATCTTCCCCGATGGGAATATCAGTCTTTTCCACAAGGTCTGCCTTGTTATAGCATTTCAGAACAGGTGTTTCCGGTTTTGCCAACTTCCCGATCAGCTTGTCCACAACTGCAATGTGGTCTTCCCGGTTTTCATCCGACGCATCAATCACATGCAATAGCAGGTCCGCAAACTGCAGCTCCTCCAAGGTTGCATGGAAGGCCTCCACCAAATGATGGGGCAGCTTTGCGATAAAACCGACGGTATCTGTCAAAACTACATCCAAATTATCGGAAACTGTCAACTGCCGGGATGTGGTATCCAAAGTATCAAACAATCGATTATTCGCAGGAATACCGGCATCGGTGAGCTTGTTTAAAAGTGTGGATTTGCCTGCGTTGGTATAACCAACGATGGCCACCACCGGCACAGAGTTTTTCATTCTCCGTTCCCGCTGAACCATGCGCACCTGACGCACCTGCTCCAGTTCATTTTGGAGCCGCGCAATCCGTTCCCGAATATGGCGACGATCGGACTCCAGCTTGGTTTCACCCGGGCCACGGGTGCCAATACCGCCACCCTGGCGGCTCAGGCTCTTGCCCATACCGGACAGGCGAGGCAACAGATACTGATACTGAGCCAGCTCCACTTGCAGGCGGCCTTCCTTGGTCTTTGCCCGCTGGGCAAAAATATCCAAAATCAGAGCGCTGCGATCCAGCACCGTTACGCCAATGATCTCTTCCAAAGCACGGATATTACCGGGAGAAAGTTCGTTATCAAAGACCACCATGGTGGATTCCGTTGCCTCTACCAGCATCCGCACTTCCTGAGCTTTGCCCTCACCGATAAAGCTATGAGAATCCGGTGTGTGACGGTTCTGCAGGATCTTTCCCGTACAAAAACCGCCGGCAGTTTCCAAAAGTGCTTCCAGTTCTTCTATTGTTTCGTCGGTAGCCGTCTGGTCGGCACGGAAACAATCCGCATTCAAGCCTACCAACACCGCCCGTTCTTGTTTTTGTACTTGTACAATCTCTTCCATAGTTCCTCCGTGGAGTATGCATACTTATTTACGATATATTATAGCACATTTTCTTTCTGGTAGCAACATGGTACATTCCGGAAAAATAAAAATCCGCACTACTGAACTGTAGTGCGGATTTTGTTCTTACTTCAGGCCGAAACGCTTGTTGAAACGGTCAACACGTCCACCGGTGTCAACCAGCTTCTGCTTGCCGGTATAGAAAGGGTGGCACTTGGAGCAGATCTCAACACGGATGTCCTTCTTAGTAGAACCAGTCGTGAAGACGTTACCACAAGCACAGCGAATGGTAGTCTGTTCGTAGTTGGGATGGATACCTTCCTTCATTTTGTTCACCTCTTTCTTAGCAGTTAAAGGGCATAATAACCCTAACAATCTTTAATCGCCCGCATATCATATCACATGCAAATCAATATTGCAAGTGTTTTTTTCGTTATTTTACGAAAAAACTCTTAAAATGCCCAATTGCCGTTGCGGAAGATGGGCACAACTTTACCACCGGCACAGATCGCATCGATGTTCATGGTATCGCAGCCGATCATGAAGTCCTCATGGATCATGGAATCGTTGATACCCAGTTCACGGCACTCTTCCAGAGTCTTATTATGATGATCCCGAATGGTATCGGGGAAGCCCATGCCCACAGCCAGGTGACAAGCCGCGTTCTCATCGAACAAAGTGTTGTAGAACAGAACACCGGACTGGCAGATAGGACTTGCCTGGGGTACCAGAGCACACTCGCCCAAATAAGCTGCGCCTTCGTCCATGGACAGCATGGTGTTCAGCAGTTCGTTGCCCACTTCTGCCTTAGCCTCCACCACCTTGCCGTTTTCGAAACGCATGAAGAAATTATCGATCAGCTGGCCCTGATAGCTCAGAGGCTTGGTGGAGTAGACAATACCCTCTGCCTTGCCCTTCATGGGGGAAATGAAACATTCTTCAGTGGGGATGTTGGGGTTGAATACGATATTCTGACGGCTGGTTTCTGCGCCACCGCAGAAAATAGCCTCAGGGATCATGCCCACAGTCAGATCCGTGCCATTGGCAGCAGTGTAGTGCAGGCTTTCGATACCCAAAGAGTTCAAATACTCACAACGCTTCTTCAGGTCAGCATTGTGTTCTTCCCATGCCTTAATGGGGTCCTCATTTACACGGGAAGTGGACAGAATGGCCTCCCACAGCTTCTCCACAGCCACACTGGTGCGCTCACCGGGGAATACTTTCTTCGCCCAAGCTTTGCCGGGAACAGCGGCGATACACCACTGCTGCATACCCTCCAGCTTATCAGCGTAGGGTTTCAGAATGGGATAGGACATCTTACGGGCCTTAGCCATCTTAGCCATGTTCATACCCTTCAGACCATCCGGATCTTCAGAGATCAGGTGGATACGAGCAGGGACAACATCCACCATATGCTGGCGGCGGGCCTTTTCCCATTCAGCCACAGTGCCCATAGTAGTCACAGAACGGTAACGTACATGGATCTTAGCCAGAGGCTGATAGTTCCACTCTACGATAACCTTCTTTGCCTTGGCCTTGTAGGCCTCCTCCACTACCATCTGCACAAACTCAGGCTGATCCAAATCAGCATAGATCATAACCTCCTGGCCCTTTTGCACATTAACACCGCAGCGGACGATCAGCTTTGCATATTGTCTAAGAATAGTCTTTTTCATCTGAATTACTCCTTATTTTGTTAAGATATTGCCATTTTAGCAGAGATTTATTCTTTCGTCAATGCTTCTTGCAATCTTCCAACCTTTGACATATAATAAATAATCATGTAGCAGGAGAAAGCCTATGCTTACTAAGGAACAGTTACAAAATAAAATTGCCAATGGTTTGCGTTTTTTGGATGGTGCTACCGGCTCCAATCTGCAAAAAGCCGGTATGCCCAAAGGCTGCTGCACAGAACAATGGGTGCTGGAAAATCCGGATGCTTTACAGAGCCTGCAGCGTGCTTATGCAGAAGCCGGCAGCCAAATTCTCTATGCACCTACCTTTCAGGCCCAGCCCATTGCATTGCAGCGAGTTGGTCTTGAGGAGAAAACAGAAGAAGTCAATGCGCAATTAGTTGCCCTATCCCGAACTGCCGCTCCCAATGCCCTCATTGCTGGTGACCTGACCACCTTGGCTGCTTTTTGTGAAAGTTGGAACCCGGATAATATGGATCTGTTGATTGAAAACTACCGTCGTCAGATTCGCGGTCTGGTAGATGGCGGTGCAGATCTGCTGATTGCAGAAACCCTGATGTATCCTTTGGAGGCGGAAGCTATCCTCACTGCTGCAGACATGGAAGGCGCAGGCGCAGTGATGTACAGCTTCGTAATGACCGCAGACGGCTCTCTGTTCTCCGGTCAGGATGCTCTGCCCGTATTAAAAGATCTGTCTGAATGTGCAGCTGCTGTTGGCTTTAACTGTGTAGCCGCAGATATGATGACCCCTTATCTGGTTCGTAAATTTGTTAAAGATATCCGTATTCCCATTCTCTGCAAGCCTAATGCCGGCAATCCCGTTATCAATGCTGCCGGCATTCCCGAATACGATATGGATTCAGAAGAATTTGCGAAAATTCTGCTGGATTGCCATCGAAGCGGTGCAAAGCTTTTGGGTGGTTGCTGTGGTACTACCCCAGCGCATATCGCCAAACTGGCAGCGCTTTTCAAGCAATAAAATTACGCTACGTCGTAAACACGTGGCATGGGATGTCGAGTCAATTATGAAAAAACAAATTCAAAGCTATCTGCCTGGTAATTATTCCTGGAAAAATGATATCCACTGGTTTGATACCATCGATTCTACCAATACAAAAGCCAAAGAAATGGCTGCTGACGGCGCACCTCACGGTACAGTGGTTCTTGCGGATTATCAAACCGGTGGTCGTGGCCGCATGGGACGCAGCTTCCACTCCCCTGCCGGTAGTGGTATTTATTTGAGCCTGATTCTTCGCCCCGGACGCCCTGCCAGGGACTTAATGCACCTGACTTGTGCAGTCGCTGTTGCTGCTGTCAACGGCATACAGGCTGCCACAGGGCTGCGTCCGGGCATCAAATGGACGAACGATTTGGTAGTAAAGCAAAGAAAGCTTGGCGGTATTCTCACAGAGCTTTCTTTGGATAGCAACGGAAATGTTGACTATGCCATTATCGGCATTGGCATCAACTGCAGCCAAAAAGCACACGATTTCCCTGCGGATATCCAGCAGATTGCCACTTCCTTGCAGCTTTGTATTGGTAAAAGCGTTGAACGCGCCGAAGTCATTGCTGCACTTTTGACCGACTTGCATAAAATGAGTGAGTATCTTTCAGATTCCAAGGTAACTCTGGAGCAATATCGTACTGACTGCATCACCATCGGGCAGGAAATTTCTCTGGTACGCGGTGATGAAATAAGCCATGGTAAAGCCTTGGATGTGGACGAAACCGGTGCATTGGTAGTAGAATTACCAGATGGAAAAACACAATCCGTCAATTCCGGAGAGGTCAGTATCCGGGGTATGTATGGATACGTATAATTGCAAAATAAATATTGCATTTTTCTCCACGATTGGTTATACTGGTTATAGAAACTATAAAGAAACGGGAGGATTCTATTATGAAAGCTTTTAAAGTAATTGCCAAGATCGTTGTAGCCCTGGCTGCCATCGCCGGTATCGTCTATGTCGTCGCTACCTATGGTGACCGCATCGTTGCTTGGGCACGCAAGCTGCTGAACCGCTCTGAGTGTGAATGCTGCTGTGATTGCGAGTGTGACTGCGAAGAGTGCGACTGCGAGGAAGATTGCGAAAATTGCCCCTGCGAATGCGCATGCGAGTGTGACTGCGAAGAAGTCGAGGAAGTCGAAGCTGAGGGCGAGGCTGTCATCGCTGAGCAGAACGATTTTGAAGGCTAATTTCATAAAGAAACTGGACTGTTCCATGGAACAGTCCAGTTTTTATTTTTGCCTTCTTGTAACCAATAAACTTGCCAGCATCCACACCGGAAACACGATGGCTGCCAGTATGCCTTTCTGCAGATCTCCCCAGGATATATCGGACACAAAACCAACAATAGACGGACCAATGGAACAGCCGATATCTCCTGCCAGTGCCAACAGTGCGAACATTGCTGTGCCGCCTGCAGGCAACGCCACAGATGCTTTGCTCAGCGTTCCGGGCCACATAATACCTACTGAAAAACCGCAGAGCGCACATCCGGCCAAACTAACAATGGGCAAAGGCGATAGGGATATCATCAGATATGCAATCACACACAGACCAGCACTTCCGACCATGTATTTCTCAATATCCAATTTGTCCCCAAATTTGCCAAAGATCGCACGGGCTGTGCCCATCAATGCTGCAAAAGTCAGCAATCCTGCAAGATCACCGATCGTTTTGGATACGCCCAATCCCTGTTCCGCAAAAGCGGAAACCCACTGGCATACGGATATTTCCGCCGCACCGGCACACAGCATCATCAAAACAAACAGCCAAAACCGCTTATTTGCAAACAGTTCCCGGACGGTCATTCCACGCTGCCCCTCCGGAATTAAGGATGCAATGGGCACCTTTAAAAAGAGAAGACCATTAACAAACGGAATGGATGCCCAAATACACGCCAATACACCCCAGTTTTCAATACCAACCAGGGCAAAAAATACAGTGGAAAGCAACACCACCCCTACATGACCCCAACAGTAAAAGGAATGGAGCAGGCTCATAGCCTTTTCTTTGTTGTCAGTAGGACAACTTTCTACAATAGGACTTGTCAATACTTCAATCAAGCCACCGCCGATGGCATAGATGATGACAGCAATCAGCAAACCTGCAAAGGGTGGCATAATTTCCGGAAGCACTGCTAGCAAAACCAATCCCAATGCGGCGGTAAATTGTGCTGTAACTACACAAACGCGGTAACCGATTTTGTCCACAAAGAATGTAGACAGAAAATCCACGCTTAATTGTACCCCAAAATTGACAGTTATCAACCATGTGATCTGCGCAATGGGGATATCATAGGTATTTTGAAAGGTGATAAACAGCAGCGGTGCAAAATTCACAATCAGCGCTTGAACGATTGCGCTGATAAAACAGGCTAAAACTGTAGTTTTATAAGTAAATTTCATGATTTATGTACCGAAAATGTGCCGGAGCGTTTGCTCCGGCACATTCTGTAGTTACTTACTTTGCAGCCTTGACCAACTCAGCAGTATCCTGTGCGATCATCAGCTCTTCGTTGGTAGGAATGACCCAAACCTGAACCTTGGAGTCGGGAGTGGAGATCAGACCTTCCTTGCCACGGATCTTGTTAGCCACGGGGTCGATCTTAATGCCCATAAAGCCCAGATACTCACAGATAGCAGCACGGGTTTCAGGACCGTTCTCGCCAACACCAGCAGTAAAGGTCAGCATGTCAATACCGTTCAACGCAGCAGCGTAGGAACCGATATACTTGGCAACCTCATAGAAGAACTTCTGCAGAGCCAAGATGCACTTCTCGTCACCGTTAGCTTCGCCTGCTTCCAGATCACGGAAGTCGGAGGAAGTTTCGGACAGAGCCAGCACGCCGGACTTCTTGTTCAGCATGTTCAGGCACTCGTCAACATTCATGCCGTACTTGTTGCAGATGAACTGCACAACGCAAGCGTCGATATCGCCGGAACGGGTACCCATAGGCACACCTGCCAAGGGGGACAGACCCATGGAGGTATCCTGGCACTTACCGTCCTTCACAGCGGACAAAGAGGAACCATTACCCAGGTGGCAGTTGACCAGCTTGAATTCCTTGGAGCCGTACAGCTCAGCAGCGCGGCGAGCGATATACTTGTGGGAAGTACCATGGAAGCCGTAACGACGGATATCATCATTCTCAAAGTACTCGGTGGGAATAGCATAACGGTAAGCCTTGGGAGGCATGGTCATGTGGAATGCAGTATCGAACACAGCAACCTGAGGCTTGTTGGGCATAACAGCCTGGCAAGCACGGATACCCATCAGGTTAGCGGGGTTATGCAGGGGGCCCAGGGGGATACACTTCTCGATTGCCTTGATAACATCATCATTGATGATACAAGAATCGGAGAACTCCATACCGCCGTGCAGCACACGATGACCAACAGCATCGATCTCATCAGTGGACTTGATAACACCATGCTCGGGATCGACCAGGATCTCCAAAACAGCCTGAATAGCCTCGGAGTGGCTGGGCATAGCGATTTCCTTAACAATCTTATTGTCGCCGACCTTGTGGGTCAGACGGCCGTCGATATAGATACGCTCGCAAAGACCCTTTGCGGAAACGTCGCCGGTCTCGGGATTCATCAGCTGATACTTCAGACTGGAGCTACCGGCATTGATAACCAAAACATTCATTGGAATTGCCTCCTATAAAATAAAATATTTTCTTTTTTCGTGATTTGTGGTATGATAGCCATAACTGAAGACATTATACCTCATTTAAAACCATTTCTCAACCCCTATAACAGAACTTTTTTGGAAAAGGAGGGATTTTTTTGAAAACCATTGGCATTATCTGTGAATATAACCCTTTTCATTTGGGTCATCAGAAGCAAATCGACCATATTCGCAGTCAATTTGGGCAAGAGGCCATCATCGTATGCCTGATGAGCGGTAACTTTGTCCAACGGGGTATGCCGGCTATCTTTGACAAATCTCTACGCGCCCAGGCTGCCATTGAATGCGGCGCAGATCTGATATTGGAATTGCCTGCCGTCTATGCGCTGTCCTCTGCTGAAGGTTTTGCCGCTGGTGGCGTCAGGATTCTCTCCTCTATCTGTGATTATTTGTGCTTTGGCACCGAAACCGGAGATGCAGATACTTTGATGGATACCGCGCAGGCGCTTTTATCCCCTGAATTTCCTCCTGCTCTGCGCGCCGCCTTGGAATCCGGCTGTTCCTTCCCCGTCGCCCGTCAGCAGGCTTTGGCACAAATGGGATGCGCATCTTCCCTGTTGGAAAATCCCAATGATATTTTGGCCGTGGAATACTGTAAGGCCATTCTTGCCCAAGGCAGCTCCATGAAACCCCTGCCCATTCGTCGGGAAGGCAGCTACCACGATACAGCTCCGGATACCCAAAATCCCTCCGCCACTTCTCTACGGCAATTGATCGCACAAGATGCACCTTGGGATCTATATATTTCTGCTTCTGCACGGGATGCTTTTCAAAATGCACCGGTTCACACACTAGCCGCCGGTGAACGGGCAATGCTTGCCCGGTTGCGCACAATGACGGATGCAGATTTTGAAGCTCTCCCCTACGGCTCTGAGGGTCTGTGGCGTAAGTTCATGCACGCCTGCCGGACATTTGCCACCTTGGAAGAAATCCTGCTCGCCACGAAATCCAAGCGCTACACGCGTACACGTCTTGATCGCATGGCAATGTGTGCATATTTGGGCATCACTGAAGAAATCCTGAATGCGCCCGTTCCTTATGTCAGGGTGTTGGGTATGCGAACCAATGGTATCCCTGCACTGAAAAAAGCAAGACAAACCGGTCTTTTCCCCCATATTGGTGAAAAAACCGGTCTGGATTATGAGAATTTGGAACGTCGTTTAGACGATCTGTATGGGTTGTTCTGTACCCTCTCCCCCTCTGCTGCCGGGCAAACGGAACAGCGAAGAATTTATTTGCATAAATAAAAAATCCGGTCGTGATACCACGACCGGATTTCTATGTACTCTTACAGCTTGTCGCCTACCAGGGACAGAGCTTCCTCGTCTGCAACCAGAACAAAATCGGGATGCAGCTGCAGGATGGAAGCAGGCATCTTGGGAGTTACAGGGCCGCAGAATGCCTCGTAGACAGCCTGAGCCTTGTTTGCGCCGGTAGCGATCATGACGATACGCTTAGCCTGCATAATAGCAGTCATACCCATAGTATATGCCTGACGGGGCACCTGGCTCTCGCTCTCAAAGAAACGGGAGTTCGCTGCAATGGTGGAAGCGGTCAGGTCCACGCGGTTGGTGCCGGTGCTAAACTGCTCAGCGGGCTCGTTGAAGCCGATGTGACCATTGGCACCGATACCCAGCAACTGCAGATCCACGCCACCCAGGTCAGCGATGACCTTATCGTAGCGAGCGCATTCCTTGGCAGCATCCAGCTCCAAGCCATTGGGCAGGTTGGTATTCTTCTGATCAATGTTGATGCCATCAAAGAAATTCTTGCGCATGAAGTAAGCATAGCTCTGATCATGGTCAGCAGGCAGACCCACATACTCATCCAGGTTCACAGTCTTTGTTGCAGAGAAATCCACATCGCCCTGTGTACACCACTTGATCATCTGCTGATAAGCACCTACGGGGCTGCTGCCGGTAGCCAAGCCCAGAACACAGTCGGGCTTCAGAACAACCTGAGCAGAGATGATGCTCGCAACCTTGCGGCTGGCATCCTGATAGTCTTTTGCACGAATTAAACGCATAATACGCACTCCTTTAAAAGTTTTTCTTAACTCTAACATTTTTCGCTTGTTGTGTATAGATATTTCAGTAGAATTGAGTTTATTTTGATAAATATAAAGTAGTTTTTGAATATTTTATTTGTTTGACTAAATAATAATTGTTCTTGCAATTATTCCCATTGTATGGCACAATAAAGAAAAGTTCTTTAGGAAGTGATTTTATGGCAAAAGAGAAAATATCCACTAAGCAAATTGTACTTGTCGGTCTGCTGGCAGCCTTGACCTGCGTTGGTTCCGGGTTGCGGATCAAGGTTCCTGAGGCAGTCGGTACATCTGCTTTCCATTTGGGAAATATCTTATGTGCGCTGTCCGGCGTACTGCTTGGTCCTTGGCTGGGCGGTTTGGCTGCAGGATTGGGTTCTGCCATATATGATATGCTGGATCCCATATATATTTCTGAATGCTGGCTCACTTTCCTCATGAAAGGCGCCTATGGCATTCTTTCCGGTTTTATTATTCGATGTGGCAGCAGGGATTGGGGCTACGCAAAAGCCTTGCTGGCATCTGTCACCGGTGCAGTAGGCTATGCTGTTTTGTATCTGACAAAAACATTCTTCTACACCGGCATGCTTATTCATGGTTTGACCGCCAATGCCGCTTGGCTCTCTGTGATCAGCAAAATACCGGCAACTACGTTTAATGCCGCCGTCGCCATCATTGCCACGCCCTTATTGGCAATTGCCTTACGGAAAGCGTTGGCCAAAAGCAGATTATCCATTGACTAATAACAGAAAGGCCGAGAGATAAATGAAACGAAATTACGGCATCGATTTTCTGCGGATTCTATCCATGTTCATGGTTGTAATCCTGCACGTTCTGGGTAACGGCGGCATTTTAGCCGCAGCTGAACCGGGTAGTCTGAAATACTGGCTTGCATGGTTGCTGGAAATTTTCTGCTACTGTGCGGTAGATTGCTTTGCCCTCATCAGCGGCTATGTTATGTGGCGCTCCAGTGCTAAGGTATCCAAAGCGCTGGGCTTGTGGCTGCAAACCTTTTTCTATACAGCTCTGGCACTGGTTCTGTTCTTTATTTTTAAGCGAGAAGCCGTTGGCCTGCGCAGCATTGCAAACGCAGTTTTCCCCATTACCCGCAACCATTACTGGTACATCAGCGTTTACTTTGGCATAATGGTACTGTCTCCCCTGCTCAATGCCATTATTGCGCATGTAGAGAAAAAGACATTCGGTGTGGTTCTTTTGTTGGTATGGTTTTTGTTCAGCGCCCTGCCCCACACTTTACTGTCTGACCCCTATGTACTGGATGGCGGTTACAGCTTAATATGGCTGGCATTGCTTTACTTAGCCGGCGGATTCTTCGGCAAATATGAAATTGCGGCTATGATTAAAAAATCCTGGGCATGGCTTGTCATTGCAGTCATGGTCATTCTTACCTTCTTGTCTAAGTTTGTACTTGAAAATTTCCCTCAGCATATATTTGCTACGAAGAATTACAGCGATGCATTTATTACCTACGCATCCCCCTCTATCGTGCTGATTGGCCTTGCATGGCTGGTACTGTGCAGTAAGATGACCTTTGGCAAACGTGCAACGAAGCTCATTGGCATTCTTGCGCCAGCCTCTTTAGGCGTTTATTTAGCCCATGTAAATCAACTGGTTTGGGAAAATCTCTTTGCAGGATTTTCGAAGAATTTCGTAAATCATAATTGCATTATCATGCTTTTATTAATTCTGGCATCTGCAATCGCAATCTACACCATTTGTACAATAATCGAGTTGCTGCGCATACGGCTTTTCAAACTTATGAAGGTCAATAAGCTGTGCGAGGCAATTGAAATGCGGTTAAGCAAGCTTTTCAACAAGCGAACAAAAGTATAAGCAAAAGGCTCGCCACATGGCGAGCCTTTTTCAATAATTATATTTTTTCCGCTTGAGCAGCAGAAACACAACGGTCATCAATACAGCCATGGTTTCAGCCACCACAATGGAATACCAGATTCCTTCCACTCCAAGCAACAACGGCAACAGAAGCACCGCAACGCCTTGGAACACCAGTGTTCTCAAGAAAGAAATCAGCGCAGATGTAAGACCATCGTTCAACGCAGTAAAGAATGCTGAACCAAAAATGGCAAATCCTGCTAGTAAGAAAGAATATGCGTAAACAGAAAATGCATCGACAGTCATTTCCAGCAGTTGTGCGTCGTAACCGACAAATATCTGTGCCAACGGCATTGCCAGAAATTTAGAAACGATAAACATCATCAACGAACACAGCGCAACCAGCAATGTGCTGCGTTTTAGAAGCCCCTTCACCTCACCGGTATTTGCTGCACCATAGTGGAAGCTGATCACCGGAGCTACGCCCGTCGAATAGCCGATAAACACGGAGATAAAAATAAAGTTGACATACATGATCGTTCCGTATGCCGCCACACCATTTTCACCGGCATAATGCATTAACTGCGCATTATAGAGCATACCGATTATGGACATGGAGATATTACTCATCAATTCCGAAGAACCGTTGGTACAAGTCCGCAGCAGAGCTTTCCTGTCCCATTTTGGTTTTCTGATCCGCAGGCAACTGGAATTTTTCCGTGCAAAATATATGATAGGAATCATACCGCCAATTATTTCGCCGGTGGCTGTTGCCAAAGCTGCACCTACAATCCCCCATCTCAGAACTGCCATGAACAGAAAATCGCCTACCATATTGGTAACGCCTGCAATCAGCGTCATGATCAATCCCATTTTGGGTTTTTCCGCAGCAATAAAGAAGCTGGAAAACGCAAACTGCGCCATCAAAAACGGCAGTGCAACCAGGATAATTCTGCCATATAGGACACAATTATCCAGCATATCCCCTTCTGCACCAAGAAATGCTGCAATAGGTCTTAGGAAAATAATGCTAAGCACTGCGATCACCACACCACTGATCAGTGTGGTATAAGCCAGTAAGGAAAATATCTCTCCGGCTTTTTCTTTCTTACCTTCCCCGATGGTCTTTGCAATCAAAGCGCTGCCGCCTGTGCCGAACATGAAGCCCAATGCGCCTACCACCATCAGGAAGGGCATAATAAAATTCACCGCAGCAAATGGTGTTTTGCCCACAAAATTCGACACAAAGAAGCCGTCTACCACGCCATAGATGGAGGTAAAGATCATCATTATTATAGATGGCATCGTAAAGCGGATCAGCCGTCGATATCCAAAATGGTCCGAAAGTTGAATTTCTTGTTTCATTTTGACTCCTGCATTTGTCACATTTTTACTTCGCTACAGTGTAATATGAAATCATAGCTTTGTCAAGAGATGCTCCTGCTTGTTAAAATTCAATTCTGGTCATTTTCAAAATATTTACATCTAAACAGAATTGTGCTATATTGAAATAAAGGAGGGGTTGCTATGAAGCCTTTTTTATGTATTGATCTGACTGTGGATAAGAAAAATGAACAGTTTAATGGCGCCGATTTCTTGGTTCAGGAACCGTCTGCCGCATTATCCCAATCCTTAGCAGTCTCAGCTGGCAAAGCAAGTGAAACGATTGAACGTGCAAAATTGCCGCTACTGTTTCGCATTGTTCAATACATCTGCGGTATTACAGCGCTGCTCATTGCCGGTGGTATATTTAAAGCTGATGTTTCCCTTGCAGAAGGATACCAAAATGCCGCCTGGCTTTACTGGACTGCCGGTATCTGTGCTGTTGTCTGGTTGATTTTGTGGAGTTGGAGCAAGCTGAAAGCAAAAACCATCTTGGAAACTGATGAAAGCGCGCAAACGTTTTCTCATTTAGAGGGTACGACCAAGGCTGTATATCAGGAACTAGGCGTTCCGGATGATGCAAAAGATATCGATATCCTTTCCTTCTTATATAAAGTTAAAGATGGTAATATCAAGATTACGGAAAAAGGCATGCAAATGGCTCCGTATCTAAATCCCGCGTTCAAGATTTTTACGGATACTGAAAATCTGTATCTGGCAAATTTGGAAGGAAAGTATGCTTTTCCCTTATCCGCTATTACATCTGTTCAAACCGTCAAAAAGCATATCCGTATTGCCGGTTGGAATAAAGAGGAAGCATTTAATAAAGGTACTTATAAGCAGTACAAGCTGACCCGGGATAACTATGGTTGTATTCACTGCAAGCAGTATCATGTGGTGGAAATAAACTATCAGAACGAAACCTACGGGATTTACATTCCTTGTTATGAATTGCCCACTTTTGAGGAAAGCATAAAGTAATAAAAGGCTCGCCACATGGCGAGCCTTTTCGCTTTAAAACAATGTTGTTATCCAATAGATTAAGCCGTAAACTACCGATGCAGAAACACCATACACAATCACCGGGCCCGCGATGGTGAACATCTTTGCGCCGACACCGAGGATGAAGCCCTCTGCTTGTGTCAACTTAGGACGCAGTGTTTTTTGTCGTAATAGCTCACATTCTTTCGAAATAAGTAAAACATATTGGAAAACTGTACTTAGAATTATAAAATAGTGCGGTTTATTGTTGGAGATTCGATGGTGCAAGAAGTGAGTAAATCTCAGTCAATAGATTCATAAATATGAAAACTCAATTTCTTCATTCTCTGGATATTGATCCTCATGGCAAATATTCATTAGTGTAATTAAGTCACGAATAAAAACCGTATGCGGAGTAAACACTCTATAGAATTTGCTGCCTGAGAACACTTCAAGATACTCATTGTACATTGTGATATTTGAAAGCTTGTCAAATCCTATATCAAACCCATAGCGTTCTGCAAGGAAAACAATTCTCTCATTTGTAATGAACAATCTTCCTGGATATGGTGTCCGTACTGTTTGCCTGACTACATCGCTGTAGCCGTTTGATCTGTGAACAGAGTACCCCCTCATTATGCGCATGCTGCGCCCATAGGAACTACGCCTGTAACCAGCAACAACATCCTTTGTGTGATACGAAATGCCTTCTCCTTCAAAATAGCACGCTTCATCTCGTTTTAGTTTCATAGAAACATCCTGCAACTCAATTTCATCGAGCTTATCACCCGCTGACATATCTCCAAGCATTAGAATGGATCCGGCTTGATAGCTGACAGATGATACATCGTCATTGGCGAATTTTTTTCGAGCAAATAATCCAGAAGTTAAGAACAGCATATAAATGCAAAAACATATTAGGACAACAAAGATCACAGCGACAATTATGGGAATCAAAATCCATGCGCCCATTTAAAAATCCTCCGAAATTCCGATGATAAACGATGATATACTTATATACACGATTATTTTAGACGGAGCAAATCCCAATTGGAATTTTTATAGAAAACACCATCTTTCCAATGACCAACTTCGATATCTTCTGTTTCGCCTTTGCTACGGGTATAGGCTGGTTCATTAAACAGATAGTTTTCGCCAAGGCATTCATACATCCCCTCACCGAGAAATTTAAACAGGTGAGGTTTCTTTTGAAAATCGATCCCTTTATTGACGCGGTTATAGCAATAATCAGACGGAATAATACTTCCGCTATTGGTTTGAAAACGAGCACCGAGCAATTCGTAAAGTTCCTTCAAGCTGATCTTGTAATTGGGACCATACTCAGAAATGATCTCAGCTACAACCGTTCGCATTTGTTCGTCAATTGTCATTTTGTCAAAATCCCTCTTCTTCTCAAAAATAATATACTTTTCTTCAAGGTTTACCTCAACAACAGAATAGTTCACTCTAAGCCAACTGAGTGCGATAGAATGGCTGGTTGTGTTTGCCCAAAAAGCACGGTGGGTTGTTGCAGAATCGGGTAGTTTGAATTTTAATATATCTTCAATTTCGCTAAAAGAAAGCTTGATTCGTGGCGCGTTGCTCTCGTGAAGATAATCGGAGAGAAAGCGGTACTTCTTGCTTCCGGCAGGCAATTCTAAATCATTGGCTTGGATATTGCTGCCGTTGCTTTCCAGCTTTGTTACCTTCTCTTCCAATGTGACAATTCGATTTAATAGATCAAGAATTATTTTTTCTAGGTTCATAGCAATTCCTCCTTTGGTGCTGATATAGTATCATGGTTTTCTTATTGTGTCAATATATTTTTTTGACATTTTGAAACTTTTTATAACCCTATCGCAAAAGCAAACTGCTGAGCGGGTTATTTCTATAGAAAAAGGGAGGCAAAAAAATGCCTCCCATCCGATCAAAATAATGTGGTTATCCAGTAAATTATCCCGTACACCACGCTGGCGCTCACACCATAAACAATAACCGGTCCTGCAATTGTAAACATTTTCGCGCCGACACCAAGGATGAAGCCCTCGGTTTTAAACTCGATAGCCGGAGCAGCAACGGCATTGGAAAAGCCGGTGATGGGCACAAGCGTGCCTGCGCCAGCAAATTTTGCAATATCATCGTACACACTGAAGCCCGTCAGCAATGCCGCCAGAGCCACCAAGCTCATGGATGTGGCGCAAGATGCATCCATTTTTTCCATTTCCAAAGCCAAAAAACCATTCATGAGCAGTTGTCCCAGCATGCAGATCAATCCGCCAATCCAAAAGGCATTGATGCAATCCTTCCAAATGGGTGATTTTGGCGCCAGGGATTGCGCCAGCTTTTCATATTCTTTCTCCGTCATGTAAATCCCTCCCAAAACAGTTTGTCCAAATTCAAACTTTTTATTTACAGAACGCCATCTTTTGTGATATGATATGTGCTAGGATTGAAAACTAGAGGTAGTATGATGGATTACATTGTATTGGATATGGAATGGAATCAGCCTTGGCCAGGCTCCCCTTCTTCCAAGAAGGTTCTGCCCGTGCAGATTCGTGGCGAGATCATTCAGATCGGTGCTGTCCGTGTATCCCAGGAGCAGCTGGTGCAGGATGAATTCCAGGTTCTGATTAAACCGAAGATCTATCGGCGGTTAAATCGCCGGGTGAGCAAACTCACTGGCATCAAAGAGGCGCAGCTACGTGAAAACGGCATTTCCTTTCCGGAAGCCATGAAGCAGTTTCGTACCTGGTGCGGTGAAGATGTGATTTTCCTCACGTGGGGTTTTGACGATATCACTATTCTACGTGAAAATCTGCAGCTATATGGTATCGATGAAAGCTGGACCGACCGTTGGTATAACGCTCAAATGATCTTCAATGCACAAACAGACGGTTCTTCTTCTCAAAAGGCATTGAAAACGGCTATGGAGATCTTCGGCATTGAAGCTAGCCGCCCTGCCCATGACGCCCTTGGAGATGCTTACCACACCGCGCTGATTTGCGCTATGCTGAATTTAGATGTGGGTATCCAGGAATATGGTCAGGCACTGAAGGACCACGACAATGGCTTCCACGGGGCGGAACTTCCCGGTTGCATATCCCGCAAAGTGTTCTACGACTATGCAGATAAGCGTGCGGCTCTGGCTGCCATGTCCGGTGAGGAAAACCTGTGTCCCCTCTGCGGTGGAAGAATGCTCAGCACCCGTTGGTTTGCCCAGCCCGGGCATCGGTATATGGATCTTGCTACTTGTCCGGAGCACGGAAAATTCCTTATCCGTATCCGGATCTCTGAGCAGCCCAATGCTCTGACCCGTGTCAGCCGTCTGACTTACGAGGGTACTTCTGAGGCCGCTGCCGCATACGCCCGTCGGGCAGAAAAAGCCGATCCCCAGGAGATACGCACCACTACACGGCGCAGCCGCCGCCGTGCAGCCAGCCAGGAAATCCGTGCTGGCAAGGAAAAAGCAGAATAATTACTCCCCGGCCTATTTTTCTCATAGGCTGGGGAAAATAATCCTTGACAGAACGTCTTTTGGGTGGTAGAATATGCAAGCGGTGATGCTAAGCACGCCCAACGATATTATGGGCCTTTAGCTCAGTTGGTTAGAGCCTCCGGCTCATAACCGGATCGTCCCGGGTTCGAATCCCTGAAGGCCCACCACAAAAATTCGGTAATTGCCGTTCATATATAGGGGTATAGCTCAATTGGTAGAGCGGCGGTCTCCAAAACCGTAGGCTCTGGGTTCAAGTCCTAGTGCCCCTGCCAAAAAAGACCACACCGAAAGGCGTGGTCTTTTTTTGGCAGAAACAAGGACTTGAAAGGGCGACACCAGTGGGCACACTGGTGTAAAAATTGAGAGCTGGCGAGCAATTTTTAGCCCGTGGGAAAGTCCATGGACATCCGAACGCACCCGTTATGGGTGTGGGCGGATGTCTATCTTTTATGTTCCGCACCAGATTTTGTGGCAGAATTTGTGGCAATTTATTGCACAGGATGCACAGTTTTGTATTGCAACCGACAAAGTTCTGTGGTAAGATTATCTTGTGACGCAACTAAATAACCCATGTGACCACACACATGCATTTTTCGGGTGCATGACTTCGGTTGTGCACCCTTTTTTACTTGGAGGAAAGAAAGAGAATGAAGAAAATTCTTGCACTGCTCCTTGCTCTTGTTATGCTGTTGACACTGGCGGCTTGCGGTAAGGACGAGGAAAGCACTCCCACAGGCGAAAGCACGGGAGCAACCACCAACACCACAGAAAGCACCAATGACCCCACAGACGGCACACAAGGCACGACAGAGGGGACCAATGAGGGAACGGAAAGCACCGAGGGAACAACCTCTACTGATAGCACCACCTCCACAAGTAAACCCACGGAAGCACCCTCTACTGAAAACTGTGACCACTCTTATAAAACAGATGGTATGACAGATTGCATGGGCATTTTAACATATATTTGCAGTAAATGTCAGCACTCCTATGGTGTGGAGACAGGAAAATATTGGCACGAGTTTAAAATTTACTATGCAAAACAACCCACACTTACAGAAGATGGTGTTCTTTGCCAAGAATGTACAAAGTGCCAGCTAAAAGAGACTGAATCGACAGGCAAGCTACTCCCCAATCAATGTATGTATATTGGAAAACTGCATTGCTTTTTAGAAAGTGATTCCCCACTTAACACAGAATTATATACTTTGGAAGGCAAAGCCAAAGCAATTTTATGCAATAGATATCCAGATGAAATCACCGAGGAAGAACTTTTCACCAAGTGGCGCTGCTGGGAATTTAACATTTCCAATAACGAAATTCAAAAAATGAAAACCACATCTCATTATAATGCTTCAAAAAAGGTGTTTCTTTCTTACGACGAGGGTACACATCCCCCTGTATTGACCTCTTATTTGGGATATACGGACAACGGAGACGGCACTGTCACGGCATATACATCCATTTTAGTAAGAATTGTTACAGGTGCCACTGGCGATTATGTAGAAAGTGGCTATTGTAAGGCGCAAATGAAATACGCAACACCGCCGACTAATGAACAAATGGCAACATTCTACATCACATCTATTATGCGAGTAGAATCTATTCCTGCAAATCTCACAAAATAACATTAAAGAGGAATGGTCCCGGGACCATTCCTCTTTTCTTTCCTATATGCTCTTATTATGTATTTTGATATTGTGGCAGATTTTGTGGCAAAAACGAAAAGAAAATGAAAAACCCTTGTAAATCAAGGACTTTTCCCTTGCTATTTTCCGCCTCCAAAACCGTAGGCTCTGGGTTCAAGTCCTAGTGCCCCTGCCAGAAAAACAGCGATAGCTTTTGCTATCGCTGTTTTTCTATACAGGCACAGGAGTTGAAAGATTAAATGCAACGCGGACGAGCGTTGCCGCCGCCAGCTGGATGGCGGCGAACCTTAATTTTTGCCAACAGCAAAAATGCAAACAAGTCCAAGTGCCCCTGCCAGAAAAAGACTCTGATTGTGATACAATCAGCGTCTTTTTCAACAAAACAAATCCCTTGCGAGGTTTGTGAAATTCGCTTCGCGTGTGAAATATTGCTTCGCAATGTGAAATGCCTGCGGGCGTGGGTGGATTTATTTTATTTCACTTGACGCGGTAACATCAAATTTTACAATTCACGAAGTTAATTATTTCGCATTTTGCCGCAAGGCAGATATTTTAATCATAAGAAATTAGAACTAAGGTTCTGCGGTCACTGAAAATTAAGTTCCGCAGAGCCTTTTTATTATCCGGTTTTGCTGGAATTTAACGAGTGGCCTAAGGGTAGCGGTGCGGGATACGCTACGATTTGTTGACACAAAAAACGCCTCTCCTGCGGTATTGATTTCCAATAATAGAAAGTATATAATACCTGTAAATAGTTTTTAGGAGAAGGTGTATAATATGGAAAGATATATTTTAGTTGACACTATGAGCCAACATCCCCTTGAATTGAAGAATTATCCCGAGGCTCAGGATGATACAGAACTTGTACGCTTGGCTGTTAAAAAGAATGGTTTGGCGCTGGAATACGCCTCCGAAAGATTACGCGATGATTATGAAACGGTTATGATCGCTGTCAAGAAAGAGGGACTCAGCCTAAAGTTTGCATCGAGCATTCTTCAGCACAATAAAGAAATCGTCAGTGCTGCCATCAGTTGCAATGGTCATGCTTTGAAATATGTTCCTGAAGCTTTACGGCATGATCGTGAATTGGTTTTATTAGCATCCTCATACTGTTATGCAGAGTTCATTCCGGAAGAATTTTTGTCCGATAAGGAAATTGCAATGAATTTGATCCAGTGTGACGAGGACGCATATTTGAGGATTTCAGATGAACTCGCATGCGATCTTGACATTGTTCTAGCTGCAATAAATAAATACGCACGTCATGATTATCTAAAAATAATGATGAATATTCCGGATGCTGTTTGGGTGGACAAAGAGAAAGTGTTGAAAATCGTAGAGATTGTTGGTGAAGCAGTTGCGTTTGCATCCGACGAACTGAAAAAAGACAAAGAAATCGCTTTAGTGTCCTTAAAAAGTGCGATCCGCAACTATAATAAGATTATCAGTTGCGAGGAACTTGGATTTTGTGTTCCTGATTTTTCTTATGAGTTATGGACCGATCCGGATATACGGGAGTTGTTAGCGGAATATGTTTCGTATACAGAGAATTATGATTTTTCTATTCCTCCCACGCTTCGGGCGCATATTGCTGCCGGAAACTTTTCTACAGCTGATTTTGAGGAGCAGGTGAGCCTGTTGCTGGACGAAAATGGCATTCATCATGAGTATATGTGTGTCGACCAAGAAAGATGCTATATTTGCGATATAGTCTGTGACCTTGACTATTCTCAGTATAAAGAGATAAAGGCTTGGCATCTAGACGAAGATAGCGCTTGGGAATATTTGATAGAAGAACTCAACGAAGAGTTTGGTGATCCAACATAACGAAACTTTTAACGAAGATATATCTTTTAACGATTCTTGCACCTTTTAATGAAACATCCCAAGGGGTGTGCAGTTTGTATCAAAATAGGTCACTACTTTCAGAAAAACAGCGATAGCAAAAGCTATCGCTGTTTTTCTATGCAGGCACAGGAGTTGAAAGATTAAATGCAACGCTGGGATGCCCGTTTTTCATAGCTTCTCCACTGTAAATTTTACCGCAATTTTATGTGCTTTGGCTTTCTGCGTCTGCCATTTCATGTGGAATTGCTGCGGGGCTGAAATCTTCTGCTGATCTTCCGGAGCGCCGGCGTTCAGGTCGGTCTCAAATGCATCTGTGATCTGTACCGCAGGCAACAAGCCCATCATCGGCGTAATGGTAAGTTTGATGCCCTTTCTGATGATAGTAACAACTCCCCCATTCGCCTTGGGTTCGCCGAGGGAATGCAGCAGCCACTGCAATTCACGGGCTTGCTCACTGCAAATAGTATCTTCCACAAGCAAGGTATGATTATCTGCATCCATAGTGAAGCATCTTCTCCACTGCGAAATGGATTCGTATGCATCATCCAGATTAAGTTGCGCTGTAAAAATATTACCATCCTGCTGACAACGTTCAATTTTGCCCGTAGGCTGTACGCTAAAAGTGGGCATCCCCTGCCCATCCACCAGAACGGTGTTGTGCGCCTTGGACTGTTTCGTCCATTCAAAATGATGGGGTGTGCCCCACCCTAAACCGTAATAGCCGGAAGGAGAAATCAGAGAAACGCCCTCATAGAAAAGCGCAAAGGATCCCTGATCGGCATGGGAATGGCTGGCGGATGCAAATCGGCTCGCGCGTCCCATCACCGCCAGGCAATCTTGCATTTCATAACCGGAACGCATACTAAAAACGCCCGTTTTGGGGAACGCATCCGCTAATTGTGCCGGTCTAGTAATGTGCTTTTTCGGTGCTACCTGACGGGGCAAAAAAATGTCCATTAGATGCAGTTGAAAAATCTGTGGAGACGCGATAGCGGATTGTTTTGCCTTTGCTTCCTCCGGACCGAATTTTTCCGCATACACCCGGAAAGGGTCCTGGGCAAAGAATCCTGGCCATTCCGCATCCTCGCTCTGACACCAATATCCGTCTCCAAAGGGATGGTTTTCAAAATCCTTATCCGCAAAATGCAGGAAAAAGTTAGACAAATTCTGGTAAAAAGAACGATTTAAGTAACTTTTTCCAGTGTATCTTTCCACACAAAGGAAGAATGGCAGATACCATTTTGTATAGCTGGATGCGTAGAATACACCTTCGCCCCAACCACCGTCCGTGCTGCCGTAATGGGGAAAAATTCCACCATAAATATCCGTGACTGCAGCAAGATACTGCAACGCTGTATCTTTGGAAATATATCCTTTGAGCATCATTGCAGCTTCGCCCAGATATGCCGGCAATCTTCCCGTGTGGGACGATCCGGGTTGTACCACATACGCTTCTTCTACGATTCTGCGATAACCCTGCTCCGCAATTCTTGTGATGGCTTTTACCACAGTTTCCTTTTCCAAGTCCGTCAGACGGTCATACAAAAGATCAAAGGCTGTGGGCAGCGTTCTTGCAAGGCTAAGCCCTACCTCATCATGGGGATGAAATACGCTGACATAGGGGTTGTCAAAATCCCATGAAGATAGTTCAAGTAGCAGTTTTTTGCCCATCTCCCCTGCCTCGGTATTCTTCAGCAGCTGCCAACCCAAACCGCAGGCAATCATATTTCGATCCGCATAATCCCGGATAAGGTTGATATACGCTCTTGCCTGGCGACGTCTGACATTTTCGTCTTTAATTTCGTTCAGGTACGGAGAAGGCGGCATACCTTCTGACAATGCGAGCCGGATATTATTTTTCAGAACCTCCAGTTCCCTCGCATGATTGGCGCAAATCTCCTGAATATCCTCTTTTTCAAACAACGCACGAGGGTGCGTCTTTTCCGGAATGGCATCAAAAATTTCCTGAGCAGTAGGTCGTATAAATTCTACCGCATCCTCAGACACAACAAAACTTTGCCAGCCACGCTGTCTTTCACCGGAATAAACATTCCAGATATACGCACCGGGGATCAAAGGCTCGGGTAATGTGAGATAAGAAAGAGCGGTTGTAAATTCCCTTTCAAATCCGTTCTTGTCCCGCAGAACCACCTTGTAACCCTTATTTTCATTTTGCCCGTCGGCAAGCCATATAAGACTTGGAGGATTTTCAAAAACGATTTCTTCATGCTCCGGAAAAGGAAAAATATCGTTCACATGAGTCCTCATTTGCTGAAATGTATCCACAGCTTATTTCTCCTTGTTCTGCTCGGAATACCAAATGTATTCCCCGGTTTCCGGGTTGATTTCCCCCACCTGTTTTGCCGGGACACCGGCCATAATAGCATAATCCGGTGTGTTTTTTGTCACCACAGCGCCGGCGCAAATCAGATTGGCTTTGCCGATCTTTGTACCTCCGGTCACCGTTACACTATGTGCCAGCCAGCTACCTGCACCAATGACAATGCTGACATCTTTATCCTTGTTATCTCTGGCTGTAAACGCCTGGGTCGCAGGATCAAATTTGTGGTTGCCTGCGGTAATGGCGCAATGGGGGCCAATGAGAACATTATCCCCAATTGTTACATCCCCATTGACGTAGCAATAAAAAGAAAAGAGTACATTTTGTCCGATCTTGACACTTTCTCGGTCAATCAAAGCACCGGGAGCGATCCGGGCATTGATGGGCGCAAGTCCCAGAATATCCGCTCTTTTTCTGTTGAACTGCGCATTATGGGTATCGTGGGCGAATTTTGTAAATTTTTCAAATTCCTCATCCGATATCTCAATGCTGTTAAAATATTCCCGGTCCTTCATGTTGTATCTCTCCTTTTTTATTCGGATCAATATTATTGTAGCATAATTATTTTTGGATTACAATTACCGCAATGTTTATCCAAACAGTTTTCCATCTATTACTTCGGTCATTTTTCAATACAATAGTAAAAGCCCTGCGGCAAATACCGCAGGGCTTTTGTTATACCATCGTTGCTGGATCAAGTAATACGTTTACTTCCTCTTCTGCAAGTGAATACTTGTTTAACAAGACCTTCCGGACAGATTCCCCGGTAGCGATTGCTGCCTTAGCAATATCTGCTGATTTCTGATAACCCAATTTGGGGCAAATCGCAGTAATTACCCCAACTGATCCGTCCACCAGTTCCCGACATCTCTCCTCATTAGCGGTGATGCCCGCTACACAGTTATCCACAAAAGTCTTTACAGCGCCTGTCAGCACGATCAGTGACTCAAACAGCTTGTGATACAATACCGGTTCCGCGTAATTCAGTTCCAGCTGACCGGCTTCTGCCGCCATCGTTATGGCCATATCATTGCCTATAATGCAGAATGCCGCCTGGCTCATCACTTCCGGAATCACGGGATTGACCTTTCCGGGCATAATTGAGGAACCGTTCTGCATCGGCGGCAAATTGATCTCTTGAAAGCCGCAGCGAGGTCCGGAAGACATCAGTCGCAGATCGTTGGCGATTTTGGAGCAGGAAATAGCACAAGTCTTCAATGCGCCGGAAACATAGGCAAAGGAATCCAAATTTTGTGTTCCATCTATTAGGTCCTCCGCCTTCTTTAACGGCAAACCGCTGATTTCAGACAAAGCTGGTGCCAACATAGAAACATATTTTGGATTGGCATTCAGCGCAGTTCCGATAGCCGTGCCTCCCAGGTTTATACTGTACATCTCTGTCAAAGCGCGCTCCATCCGGGCAATATCCCGTGTAACAGCCTTGCTGTATGCGCCAAATTCAGAGCCTAAGCGGATAGGAACAGCATCCTGCATTTGCGTTCGGCCCATCTTGATAATATCGTGAAATTCAATTTCCTTAGCATGTAGGGCATCCCGCAGCCGTGTCACTTGCGCAATGGCATTCTTCAGCAGTTTTGCAGTAGTCAGCTTTGCTGCAGTAGGGATCACATCATTGGTGGATTGTGCTCGATTGACGTGATCATTGGGATGAATAACTGCATAATCGCCTTTCTGCCCCCCGAGGATTTCAATGGCACGATTGGCAATCACTTCATTTGCATTCATGTTGGCAGTTGTACCTGCGCCACCCTGAATTGGGTCGCATAAGAATTGGTCATGCAACTGTCCTTGTAAAATTTCATCGCAGGCTGTGATAATTGCATCCCGAACAGTGATATCCAGTTCTCCGACAGCATGGTTACAAATCGCACAAGTTTTTTTAATCATCGCCATCGCATCGATGAACTCCGGACGCAAAAATTGTCCGGTAATACGGAAATTTTCAGCACCACGCAAAGATTGAATGCCATAATAAGCACCGGCAGGTACTTGACGTTCGCCAATGGAATCCATTTCAATTCGCATATCCATTTACTCCTCTTGCAAGTTTTCTTGCTTCCATGAGTGAGTATAACAGAAATCCTGCAAAAGTCAATACTTTTGCAGGATTTTTTGCAATTATTTAGCGAATACCGTAATTTTCAATGATATAGTCCATATCCTTATCGCCACGGCCGGACAGATTGATCAGCACAGAACCGGTGCCCATCTTCTTTGCAAGCTTCATGCCGTAAGCAACCGCATGGGCGCTTTCAATGGCGGGGATGATGCCTTCCATACGAGCCAGCTTGTAGAATGCATCGATGGTTTCTTCGTCATCGATCACATCGTACTTGACACGACCAATGCTATGCAGGAATGCATGCTCAGGACCGGACGAAGGATAGTCCAAACCGCTGGCAACAGAATACACGGGCGCAGGATCACCGTTCTCATCCTTCAGCATGATGCTATTGAAGCCATGCATAATGCCCTCTGTGCCGTATTGCAGACTTGCTGCATGGTCACCCAAGGCAGTACCACGTCCCAGAGGCTCGATGCCGTAAATATCTACGGGATCATTCAGGAATCCGGAGAAGAAGCCTGCAGCATTGGAACCGCCACCAACACAGGCAACGATGGCATCCGGCAGATGTCCGGTCATATCTACGAACTGCTCACGTGCCTCCTCACCCACAACGTGTTGGAAATCACGAACCATCAAGGGGAACGGATGGGGTCCAATCACGGAACCGATGCAGTACATACAGTTATGATAATCCTTTGTATAAGCCTCAAAGGCAGCATCTGCGGCTTCCTTCAAAGTCTGCAAACCGTGGGTAACCTCAACCACATTTGCGCCCAGGATCTTCATTCTGGCTACATTGGGTGCCTGCTTCTTGATATCCACAGAACCCATATAAATATCACATTCCAGACCGAAATAAGCGGCGGCTGTTGCCATTGCAACACCGTGCTGACCGGCACCGGTCTCTGCAATGACCTTCTTCTTGCCCATGTACTTAGCCAGCAGAGCTTCACCCATGCAATGATTCAGCTTATGTGCGCCGGTGTGGTTCAGGTCCTCACGCTTCACATACAGCTGAACACCACCCAGGGAGGTGGACAGGCGCTCCAGGTGAGAAATAGGCGTAGGCCGCCCCTGGAACTCCTTACGAATGCGCCGCAGCTCGGCAATGAATTTCCGGGATTGGCAGATAGTATGATAAGCCTCGGTAATCTCATCCATAGCCTTCTGCAGTTCATCGCTGACATAAGAACCGCCATAGGGGCCAAAATAACCCTTCTTATCGGGATAGTTTCTGAAATAAGTATCAAAATTTACGCCATTGAGTTCCATAATGATTCCTCCTATGTTTCAATAAAAAAGCCCTTGACAGAAGATGCCTTCCGTCAAGGGCGAATATGTAATATTCGCGGTGCCACCTTGATTTTCACTCTGCGGGATACCAACATATCCCCGGCCCCTGACGCGTGCCTTGCGTCGCAGAATACTCAGGTTCCCCCTTTGACTGCGCCCTCCGCGGTCCATTTGACGACTTGTTTCATACCCAACTCGCAGCAACGTGGGCTCTCTGTGATGGCATCATCGCCGTTATCTCCGCTTCAACGGTTTTTTATTAAGTTGTCACCATTATATGCCTGGTTTTTCTCTTTGTCAAGGGTTTTAGAGAATTTTCCGGGCTTCTAAATAGTACCGCTTTTCCTGGGCATGTCCCATGGAGAAAGTCTTGCGGGGCAAAATACCGTCACTCACAATACTCTGGAAGAATTGATTCTTTTCAATTCCCGGTACCAGGAATCCCAAAGAGCCTTCCTCTGCTGCCAGCTTTTGCACCACATCATCTCCGTGGATGTAGTCAATTTCACCGGTATTCTCAGCCAAATATGCATCCAGCGCCTGCTGTAATGCTGCCAAAGGCAGTTGACCGGGCTGTACACCCAACTGCAGGACGCCCTGCTCATCACCGCTGAACCAGGGAATGGGGCAGATTTCCTCCCCATCACAAACCTTTGCAAGATACATCAGTACATCACTGGGATTGCACTTAGCAATCACACGGTGGATGGGTGCAAATTGCTGTGCCTCATCATGGATGTTTTCCAATTCCACCAAAGCAAATCTTGCCGGGTGGTTAGAAAGATCTACACCGGGATTGTTCTTTTTTAATTCCTCATAGCAGGCTTTTGCAGTAGCCAAAGAGTGGTTACCGTCACCTACAGCATAGGTCATAGGCACTTTTTCCTGCTCATAAACAGCCAGTGCCTCATTGACCTTAGCGGTCAGTTCCCGACCGAGCAACCATCCCTGGATCTTGCCACCACCGGCACACAGCGTAAAGTCATAGACCTTTTCCATGTTTTTCTTTTCTGCAGCCAACGGTTCAATGATGCTCATTTTCTGGTCATCACACAACAGCAGAACATGGGGCATTTCCAACGGCGCTCCACGGCGCACACGCATACGGGGCGGAATTCGCTCCTGCACAGTTGCCTCGGTTGCACGAACCGGTGCATCTTTTTCCGGATGATAGTCATATTGTTCCAGATCCAATGCCCCCATCAGGCCCTTGCGGATAGAACCATCCAGCAGAGTGCGCTCCACATAGATATAAGAATCCTTGTACTCTGCAAACACACCGGTAGCCAGATAGTCCGCCATCTTCTGGTGAATGGCTGCAATTTGCGCATCCGTTCCGGGCAGCAAAACTTCCGGCAGGATCATGTGCAAGGTAGAAGGTGCATCCCCTACTTCCTTGCGCACATCCTCCCAGTACTCCGGCTGGGATGTGAACTGGTCGCAGGCAATTACTGCCCACTTTTCAAAATCAGCATTCTTGGGCAGCAAAATATCTGCCCCGGTAAAAATAGCCATAGGAATACCTCAGCGGTTGTTCTTGTCAAATTCGCGAATGAAATCGCAAAGTTTTTCCACGCCTTCCACGGGCATGGCATTGTAGATGGAAGCACGCATACCACCGGTCTTGCGGTGACCCTTCAGGTTGCTCATACCAGCTTCCTGGGACTGAGAAACAAACAGTGCGTCCAATTCAGCAGAGGCGGTACGGAAAGTAACGTTCATATCGGAACGTGCTTCTTTTTGTGCGTGGCAGGTGAAAATTTCGGTTTCATCCAATACGTCATAGAGCATCTTTGCCTTCATCTCATTGACCTTCTGAATACCTTTCAGACCGCCCATTTCCTGCAGCCAATCACATACAAGACCCAGCACATAAATACACCAGCAAGGCGGTGTATTCTTCATGGAGTCATTCTCTGCCTGAATCTGCCAATCCAGCATCATGGGGATACTGGGTACTGCATGGCCAAGCAGGTCCTTACGGACAATGACAATCGTCAAACCTGCAGGTGCCAAATTCTTCTGTGCGCCTGCATAGATCACGCCAAACTTGCTCACATCCACCATCTTGCTGCAAATATCAGAGGACATATCGCAAACAAGGGGTACATTGCCGGTTTCCGGCACGACCTTCCACTGGGTACCGTAGATAGTATTGTTGGAGCAATAGTAGAAATAAGAAGCGTCTTCCCGCACTGTCAAGGTATCGGGAATATAGCTGTGGTTTGCATCCTCAGAAGAGCAAGCAACGGCTGCATCACCATAGCGTTTTGCCTCTTTATAGGCAGCTGTGGAGAAATTGCCGGTAATGGCATAATCCGCCTTACCGGTGATGCCCATCAGGTTCAGAGGAATTGCAGAGAACTGCGTGGATGCGCCACCCTGCAGAAACAGAATCTCATAATTCTCAGGAATCTGCATCACTGCACGGAACTTTTCCTTAGTATCCGCAAAGATCTTTGCGTAGACCTTGGAACGATGGCTCATTTCCATAACGGACATACCACTACCGCCGTAATTGATCATTTCCTTTGCGGCACGCTCTAAAACGGGCAGAGGCAGCATGGAAGGACCTGCAGAAAAATTAAAAATACGCTCGTTAAACATTGGGGTTTCCTCCTTATTTCACCACATAGACACGGAATACGCTGGGAATTGCTTCCAGCGCCTGAATGGTTTCTGCAGATAACGCTTCTTCCAGATCCAGCAAGGTATATGCCAATGTGCCACGGCTGACATTGCTCATATTCAGAATGTTTGTATGCTCCAAAGCACTTGTGAATTGGCTGATCATAGATTTCACATTTTCGTGAAAAATACCTACACGGCTGGCAGCAGCGCATACACCCATCTGGCAATTGGGGAAATTGACACAGTTTACCAAGTTGCCATTTTCCAAGAAATCCTGCACCTGCTTGACAGCTGCAACAGCGCAGTTATCCTCAGATTCTTCTGTAGATGCGCCCAGATGCGGGATTGCAATAACGCCCTTCTTACCCAAAACAGTAGGATTGGGGAAATCAGTAACATACTTACCCAGTTTTCCTTCTTCCAAAGCCTTGATCGCTGCAGTCTCATCCACCAGCACATCTCTTGCCAGGTTAATCAAAACCGTATTGGGTTTTGTCAATGTAAAAGCCTCTGCATTGACCATGCCACGGGTAGCATCCATCAAAGGAACATGGATAGTAATATAGTCACAATTTGCATAGATTTCCTTCACATCATTGCTGTGATGCACATTTTTGGACAGATTCCATGCACCATCAACGCTTATGTAGGGATCGTAACCGTAAACCTGCATACCAAAATGGACAGCGGTATTGGCAACCAGACGACCAATTGCACCCAAGCCAATAACACCCAGCTTCTTACCAGAAAGCTCGAAACCTGCAAACTTTTTCTTTTCCTTTTCCGTATCCTTAGCAACTGTTTCGCTGCCTACCTGACTTGCAGCCCAGTTGATACCGCCCACTACATCACGAGCGGCCAACAGCATAGCAGCAAATACCAGTTCCTTAACACCATTAGCATTTGCGCCGGGAGTGTTAAACACGGGAATACCCTGCTTTGCAAGTTCCATTAAGGGAATATTATTTACACCTGCACCGGCTCTTGCAACGCATTTTACATTTTCCGGAATAGTCAGCTGATGCATGTCTGCACTTCTTACCAAAATTGCATCTGCTTCCTCCATAGCCGAAACAGAAGAAAAATCAGAACCAAACCAATCCAAACCCACCTTGGAAATGGGATTTAAGCAAGTATAGTGAAACATCATCGTGCCTCCTTATAATAAAAATATGCTTTATTTTATCACCTTTCCATTTTCGTGTCAATTACCTCCGAAAAACATTTGTCTTTTTGTTATAAACATCATATTTTGCCTGTTTTTTTGTAAATCTATGTAAAAACATCACAATATGCAACTTATGTTCTTTTCCACGACCTATTATACTTTAAAAATACTGCATATTCCGAACTTTTTTCCAACATTCATTAGTAATGCTAGAAAAAAATGCTGTTGAAATCCTATAAATGATGTGATATCGTATTAAAAACACTCAGGTGTTTCTTAAAAATACAGAAATGAGGGATTTTTATGCTGGGAAATTTGGCCGACACCATCGGTTTTGTATCCTCCTTTGATCCTGCTGTTGCGCAGATGATGAAAAAGGAGCTGGACCGTCAGGAATATGGTCTGGAGTTGATTGCATCCGAAAATTTTGCTTCCCCCGCTGTTATTGCAGCTATGGGTTCTATTTTGACAAATAAGTATGCAGAGGGTCTTCCCGGCAATCGTTACTACGGTGGTTGTCACTGTGTTGATGAACTGGAATCGCTGTGCATCGAACGTGCCAAGGCGCTGTTCGGTGCTGAGTTTGCCAATGTGCAACCCCACTCCGGTGCGCAGGCCAATATGGCTGTGGAGCTGGCTTTCCTGAAGCCTGGCGACACCCTGATGGGTATGAGTCTGGCAAACGGTGGTCACTTGACCCACGGTAGTCCCGCAAATCTCTCTGGTAAATACTATAACGTTGTATCCTATGATGTGAATCACGAGACCGGCCGTATTGATTATGACGAAATTCGTGACCTGGCAAAGAAGAATCAGCCCAAGCTGATCATTGCCGGCGCATCTGCCTACCCCCGTGCCATCGATTTCAAGATCTTTGCAGACATCGCACACGAAGTTGGTGCGATCCTGATGGTGGATATGGCCCACATCGCAGGTCTGGTTGCCGGTGGTGCACACCAGAGCCCCGTCCCCTACGCCGATGTTGTCACTACTACCACCCACAAGACCCTGCGCGGTCCCCGTGGCGGTTTGATTCTGGCCAAGGAAGAATATGCCAAGAAGCTGAACTCCGCTGTCTTCCCCGGCACTCAGGGCGGTCCTCTGGAGCATGTGATTGCTGCCAAGGCTGTATGTCTGAAGGAAGCAATGTCCGACGAATTTAAGACTTACGCACACAATGTTGTTGCGAATGCAAAGGTGATGGCCTCTGCACTGGTAGAGGAAGGCTTTGATCTGGTTACCGGCGGTACTGATAATCACCTGATGCTGGCTGACCTGCGTCCTCTGAACATCACCGGTAAGGAACTGCAGGAGCGTCTGGATCAGAACCATATCACCCTGAACAAGAACGCCATCCCCGGTGATCCTGAAAAGCCCTCCATTACCAGCGGTGTCCGTATCGGTACTGCTGCCGTGACCACCCGTGGTCTGGGTGCAGAGGAAATGAAGCGGATCGCACACTGTATCGGTCAGACCGCCCGTGATTTCGAAGGCACTGCCAAGGAAGTCAAGGAAACCGTAGCAGACATCACCGCTAAATTCCCCCTGTACAAGTAAAAAGACAGCAAAAGAGCGCTGCAGCCGCAGCGCTCTTTTTATTATGCATTCGGATACAACAATTCCAGTGCTTCTTGAGCAGCGGCTTGCTCGGCACGTTTTTTGCTGCTGCCGATTCCCGTACCCACCACTTCCCCATTCAGGGTCAGTTCCACACGGAATTCTTTATCATGATCCGGGCCACTTTCCCCAACCAGTTTATAGGAAAGTACCTGATTTTTCTTTTGCTGCACCAATTCCTGCAAGGCGGTCTTATAATCCGCATTATGCAGCTTGGTGACCGGAACATTTACCAGAATAAATTTTTGAATAAACTCCACCGCAGCAGACATACCGCCATCCAAATAGCAAGCAGCGATCACAGATTCCACTGCATCTGCCAAAATGGACTCCCGGCTACGTCCGCCACCTTGTTCTTCACCTTTGCCCAGCATCAGATGTCGACCTAAACTCAAACCATTTGCGACTGTGGCAAGGGTCTTTTCGCAGACCATATCTGCCCGCATGCGGGTCAACTCGCCCTCAGGACGATTGGGAAATGTGCGGTACAGATGCTCCGCCACCACCATGCCCAGTACAGAATCACCCAAAAACTCCAACCGTTCATTGCTCCTCAGACTGTCATGCCACCGTTCATTGGCATAGGAAGAATGGGACAGTGCATTCTGAAGCAAGGTAATATTCCGGAATTGATAGCCAATGGCTGTTTCCAGTTCGTTAATCATTGCCGATCTCCTTCAATGCAGCCAGGCCTTCTTCCAGCTGATCAGAAAAGCTGTGGTTTACGGCTTCTTCTGCCTGACGGATGGCATTACGGAATGCAACCTCATCAGAAGAACCGTGGGCCTTGATGACCGGCTTTTGGATACCCAGGAACTGTGTGCCACCGATCTCACGATAATCCAGCAGTTTCTTAAATGCCTTGATATCCTTCATCACCAAAGCTGCAGCCAGCTTGCTCAGCAAATTCTTCTTAAACATCTTGGACATCAAGCTACCCATGAACATGGCTGTGCCCTCGATGGATTTCAGCAGTACATTACCTGCAAAGCCATCGCAGACGACTACATCCACTGCACCCAAGGGTACATCACGAGCTTCCACATTGCCCACGAAATTGATCAGTCCCTTATCGGATGCCTGCTTCAAAAGGCCATAGGCCTCCTTCTGCAGGGGCGTACCCTTGGACTCTTCTGTGCCATTATTCAGCAGACCAACTCTGGGGTTTTCTATGCCGTAAGTAGCCTTGGCATGGAGGGACCCCACCAAACCAAATTGAAGCAAAAATTCTGGCGTGCATTCTGCATTGGCACCGCAATCCAAAATAACGGTCTTACCGCCTGCCTTATTGGGCATAGCAGGACCCATAGCCGCACGGCGGATGCCTTTGACACGCTTGACGATCAAAGTTGCGCCCGTCAGCAGTGCACCGGTACTACCGGCAGAAATAAAGGCATCACCCTGACCCTCAGCCAGCATTTTCAGACCAGCCACCATGGAAGAACCCGGCTTTTTGCGGATCACATTGGCAGGATCGTCGTGCATATCCACAACATCCTCCGCATTGGCAATCTCAATGCCGCTAGGAAGGGTGTCGATGCCGTTTTCCTTCAAAATATTTAAAATTTCTTCTCCACGGCCAATTAAAGTAATCTGGCTACCGTAGGTTTTTGCTGCCTCGATAGCGCCAAGCACCGGTGCTTGGGGTGCATTGTCGCCGCCCATGGCGTCCAAAATAATCTTCATATCTGTACCTTCTTTCTTTACAGACCTCCGGCGATCAGGTTGTCAACAACTGCCAGAGCTCGGTTGGCAATCGCAAGATTCTTTTCTGCTTTTTTACGGATTCTCTGCTCCAAAGGAGCAATAATGCTGAAATTGATATTCATCGGTTGGAAATTAACCACCGATTCATCACTGATATAAAGCCCCAACGCACCAATAGCGGTGGTTTTGGGAAAATCCGGCAATTCTCTGCCCTGCACCTTCGCTGCCATGGCAACAGCAGCCAGATAGCCGGAAGCTGTGGATTCCACATAGCCTTCCACGCCGGTCATCTGGCCGGCAAAAGCCACCATGGGATTCCGTCTGTCGGCAAAATACCGATCCAGCAGCTTGGGAGATTGCAGGAAGGTGTTGCGGTGCATGACACCATAGCGGACAAATTCCGCATTGGCCAGCGCCGGAATCATAGAAAACACCCGCTTCTGCTCACCGAATTTCAAATGGGTCTGGAAACCTACCAGATTGAAGATACTGCCCTCGGCATTGTCCTGCCGCAGCTGCACCACCGCATAGGGTTCTTTTCCCGTATTGGGATCTACCAGACCCACCGGCTTTAGCGGACCATAGCGCAAAGTGTCAAAACCGCGACGGGCCATGACTTCCACGGGCATGCAACCTTCAAAGACATTTTTGTCCTCAAAACCATGGACTTCTGCTTCCTCAGCCGATACCAATTCCTTAATAAAGGCTTCGTACTGCTCTTTATCCATGGCACAATTCACATAGTCCGGTGTTCCCCGGTCATAACGGCTCTGCCACCAAGCCTTGGTCATGTCTATGGATTCTGCTGTCACCAAAGGTGCAGCTGCATCAAAGAAATGCAGGTAATCCTGACCAAAATAGGCACCGATCGCCTCACTCATAGCGTCAGAGGTCAACGGACCGGTAGCCACAATCACCGGACCTTCCGGCATCTGCGTAACTTCCTCATCGATCACCGTAATATTAGGGTGATTGCGAATTTTCTCCGTAACCAGAGCTGCAAAGCCGCCACGGTCAACGGCCAAGCATCCACCGGCTTCCACACGGGTAGCCTCTGCACATTCCATAATCAGACTGCCACAGCGACGCAGTTCCTCTTTCAAAAGACCAACTGCATTTTCCAACCGATCTCCACGGAAAGAATTGGAGCAGACAAGCTCTGCAAAATCTGCGCTGTGATGAGCCGGGGACATTTTCTTAGGCTTCATTTCATAAAGCTCCACAGAAATCCCCCGCTGCGCCAGCTGCCATGCAGCTTCACTACCGGCAAGACCTGCGCCTATAACTTTGACTACGCTCATTTACTTGCCTCTTTCTTCTTTGTGGTTTTCTTGGTAGTCTTCTTTGCTTGCTTTTCATCGGATGCCTTAGAATCCGACTTTTTGTAATAACCGCGCTTATCCTCCGGCAGGAAATGCTCACACTTTTCGTTGATGCAGAAAGGCTTCATGCGACCACGGCCAGCCTTCTTAAACAACGTATTTCCGCAGCTGGGGCAATCCTGCTCTGTGGGCACATCCCAGCTCATAAAGCCACATTCTGTACCCTTTTCGCAAGCGTAATAGGGATAGCCACGCTTGGATTTGCGCTTCAGCAATGCACCACCGCAGTTGGGGCAGCGACCAGGCATCTTCTCCACCAAAGGCTTGGTATTCTTACACTCCGGCCAGCCGGGACATGCGAGGAATTTACCAAAACGACCATCCTTGATGACCATTTTTTTACCGCAAACATCGCAAATTTCCTCGGTTTCCTCCTCCGGAACTTTCAGACGAGTGCCCTTCAGTGCTTCCTCAGCCTCTACCAGTTCCTTCTGGAAACCTTCGTAGAACTCACCCAGCACTTCTTTCCATTTGCGAGTGCCTGCTTCCACATCGTCCAGCTTGGTTTCCATGTTAGCGGTAAATTCCACATCGATGATGTCGTTAAAACGATCCATCATCAAGCCATTGACCACCTCTCCCAAGGGAGTAGGTGCCAGGCGCTTATCGGTTTTCAGCACATATTCCCGATCCTGAATGGTAGATACAATAGATGCATAGGTGGACGGACGACCTACGCCCTTTTCCTCCATGGCCTTAACCAGAGTTGCCTCGGTATAGCGAGCCGGAGGCTGGGTAAAGTGCTGTTCTTTTTCGATTTTTGTTGCATTGGCAGTATCGCCTACCAGTAAATCCGGCAACGGAGAATCCATTACCTCAGCCTCATCGTCACGGCCTTCTTCGTAGACAGCGATAAAGCCTGCAAATTTCAAGCTCTGATTGGTGCTGCGGAATACATGACCGGCGCATTCGGTATCGATGGCAACCGTGTCATAAACGGCATTGGCCATCTGGGATGCCAGGAAACGGCTCCAGATCAGCTTGTACAACTTGTACTGTTCCTTTGTCAGGCTGCCCTTGATCAGCTCAGGATCCAATTCCACACGGGTGGGGCGGATGGCTTCGTGGGCATCCTGGGCACCGGACTTGGTCTTGAACACGTGGAAATGTCCATAGTAATATTCTTTGCCATAGCGGTGCTTAATGAAATCAGCTGCTGCAGCCATAGCTTCGTCGGAAAGGCGCAGAGAGTCTGTACGCATATAGGTGATCAAACCGGTAGTGCCCTCACCTGCTACATCCACACCTTCATACAACTGCTGCGCAATGGCCATTGTGCGCTTGGGCGTCATATTCAGTTTCCGGGACGCCTCCTGCTGCAAGGTAGAGGTGGTGAAGGGAGGTGCAGCGCTGCGCTTCTTATCTGCACGCTTGACATTGGTAACGGTAAATGTCTTACCGGTGATAGCATCAATGATGGTCTGCACCTGCTGTTCATTTTCCAATTCCTTCTTCTTTGCATCGCCAAAATAGCGAGCCACAAAAGAACCGGGCTTGCCGGTCAGGTTCAAAGTCACATCCAAAGACCAATACTCCTTGGGAATAAAGGACCGGATCTCATTTTCACGATCTACCACCAAACGGGTCGCCACACTCTGCACACGACCTGCAGACAGCCCGCGACGGACTTTCTTCCACAACAACGGAGAAAGCTGGTAACCAACAATGCGATCCAAAATCCGGCGAGCCTGTTGGGCATCCACCAACGCATAATCGATATCCCGGGGCGCTGCAATGGATTCCCGAACTACTTTCTGGGTAATTTCGTTAAAGGTGACCCGTCGTGCTTTTGCATCCGGTAGATTCAGTAATTCTTTCAAATGCCAGGAGATGGCTCCACCCTCCCGGTCCGGGTCAGTTGCCAAATAGACAGTATCTGCCGCTGCAGCCGCCTTTTTCAGCTCTTTGATCAAATCTTCCTTACCAGCTACGGGCAAGTATTTTGGCGTAAAGTCGTGTTCCAAATCTACACCCATGGTGCTCTTGGGCAGGTCCCGTAAATGACCCATACTGGCCTTTACGGCATAATCCGGTCCCAGATATTTACCAATGGTCTTAGCCTTGGAAGGCGACTCTACGATCACAAGATTCGTTGCCATAGTATTACTCCATTTCGTCATTTTAAAGCGACCCGTTTGCCCGGCAGCAATTCCACAATACCACGAATCTGCAGCATTGTGAGCATACTCAGAACCTTACTGGCACTGAGGCCACTGGCGGCAATCAGGTCATCCACCAAAACATTCCCTTTTTCAAGGGGCTTCAACAACATCTGCTCCTCAGAAGACAGAGATGCTAAAATATCCTGCTGGACACTATAAGTTTTCTTTGCCTCGTTGTCAATGGTTTTTTTCTCTTTTTTCTTGTCAAACAAGGATTTCTTTTTGGGTAGTACAGGTTCCTGCGCTACCTTCGGCACAGCAGATTCCTGCTCTGCGGCAAAAAGGCTATCTGCTGCATCTGCACGGATTTTATCCGGATACAAAGACGCATATTCACTGACCACATCCCAACCGCAGCTGACCGCAATGGCGCCATCACGCAGCAATGCATTGCTGCCACGGAATGTAGGTACATCAATATTCCCTGGTACTACAAATACATCTCTGCCTTGATCTGCTGCTTGGCGTGCGGTAATCAATGAACCGCTGCCATGGGGTGCTTCTACCACCAGTACGCCATTACTCATGCCGCTGATCAGGCGGTTACGCTTGGGAAAATTCCATTTATAAGGCGGTGTTTCGGGAGGAAATTCGGAGATCAGACAACCATTTTTCTCCGTATCCCGATACAAGGAACGATGCATTACAGGATATACAACGTCTGCGCCGCAGCCTAATATGCCAATCACCTTGCCACCGGCAGTCAATGCGCCCGCCATAGCGCTACCATCAATACCCTCTGCCAAACCAGATACCAGAATACCGCCACATTTGGCAATCTGATATCCCATTTTCTTGGCTGTGGAAAGGCCGTATACAGATGCCTTCCGAGTTCCGACCACACCGATCACGGGACTGCTATCCAGTCCTGCCAAATTTCCCTTATAATATAGTACGATGGGTGGATCGGCAATATTCTTCAATCTTGCAGGATATGCGCCATCGAAGAAGGTGCATATCTGAATATCCTTATCCACACAAGCATCTAAAATCCTTTGCGCATTTGCCAAAGATTTGTCTGCCAGAGATTCCGCAGCTGCCTGCGTCATGCCTTCAACATTGGTATAGCTATCCTTCGTTGCGAAGAAGATCGTTTCCGGATCGCCCAGCGCATCTAATACTGCAAGCTTTTGGCGGTCATTCATTTCTGGTCGCATCGCCAGCCATATCCAATGAAGCAACATGTTTTTAACCTTCTATCTCTGTCAGTTTTTCATTTCCCACATAACAATGGTTGCCGCCACCGCTGCATTCAGCGACTCGCAATGCGCATTCATGGGAATGATCAGTTCTGCATTCGCCTGCTCCAGAATCGCAGGTTGGACCCCTCTGCCCTCGCTGCCGATCACTACCGCCATATCCCGCAGATTTGCCTTACGGATATCCTCTGCCCGCTCAGACAGAGCCGTAACTGCAATAGGGATTCCGGCAACCCTGCAAGCTTCTCTCACCTGCTCCCAGCTGGCTTGTACAGGCTGAACACGGAACACTGCACCCATGGAGGCACGCACGGTTTTATGACCATACGGGTCAACACAGCCCTCCAAAAGCACTACGGGAATATCCAGTGCATCTGCTGTACGCAAAATTGTGCCTAAATTTCCGGGATCCTGAATGCCATCCAGCACAAGCATTCCGGCACTGGGAGAAAATTCTTTCTTTTCCGGGAGACGGCACAAAAACAGTGCCCCCTGCGGGGTTTCCATAGGGGAAATATATGCCATCACATCTTCCGGGACACGAACAATCTCCACATGGGAAGGTACATTGGCTTCCATCCCATCGGACAGAATGACCGTTTGCAATCCCGGATAGTATTGCACAGCTTCTGCCAGCAGCTTTGTTCCATCCGCCACAAAAAGGCCTGCGCTTTCCCGGTCTTTTCTGGAGGTCAATAACCGCCGGACTTGCTGGATCAGCGGGTTTTTTCGGGAGGTAATTCTTGTTTCTGTCATAGCTTTTGAACTGCATTTAAGGCCTTGGTGTCACCCAAAACCACGACAATATCTCCATCCTGGAAAGTAAAATCCGCAGCCGGAGAAACATCCATCTTACCATTGCGACGCACTGCTAGAATATTCACACCTAATTTTGCACGAACATTGAGTTCTTTCAGATTCTTGCCTTCCCAGCTCTTTGGTGCAGGCAATTCGATAATACTGTAATCTTCAGACAGCTCAATATAGTCCAGCAGATTAGGAGAAGACAGACTCTTGGCCAATCTTGCTGCATTTTCCTGCTCCGGAATCACGACGCGATCAGCGCCCAACTTTTGCAGAACCTTACGATGCACGTCGTCATGAGCTTTGCACACCAGATACGGAACACCCAGTTCCTTCATGTTCATGGTAATCAACACAGAAGCTGCCAAGTCTTCACCAATGGCAATAACTGCACAGTCAAACTCGCCGACACCCAGCATTCTCAAAACTTCCTTATCACGGCTATCGCCTACCGCTGCATGGGTCACATCCTGGGATATTTGCTGCACCAGTTCACTTTTTACATCGATCGCCAAAACCTCACAGCCACAGCGGTAAAGCTGCCGAGCAACCTCACTGCCAAATCGGCCCAAGCCAACAACAACATAGGATTTCATATTTTATCCTCCTATCCAATCAACAAATTGGTATTTGCATAGCGGAAGCGTTCCTGTGCCTGATTGCCCATTAGGAAACCAAGGCTCAATGTCAGTACGCCAACACGACCAAAATACATATAAATGATCATCAATATCTTCGCCGGTAAACTCAAACTGGTAGTAACACCGGTGGTTAGTCCCACTGTCGCCAGAGCAGAAACAGATTCATACAACCCATCTGTAAAACTGATAGGAGAGGTTGCAGTGATGAACAAACCACCGAAAACAGCCAATCCTGCCACAATGGAAACAATGGTCATGGCATCTAGCACCTGATTGTTCGGCACTGAGTGCTTGAATACGCAAACGCTGCCTTTTCCCCGAATTCTGGACCAAATAAACAGTAAAAGCACCATGATTGTAACCGTCTTTATACCACCGGCTGTAGAACCTGAGGATCCACCAACCATCATCAGCATCATCGTCAGTGCTTTGCCGCCTTCTGTCAAGCTTCCCTGCCCCAACGCATCAAAGCCGGCTGTACGGGTAGTCATAGATTGGAACAAACCGCCTAACAGTTTATCATACCACGGCATATTTCCCATCGTGCCGGGATTGTTCCACTCCAAAAAGCAAAAGCCTACCATTCCGCCTAAGGTCAGTGCTCCACTCATGAGAAGCACCAATTTGGTATATACAGAAAACCGTTTCCAGCTGTGAATGCGGATCACTTCTTCCCAAACAAAGAAACCCAAGCCACCGATGGCCACCAAACTACCCAAAGTCAACAGAACCACCGGATCCGATTGGAACATAGTCAAGCTTCCACCTGCTTTTATACAGCCGAAAATATCAAAACCGGCATTGCAGAATGCGGAAATGGCATGGAACGCGCCCCACTTGATTGCCTGAAGCGGACCATATTGCGGTAAAAAATGAAGAAATAAGATCAGCGCGCCGGTCATCTGTACCAGCAAGCTTCCAAAAATCACGATTTTCTGCAACCGAACCACACTGGTCATATCATTAACGCTCAGCGCCTGCGCCATTACCATTCTCTGCCGTAATCCAACACGCTTACGCAACACGAAGATCACGAACGATGCTGCTGACATAAAACCGAGGCCGCCAATTTCAATTAACGTAATAATTACGACTTGTCCAAGGCCGCTCCATTGTGTCCAGGTATCAAACATTATCAAACCAGTCACGCAGGTTGCAGACGTTGCCGTAAACAACGCAGGCACGAAACCAGGTGAAACACCATCACGGGAGGATATCGGCAGGCTTAACAGCAATGTTCCCAGCAGAATAATCCCCACAAAAACCAGTGCAATGATCTGTGTTGGAGAAAGCCGGGCATTTTGTAATTTAAGAATTATTTTCTTAGCCATGCATACCATCCTCTCTAAAAAAGTAAACACTTCTAAGCATTACATACATTATATCAATTTTCCACTTATTTTCAAGACCCTATTTCCCCCGGACATTTTTTGTAAAAAAAGGTATTGACAAATAAAATCTAACGTGCTAAAATGTCGCCAAACTGAATCGCTTGATAGAGGAGCGGTACACATCAGTACCCTTCAGCAAGGCCAGGCAGCCGCTGTTGGGGAAAGGGAAGACCGCCGAAGCTGGATGGACGCCTGAATCCATTCTGCTGGGCCGCCAGAGAATATCTGTCGGACTGTCACAAACTTGTTTGTGGAGTGCTATCGCTGGCTGTTTGACTCTTTTCTTTTTCTTGGAATAGATGCTAACAATCACCGGATCGCTTTACAAGCGGTCCGGTTTTCTATTTTATTGGCAAAATGCCGGAAAAGGAAGGAAAAACTATGAGAAGAATACTCGCAATCGCACTGGCACTGGTTATGGTGCTGTCCCTGGCTGCCTGCAGCCAATCCACCGCTGTAGATGTATCTGCCGCAAAAACTATTGCTGACCTAAAGGGCGCAAGAATCGCCGCGCAAGCCGGCACATTCCATGCAGAAGCAATGATGCAGATTCCCGAGGTCAAGGCCTCTACCCTCCCCGATTTTACCGATTTGCTGACCGCATTGAAGGCTGGCACCATTGACGGTTATATTGCAGAAGAACCCACCGCAATTGAGGTCTGTCTGAATGACAGTTCTTTGGCTTACCTGGAACTGAAGAATAATGAAACCGGCTTTACCGCCACAGATGCTGACGTGGGCATTGCTGTCGGTTTGAAGACCGGCAATGCGCTGCTTGAACAGATTAATACCATTTTGGCTGAAATCTCCGCAGAAAAGCGCGCTGAACTGATGAACCAGATGGTTCAGCTGTCCGCTGGTAAGGAAGTAACTGCCTTAGCACTGACCAGTGAAACCCCTGCCGAAACCAATGGTACATTGCGCGTAGCTATGGAATGCGCATACGCCCCCTTTAACTGGACAGATATGGGTACGCCCTCCTTGGGTGCTGTTCCCATCAGTGGTGAAGGCAAAGAGGGTATGTATGCCAACGGTTATGACGTCCAGATTGCGCAATATATCGCCAACAAGCTGGGTATGAAGCTGGAAGTCTATTCTTATGAGTGGGACGGCTTGATTCCTGCACTGAATTCCGGCGCAGTGGATGCCATTATTGCCGGCATGAGCCCCACTGCAGAACGTGAACAGCAAATCGACTTTACCAATGTCTACTACTCCTCTAACCTTGTGATTATTTATAAGAAGAAGTAATTATGTTTGAATTTTTAACAGATGCATATCATTTGCTGACCGAGCACTATGCGTTTCTGCTCCGTGGCATAGGTTACACTATGCTTATAGCCTTGATTGGCACCATCGCCGGACTACTGATTGGTCTTTTAACAGGTATTGTACGAACCTGTCCCCTATCCAAGAACTCATTTGTCCGTTTTCTGCAGCGTGTAATCAATGGTGTAATTACTGTTTATGTTGAAATTTTCCGGGGCACACCCATGATGGTGCAGGCCATGGTCATATATTGGGGCTATGCTTTTGCCACCAAGGGACAAACTCTGCCGTTGATTCCCTCCGGTATCCTGATCGTTTCCATAAACACCGGTGCTTATATGGCTGAGATTGTCCGGGGTGGTATCCTTTCCATCGATAATGGTCAGTTTGAAGGTGCTTATGCCGTAGGTATGACCCACTGGCAGACGATGTTACATATCATCCTCCCCCAAGTTCTGCGGAATATACTTCCCTCTGTTGCCAATGAGTTTGTCATCAACATCAAGGATACCTCTGTGCTGAATGTGATTGGTGTTACCGAGCTTTATTATTTTGCCGGTATCATTAAGAGGGAGAGTTTCCAGACCTTCCAAACTTATTTTGTAGTCTGCGTTATCTACTTTGTCCTCACCTTCTCTGTCACCCGCCTTCTGCGCTTGTTTGAGAAGAAGCTGCAGATCACGGACAGCTTTGTTATTTGCGGTTCGCAATCTGATCCCAATGCGGAGATCCGAGTACAAAAGCAGCCGGAGGTGCCCTATGACTAAGAAAATGCCCGTAATTCAATTAAAGGGATTAAAAAAGAGCTTTGGCAAGGTAGATGTCCTCAAGGGTATTGACATGGACATATATGCCGGCGAGGTGGTAGCCGTAATTGGTTCTTCCGGTTCCGGCAAAAGTACAATGCTGCGCTGTGTCAACCTTTTGGAAATACCTACAGACGGAGAAATCTTGTGGCACAGCAAGAATATCCAAACGGAAATTGAGTCTTTATCCCAGTACCGCGCTTCCGTGGGTATGGTATTCCAGCAGTTCAACTTGTATAACAATCTGACAGTCTTACAAAACTGCACCCTTCCCCAGATCAAGGTACTAGGGCGCAGCAAGGCCGAGGCAGAGCACATTGCCAAGGAATATCTGGACAAGGTTGGTATGCTCCCCTATCAAAATGCCCGCCCTGCGCAGATCTCCGGCGGTCAGAAGCAACGTGTAGCCATTGCCAGAGCACTGTCCATGAATCCTGAGGTTTTGCTATTTGATGAGCCCACCTCCGCATTGGATCCGGAAATGGTCGGTGAGGTTCTGTCCGTCATGAAAGGCCTTGCCAGAGTTGGCATGACTATGATAGTTGTCACCCACGAGATGGCTTTTGCCAGGGATGTAGCAAGCCGGGTGATCTACATGAATAAAGGTGTGGTCTGCGAAGAAGGCACACCGGACGAAATCTTTGGAAATCCCCAAAAGCAGGAAACCAAAGATTTCCTTGCCCGTTTCTTGAATGCATAACAAAACAGCCTGCGGCAATACCGCAGGCTGTTTTATTCTTTTCTTAATCTTGATAACTCTCAAAGACTCATGATGCTTATATAATCATGAAGATTGCGGAAACATTGAAATTATGAATCTTTTTTGTTATAATAACATGAGTTCGATAAGCTTGAATTTGCCGAGGTGATTTTATGAAAAAGGTTTTTCATGTAATTTGCTGTGCAGCTGGTGCTGGAATGATTGGTTTCTTTGCAAATCAGTTGAATACGGTTGTGGGATGTGTGTTTTTCACCCTTGGTGTTGCCTTGCTTGTTGGTTCAATCATTCTGGTGTCCAAACAGGATAAAGAGGGCAAGTAAATTCCAGTTTGACGGTCAATTTTTACTCTACCATAAGTTTACTTCTCCTCACTAAACCAATGGTAGGTGTGTTTTCTCCTCTTAATCATCTATACTGAATGCAAAAGGAGGCAGCCTATGGACCAAATAAAAATCGGAAAATTTATTGCCGAGTGCAGAAAAAAGGCAAACTTAACACAAATGCAGTTGGCAGAAAAACTGGGTATCACCGATAAGGCAATATCCAAGTGGGAACGCGGCGTGGCAATGCCCGATACTTCGATAATGCTTGAACTGTGTGATATTCTTTGCATCAGTGTAAATGAATTATTAAGTGGGGAGAAAATCAATATGGAAAACAACAACCAGAAAAATGAACAGCTTTTGCTTGATATGGCAAAAGAATTAGAGAAGAAAAATAAAACAATTTGGTCATCTATGTGGGCAATTATGATTGTAAGTATGACAGCCCTACTTGCAGGTATCTTTATTGCTGCATTTTTGATTCCCGAAGGCGTGTGGCAGCTTGTCACAATTCTCGGTGTTTGCGTTGTGTTTTTGATACCGTGTTTCTATGCATTAAAGCTTGAAGTGAGCGTGGGTGCTTACAAGTGTAAAAACTGCGGTCACGAAATTGTGCCTACCTATTCAGAGGCATTGAATGCAATGCACAGGGGAACAACACGTTACTTAAAGTGTCCGAAATGCAACAAACGCACTTGGTGCAAAAAAGTATTGAAGAAGTAAATTCCAATTTGTCGGTCAGTTTAATAAGGAAATACAAAAACACCCTATGACCTTTTATGGTCATAGGGTGTTAAATTTATTAGTCTAAAGGCTTCATTGTGGGGAACAAGATAACTTCCCGGATGGAATCTGCGCCGGTCAGCAACATCACGCAACGGTCGATGCCGATGCCCATGCCACCCGTAGGAGGCATGCCGTATTCCATAGCATTCAGGAAATCCTCGTCCAGCATCTCGGTCTCGTCGTCGCCACGCTCACGCTGCTCAACCTGCTTCATAAAGCGGCCACGCTGATCAATGGGATCGTTCAGCTCAGAGTAGGCATTGCCCATCTCGCTGTGGCAGATAAATGCCTCGAAGCGCTCGGTCAGACGGGGATCCTCAGGGCTACGCTTGGTCAGCGGAGAAACCTCAACGGGATACATAGTAATAAATGTGGGCTGGATCAGATGCTCTTCCACTCTCTGATCGAAGCAAGCATACAGAGCATTACCCCAGGTCTTTTCAGCTGCATCAGACAGCTCCACGCCCTTGGCAGCAGCTGCGGCTACAGCCTCAGCATCATCGGTGATTGCACCAAAGTCAATGCCAACATATTCCTTAACAGCCTCGACCATGGTCATTCGACGCCAGCCGGGAGCCAGGTTGATCTTCTCGCCCATCCACTC
>JAZRRL010000043.1:0-50755 GCA_045650665.1 Faecousia sp. | reverse complement strand
GTTGACGACGTGACCAACCTGTCTCTGGAAGAGAAGGTTTCCCCCAATACCGCAGCAGCCGGCACCATCGAGTGCAAGTTCTGGGGTCTGGGTGGCGACGGCACCGTTGGCGCTAACAAGAACTCCATCAAGATCATCGGCGACCACACCGACAAGTACGTACAGGCTTACTTCCAGTACGACTCCAAGAAGACCGGTGGTGTTACCGTTTCTCACCTGCGTTTCGGTGACAATGCTATCAAGTCCCCCTACTACATCAACAAGGCTGACTTCGTGGCTTGCCACAATCCTTCCTATATCACCAAGGGCTTCAAGATCGTTCAGGACGTTAAGCCCGGCGGTGTCTTCCTGATCAACTGCCAGTGGACTCTGGAGGAGTTGGAGCATCACCTGGATGCTGCTTCCAAGCGCTACATTGCTGAAAATAACATTCAGCTGTACACCATCAACGCTATTGACCTGGCTATCAAGGTCGGCATGGGCAAGCGTACCAACACCATTCTGCAGTCTGCATTCTTCTCTCTGGCTAAGGTTATGCCCGCAGAGGAAGCTGTCAAGTACATGAAGGATGCTGCTGAGAAGTCCTATGCTAAGAAGGGTATGGATGTTGTTGAGAAGAACTGGAACGCTATCGATGCAGGCGCTACTGCTTATGTGAAGATCGATGTTCCCACTGCTTGGGCTACCGCTGAGGCTGTTAAGGCCGAGCTGGAGCTGGAAGGCCCCGCTGATACCGTTAAGGTTGTTAAGAACATCCTGAATCCTGTTGGCAAGATGGACGGCTACTCCCTGCCCGTTTCCGCTTTTGAAGATCTGGCTGACGGTCAGTTCCCCCTGGGTGCTGCTGCTTACGAGAAGCGCGGTGTTGCTGTTACCGTTCCCGAGTGGGATGCTACCAAGTGTATCCAGTGTAACAACTGTGCATACGTCTGCCCCCACGCTACTATCCGTCCCTACGCTCTGACTGGGGCTGATGCTGCTGCCGCTCCTGCTGCTGCAAAGATCGTGCCCGTCAAGGCTGGTAAGGGCAAGGGCGTTTACTCCTACACCATGGCCGTTTCTCCCCTGGACTGCATGGGCTGCGGCGTCTGTGTCGGCGTATGTCCCACCAATGCTATCACCATGGTTCCCCAGGAGACCCAGCTGGATCAGCAGGACGTCTTCGGTTACATGGTTTCCAAGGTTGCTCCCAAGGCAGACATGGAAGACAACACTGTTAAGGGCTCCCAGTTCAAGAAGCCTCTGCTCGAGTTCTCTGGCTCCTGCGCAGGTTGTGCTGAAACCTCTTACGCACGTCTGGTGACCCAGCTGTTCGGCGATCGGATGTACATTTCCAACGCTACCGGCTGTTCCTCTATCTGGGGTGGTCCCGCTGCTACTTCTCCCTACTGCGTCAACGAAAACGGCCACGGCCCCGCTTGGGCTAACTCCCTGTTCGAGGACAACGCAGAGCACGGTCTGGGTATGTACACCGCTCAGGCAGTTATCCGTGAGTCCCTGGCTAACAAGGTTCGTTCCGTAATGGAGAACACCGTTTCCGACGAGCGCAAGGCTGCTTGCGAAGCTTGGCTGAACTCCTTTAACGATGGCGAGGCCAACAAGGCTGGTACCAAGGCTCTGGTTGCTAACCTGGAAGCAAACGTTTGCTGCGACACCGTTAAGGACATCCTGAGCAAGAAGGAATACCTGTCCAAGAAGTCCGTCTGGATCTTTGGTGGCGACGGCTGGGCATACGACATCGGCTTCGGCGGTGTTGACCATGTTCTGGCTTCCAACAAGGACGTTAACATCTTTGTCTTCGACACTGAGGTTTACTCCAACACCGGTGGTCAGGCTTCCAAGGCTTCCAACATCGGTCAGGTTGCTCAGTTCGCAGCTTCCGGTAAGGAAACCAAGAAGAAGTCTCTGGCTGAGATCGCAATGAGCTACGGCTATGTTTACGTTGCTCAGATCGCTATGGGCGCTAACCAGGCTCAGACCATCAAGGCTATCTGCGAAGCAGAAGCTTACAACGGTCCTTCCCTGATCATCGGCTACGCTCCCTGTGAGATGCACTCCATCAAGGGCGGCATGATGAACTGCCAGGCTGAGATGAAGAAGGCTGTTGACTGCGGTTACTGGAACCTGTTCCGCTTCGATCCCTCCAAGGAGACCGGCAAGTTCACTCTGGACAGCAAGGCTCCCAAGGATGGCTATCAGGAATTCCTGATGAACGAGGCTCGCTACAGCCGTCTGACCCGTGAGTTCCCCGAGCGTGCAACCGAACTGTTCGCTAAGAACGAGGCTGCTGCTAAGGAGCGTTACGAGCACCTGCTGAAGCTGGTCGAGCTGTACAAAGACTAAGTCTTAACATTGTCCGCCCCTGGATTCCAGGGGCGGATTTTTGTGGAGGAATCTATATGTTCTGTACCATCATTGATATTCGTGGTGATTATGCCTTTGTAAAGTACGACGACACCGGTGTGATTTCCGAGGTTGCCATCGCTTTGCTGCCTTTTGGTGTTGACGTGGGCGACCGCTTAAAATTTGAAAACTACGAGTTTCATGTTCTATAAAATTGTCAAATTAGCACTTGCATTTTACTATTCACAGTGCTATAATGTTTTTAATCCGCCATGGGAGGTCATTTGTTTATGACTACTATCTTTGCTGCACAGTTTTATTTTAACTATTACTTTTTTGGTGTTAAAAAGTAATAGCGTTTTGTGCTGCATTGATTTTTCCGCATAAATTTGTATTTACCAAGCGCCGCACGAATCGCTGTTCGTGTGGCACTTTTTATTAGGAGTTGGTTTTATGATCGCTGTTTTAAAGCAAGGCACAACTGATACACAAACTCAGCATTTGATTGAATGGCTGAAGAATATGAATCTGGACGTCCACATTTCCAAAGGTCAGGAGGTCACCATTCTCGGTTTGATCGGCGACACCAGCCGGGTTGATATGGAGCTTCTCGGTTCTTTGGATATTGTAGAAAGCGTCAAGCGGGTTTCCGAACCGTTTAAACAAGTTAATCGCAAATTTCATCCGCTGGATACTGTGGTAGAGGTCGGACAAGCCAAGGTCGGTGGTGGCAATTTCGCCATGATTGCCGGTCCTTGCAGCGTTGAATCCGAAGAACAGATTATTGAGGTTGCAATGGCGGTTAAAGCTGCCGGTGCTAATATTCTTCGGGGCGGCGCATTCAAGCCCCGCACCTCTCCTTACGCATTTCAAGGCATGAAAGGCGCCGGTATTGAACTGCTTGTTAAGGCAAAAAATGCCACCGGTTTGCCTATTATTACGGAGATCATGAACATCAGCACATTAGAGCTGTTTAACGATGTGGATATCATCCAGGTAGGCGCCCGAAATATGCAGAATTTTGATCTTCTGAAGGAACTCGGCAAGACAAATAAACCCATTTTGTTGAAGCGTGGCTTGGCAAATACCCTGCAGGAGCTGCTGATGAGCGCAGAATATATCATGAGCGAAGGCAATGAAAATGTCATCCTCTGTGAAAGAGGCATTCGTACTTTTGAAACGTATACCAGAAACACACTGGATCTGTCTGCAGTTTCTGTTCTTCAAGAGCTGAGTCATTTGCCGGTAGTCGTCGATCCCAGCCATGCAACCGGCAAGGCAAAACTTGTATCCCCTATGGCTTACGCTGCAGCCGCCGCAGGCGCAGACGGTCTGATGATCGAGGTTCACAATAACCCGGCCTGCGCACTGTGCGATGGCGCACAATCTCTTACGCCTGCACAATTTGATGACTTGAACAAAAAGGTTCAGCAAATTCGCGAGGTTGTAAAATGAATGTCGGTATTCTAGGTCTTGGCCTGATTGGTGGTTCCATGGCAAGAGCATACACCAAGGCTGACCATACAGTTTTTGCCTTTGATAAAGACGAAAGCATATTGTCTTTTGCTCAGCTGGCGGGTGTGGTGCATGAAAAGCTCGATGCAACCACTATCGGCAAATGCGACTTGATCCTTTTAGCGATATATCCTGCCGGTTGCATCGAATGGTTGGTGCAGAATGCCCATTATATCGATCAAAGGGCATTGGTAATGGATCTGTGCGGTATAAAAGAGGAAATTTGCAAGCATTGTTTTCCCCTTTCTGAGAAATACGGGTTTACCTTTGTGGGCGGACACCCCATGGCCGGCTCTCACCATTCCGGTTTTAAAGCCAGCCGTTCCAATCTGTTTCAGGGCGCACCGATGGTGCTGGTCCCCCAAAGATTCGATGACATTTTGTTGCTGCAGCGTATTAAGGATGCCCTTATGCCTTGTAATTTCGGGACTTTTTCAGTATGTACTGCTCAGGAGCATGATCAGGTAATTGCATTCACTTCACAAATGCCCCATGTGCTGAGCAACGCTTATATTAAATCCCCCACTGCTCTGGAGCATAAGGGATTTTCTGCAGGCAGCTATAGGGATCTGACCCGTGTTGCTTGGCTGAATCCTCAAATGTGGGCGCAGCTGTGTATGGAAAATCGAGAAAATATGCTGTTCGAGTTGGACACTTATATTTCCGGTCTGCTAAAATACCGTAAAGCCCTTGAAAATCAGGATTTGGAAGCTTTAATCGCCCTGCTGGACGAAGGAAAACGCCGTAAGGAGGAAGTTGACGGATGAATGTTGTCAAAGTCAATGCATCAACAGCATACGAGGTCAAGATCTCATCTGGACTGCTTTCTTCTCTGGGAACAGAGGTAGCATCTGTGACTAAAGTCGGTATTGCCGCCATCGTCAGCGACAGTAACGTGTGGCCACTTCACGGTAAAGCTACACAAAAAAGTTTGGAAAATGCCGGTTTTTCAGTAGTTTCCTTTGTATTTCCCGCAGGTGAATCCAACAAAAATGGACTGACCTATTTCTCTCTCTTGAATTTTCTGGCAGAAAACCATGTCACCCGCAGTGATTGTTTGATTGCCCTTGGCGGTGGTGTTGTTGGCGATTTGGTCGGTTTTGCTGCTGCCACCTATCTGAGAGGTATCCCCTATATTCAAGTCCCAACTACCCTTCTGGCAGCTGTGGATTCCTCTGTTGGCGGTAAGACCGCCATTGACCTGGAAAACGGCAAAAATCTGGTAGGTGCTTTCTATCACCCCAAATTGGTGCTATGCGACACGGATGTATTGAACACGCTTCCGGTAGAAATCTTCCGTGATGGGTGTGCCGAGGTCATTAAATACGGTATTTTGTACGATACACAATTATTTCAGCATCTGTTGAAACAAGGTCTTGCCTTTGACCGGGAAGCTGTTATCACCCGTTGTGTCGAGCTGAAAAGAGATGTAGTTGCTCAGGACGAGTATGACACCGGTAGCCGCATGAAACTGAATCTTGGCCACACCATCGGTCACGGTATTGAAGCTTGCAGCGGCTATGCTATCTCACACGGCAAGGCTGTTGCCATTGGTATGGCTATGGTCAGCCGTGCCGCATGCAAGGATGGTTTCTGTTCCTCGGAAACCTGCGAAAGCATCCAAAATATCCTTAATGTTTTTGCTTTGCCCACGGTCACCGAATATTCTGCGCAGCAATTATTTGAGGCAGCACTGTCGGACAAAAAACGCGACGGCGGTATCGTCAACTTGATTGTTCCCAAAACCATTGCCGATTGCAGCATCGTTCCTACACCTATAGAGAATCTGAAAGCCTGGATTCAAGGGGGGCTTTGATATGGATTTTACCATTACTCCCGGGCATTTGCGTGGTGAAATCACAGTGATCCCTTCAAAATCCCAGGCCCACAGACTTTTAATCTGCGCCGCATTTGCAGACAAGCCGACACAACTACTCTGCACCGATACCAATCAGGATATTGAAGCGACGGTTACCTGTCTGCGTGCTTTGGGCGCACAGATTCTTACCACCGAATCCGGGTATACGGTGTTTCCCATCGAGAATACGCCCAAAAGCGCTGTACTGGATTGCCACGAAAGTGGCTCTACCCTGCGGTTTATGCTGCCCATTGTAGGCGCATTGGGTGTAGATTGTACTTTTACAATGGAAGGTCGACTTGCTGACCGCCCGCTCTCTCCCCTTTGGGAAGAAATGGAGCGCATGGGTTGTTCCCTATCCCGCCCCACGAAAAATACAATACGCTGTCAAGGAAAGCTCCGCAACGGTGAATATTGCATCGATGGCGGTATTTCCAGCCAGTTTATAACCGGCTTGATGTTTGCCCATTCGCTGATGGATGCGTGTACACTAACAATTACGGGTAAGTTGGAATCAAAGCCCTATGTTGATCTTACGAAAGAGGCGATTTCCATCTTCCCTGATCACCATTCTCCGGGATATGTTTCTGTTGAAGGTGATTGGAGCAACGGTGCATTCTGGCTGGCTGCCGGTGTTTTAGGCAGTGAATTAACCATTCATGGGCTGTCTCAGGACTCTTTACAGGGAGATCGTGCAGTTGTGGATATCTTACGGCAGCTTGAAGCAGAAAAGGCCACTATCGATGCGTCGGACATCCCTGATTTGGTTCCTATTTTATCTATTGTTGCTGCAGCCACCCATGGTGCAGTATTCAAAAATATCCAACGTCTGCGTTTGAAGGAATCAGATCGGGTGGCATCTGTCATCGCCATGCTAGAGGCTCTCGGCGGTGTTGCCACAGCTACTGAAGATACCCTGACGGTATTGGCCACGCCTTTGCGCGGTGGCACTGTTGACAGTTTTAACGATCATCGGATTGCTATGTCTGCAGCCATTGCTGCCACAGTGTGTTCCGGTCCGGTAACCATTTTGAATGCAGATGCAGTCAGGAAATCCTATCCCCAATTTTGGTCAGAATACGGCCGGTTAGGAGGAAAATATGCATAGTACCTACGGTGAAAATTTAAAATTGACAATATTTGGACAATCTCATGGAGCTGCTATTGGCATGACGTTAGATGGAATTCCGGCAGGTTTTTCTGTAGATATGGATGAACTGCAATTCTTCTTAAATCGGCGTGCCCCCGGTCAAAATGCTTGGTCAACGCCCCGAAAGGAAGCAGATCTACCGGAATTTCTTGCAGGCATTACAGACGGCTTAACCTGCGGTGCCCCCATTACCGCAATCATCCGCAATACCAATACCCGTTCCGGAGATTATGAGAATCTTAAAACATGTCCACGTCCCGGTCATGCTGACTATACAGCACAGCTCAAGTACGGTGATTTTCATGATGCAGCCGGTGGCGGACATTTCTCCGGCAGGCTCACTGCACCACTGTGTATTGCTGGTGGTATGTGTAAGCAGTGGCTGGAGGATATGGGAATCCGTATTGGTGCGCATATCATTCAGATTGGTAGTCAGAAGGTCGAGCGATTCGATGCTTTATCCCCCCAACTGGATCAGATTGGGCAAATTTTCCCCACCCTATCTGCAGATACTGCGGAGACCTTTCAGACCGTTATCCGCGATGCACACTTGCAGGGCGACAGCATCGGTGGCAGAATTGAATGCGCCATCGTGGGCCTTCCAGCTGGCATTGGCGATGCAATGTTCGGTGGCATTGAAAGCCGCATTGCACAGATTGTTTACGGCATTCCTGCTGTGAAGAATATTGGTTTTGGTAGCAGTGAGTCCTTTGCTGTAATGCTTGGAAGTGAAAGTAACGATGCATTTGTTTTCGAAGAAGGTCAGGTTAAAACCATGACGAATCACTGCGGTGGTATTCTGGGCGGTATTTCCAACGGAATGCCGGTGATTTTTGATGTCACCTTCAAGCCGACACCTTCCATCTATAAAGAGCAGAGAACTGTAAATCTGCAAACCGGTGAGAATACAGCAATTGTTGTAAAGGGTCGACACGATCCCTGCATCGTTCCCCGGGCAGTACCGGTAGTAGAGGCTGCTGCTGCCATAGCAATCTTTGATATGCTCCTGGGTAATCACCAGATTATGAAATGAGGCTAAGTATGGATCTGAAAGATTTAAGAGATCAGATCGACAAGATCGATGATCAGCTTGTAGAATTATTCTGCAAGCGGATGGATGTTGCTGCTGCTATTGGCGACTACAAGAAAGCAAACAATCTCCCCGTCTTTGTGCCCGCCCGTGAACGGGAAAAGCTGAAGGATGTTGCCGAAAAGGCAGGCTCTGAAATGGCAAACTATACCCGTGTTTTGTATTCCATGCTATTTGAATTGAGCCGAAGCTATCAAAGCAAGCGAAATGATACGGTCTCAGCGCTGTATCAAGAAATTCACAACGCCATAGAAAATACGCCAAAGCTGTTTCCAACCGCCCCCATGGTTGCCTGCCAAGGTATAGAAGGTGCTTACGCACAAATTGCGTGTGAAAAAATTTTCCAAAATCCTATGATTATGTACTTCAAGAACTTTGAAGGTATTTTTCAGGCAATTGATCAAGGACTGTGCCAATACGGTATTTTGCCCATTGAGAATTCCACTGCCGGATCTGTGAAAAAAGTATATGATCTGATGATCCATCACAAATTTTCCATCGTGCGTACGTTCCGGCTGAAAATCGACCACAATCTGCTGGCAAATCCTGGTGCAAATCTGGCTTCTATTAAAGAAATTTATTCTCACGAACAAGCTATTAACCAATGTGGCGCATTTCTTGCAAAGCTGCCCGGCGTAAAGGTAATCGCAGTTGAAAATACCGCTGCAGCCGCTGAAATGGTTGCATCCTCCGGTAGAACAGATGTAGCTGCAATTTCCAGCCGCAGTTGTTTGGAGCTCTACGGTTTGAGTTGCCTTGCTTCCTCTATTCAGGATGAGGGTAATAATCGAACTCGGTTTATCTGCATCAGTAAAAATCTGGAGGTTTATCCCGGTTCCGATAAAACCAGCATCATGATGATCCTGAACCACCGCCCGGGCGCTTTATATCGTGTTCTAGCACGTTTTTACGCTCTTGGTATCAACGTAACCAAGCTGGAATCCCGTCCCCTGCCTGATCGTGATTTTGAATTTATGTTCTACTTTGATTTGGAAACATCTATTTATTCAGAGGAATTTGTGCAGTTGATTTGTGAATTGGATGAACTGTGTGAGGAATTTACGTATCTTGGCAGCTACAGCGAGGTCGTATGATGAAATGCGGACTTTTAGGTGCTAAGCTTGGACACAGTTATTCTCCGCAAATTCACAGTCTTCTTGGAAGCTACAGCTACGATTTGCTTGAAAAAAATGTGGAAGATCTTGAGCATTTTATTAAAAACAGCGATTTTTCCGGTCTGAATGTTACCATTCCATATAAAAGTACTGTCATTCCCTACTGCGACGAATTAACGCCTATTGCTGCAAGGTTAGGCGCAGTCAATACCATTGTTCGTCAGGCCAATGGCAAGCTGATTGGTCATAATACCGACTACTTTGGTTTTGATATCATGCTTTGCCGCAGTGGATTGAATGTTAACGGAAAGAAAGTGCTTGTTTTAGGCAGTGGTGGTACGTCCCAAACTGCGGTGGCAGTATTGAAGGATCATGGTGCGCAGGTGGTGACCATTTCCCGAAATGGTGTAAACAATTACTCCAATCTGCAACTACATCGGGATGCATCGGTCATAGTGAATACCACCCCCGTGGGCATGTACCCAAACACCGGATATTCTCCCCTGAGTCTGGATCATTTTCCGGAACTCGAGGGTGTTTTGGACGTGATCTACAATCCCGCTCGTACACAGTTATTGCTGGATGCAGAGAAGCGGGGTCTGGTAGCGATGAATGGGCTTTTGATGCTGGTTGCGCAGGCAAAGGAAGCTGCGCAATGGTTTACCGCTGAAATGATCAGTGACGCTAAAATTGACGAAATTCATCATCTTTTGCGAAAGCAGATGGAAAATGTTGTTCTGATCGGTATGCCAGGTTCCGGAAAATCCACAATTGGGCAGATACTTGCCCAGCGCCTTGGAACGGAATTTGTGGATGTCGATGAAAAGATCGTCGAAAAAGCAGGTTGCACAATACCGGAAATTTTTGCCGCGCAAGGCGAGGCTGCCTTCCGTGCATTGGAAACGGAAACTCTTGCACAAATCGGTAAACTGTCCGGAAAAGTCATTGCTACCGGTGGCGGTTGCGTCACCAGAGCTGAAAATTATCCCCTATTGCATCAAAATGGCACGATTTTCCTCATAGAACGAGCGCTTGCGCAGTTACCAACTGACGGTAGGCCACTCTCTCAGTCCACTGCACTGACGGAAATGTATCGCACCAGAAAACCCCTTTATGACGCTTTTGCAGATCACTGCATTGTAAACGACACAAAGGCCGAAATTGCTGTGGAAAAGATTTTGAAATTATGGGAGGAATCCTGATGAAACTGCTTGTGATCAACGGGCCCAATATCAATATGCTTGGAATTCGGGAACCCGAGGTTTACGGAAAGAATACCTATGCCGATCTGCTGGCGCTGATTGATCAGACAGGTAAAGATACCGGCATCCGGATCGACCATTTCCAGTCTAATCACGAAGGTGTGATTGTAGATACCATTCAGGGTGCATATAATGTGTACGATGGCATTATCATCAATCCTGCCGCCTATACCCATACCTCTGTTGCGATTTTAGATGCACTGAAAGCTGTGGCGATTCCCGCTGTTGAGGTTCACATTTCCGATGTGGATTCCCGGGAGGCATTCCGGCAAATTTCCTACCCCGGTCTGTACTGCGAAAAGACCATCAAGGGTCAGGGCATCGATGGCTACCGCCAAGCAATCCTTTATTTGCAAGAAAAATACGGATAAGAAAAGGCTGTCTTTCGACAGCCTTTTCTTACTTATTCTTCTTAAAAACCAGGAATTTACTACCAATATAGTTCCAAACGATCACGATAACAGCGGTAATGAGTTTCCACACATTTCCGTTCCAGTCAAGCCAATCAACAGCCACCAGCAGGATCGCTGTTTCCATCACGCCTGAGCCAATACGACAACCAACAAATTTCGTTAGTTCCGGCCAAACCACATTCCATGACCAATCCTTGCTCTTAAACACAAAGGGCTTATTGGTCAGAAATGCAAAGGTAACAGCCACAATCCATGCGATCACATTGCTAAGTCCTGCGCTCAGATTCAACAGATTGTAGCAAGGTAAATAGACCAGATAATTGACAACCGTTGTCAGTACGCCGAAAAACAGATACGTCAATACATCCCAATATTTCTCAAGCAGTTTTCTCATACCAATTTCTCACCCAGATATTTCTCCAGAGCAGTCAGTCTGAGGCACACACAAAAGACCTCCATGGCGGATTCCAGCTCTCCGATAGGCGGATAACTGGGAGCAATACGGATCATGGAATCCTCCGGATCAATACCGTAAGGATGTGTTGCACCGGCAGCAGTAAAGGTCACACCCAATTGCTTGCACAGCTCTAAGGTTCGCTTGGCAGTGCCGGGCATAGCTGCCACACATACAAAGTAACCACCCAAGGGATGATGCCAGTGGGCAATACCCTTATTGGTCAGCTCTCTGCGCAGCATTTTCAGAACCATCCTAAATTTCGGCTGCATGATTTCGGCATGTTTTTTCATCAATTCCAATGTATGCTTCTTATCTTTCAGATACAGCACATGCCGCAGCTGATTGATCTTGTCATAAGAAATGTTCTGCACGCCAGCCAGTTTGCTCCAATATGCAATATTTTCCTCACTGGATGCAAGTACAGAAATACCCGCACCTGGGAAAGTCACTTTAGAGGTAGACGCAAATTCATACACCATATTGGGACGGCCTGCCTGCGCGCATAGAGAAATGATATCCTGGAACGGGGCAAACTCACCCTCAAACTCATGAATACAATAGGCATTATCCCACATGATTACAAAATCCGGAGCAGCTGGCTGAAGATTGGCAAAGCGCTGAATTGTAAAATCCGAGTACACATATCCCTGAGGATTGGAGTACTTGGGAACACACCAGATACCCTTCACTGCAGGATCTTGTACCAGTTCCTCCACCACGTCCATATCCGGACCGTCAGGAGTCATGGGAACTGAAATCATTTCAAAGCCGTAGGTTTCTGTGATGCGGAAATGCCGGTCATAACCGGGAACCGGGCACAGAAATTTCAGCTTTTCTTCCTTGCACCAAGGACGGACAGAATCTACAAGACCATGGGTAAATGCTCTTGCGATTAAATCATGCATCAGGCTTAAGCTGGCATTGCCGCCTACAAAGGTCTGGGAAGGCTTGCATCCCAACACATCAGCCCAATATTCCCGGGCGCACTGCAGACCTGCCAGATCACCATAATTGCGGCAATCATTTCCATTGATCAAACAATCCTGCGGATTATCAAGCACAGTAAGCAAGTCACTAACCAAATCAAGTTGCGCCTTGCTGGGCTTACCACGGGACATATCCAGTTTCAAATTCTTGGTTTGCAGCTTTGCAAACCGCTCTTGCATTTTCTCTGCTTCTTGACGCAGCTCTTCCCAGTTTCTGCAAGCGTAAGCACCCACGTCTATCATTCCTTCCTCAAAAAATATGCTTTAACTTGCCTTATTATATGTCATCAGGCAAAAAAACGCAATATGAAAGACGCAAAATTTCATATTGGATTACGGATTTTGGGAATGTATACACATTTTTACAGTGACTTTCAATCAATATAGCAACATTATACAAATAGTCCTTGCTTTTTTCGGGAATATGTCCTAAAATTAAAACATAATTTTGTTTGAAAGGATGCGTTAACATGAGTCATATCATCAATGTACCCGAAATATTCGGCACCGATGTATTTAATGAGGCTACCATGCAACAACGCTTGGAGTCCGAGACCTATAACGCATGGAAACAGTGTATCTGCTCCGGCTCTTCCCTGCCTCTGGAGGTCGCAAACAAGATTGCCGAAGCTATGAAGGTTTGGGCAATTGAAAAGGGCGCTACCCACTATACCCATTGGTTCCAGCCAATGACCGGTATCACCGCGGAAAAACACGATTCCTTTATTGCCCCCACCGGTGACGGCAGAGTAATTATGGAATTTTCCGGCAGTGAGTTGGTTCGTGGTGAGCCCGACGCCAGCTCCTTCCCCTCCGGCGGTCTGCGCGCAACCTTTGAAGCACGCGGCTATACAGCATGGGATCCCACCGCTTTTGCTTTTGTAAAGGACGGCAGCTTGTACATTCCTACCTGCTTCTTCTCCTACACCGGTGAAGCTTTGGATAAGAAAACCCCCTTGCTTCGTTCTCTGGATGAAATTTCCCGGGAGGCTGTACGTATTCTTCGTCTGTTTGGCGATAATGAAACGCAGCGTGTAAAGGTTTCTGTCGGCCCTGAGCAGGAGTATTTCCTCATCCCCAAGTCCTTGTATGCCAAGCGTCTTGATCTGCGTCTGACCGGCCGTACGCTGTTTGGCGCACCCGCCCCAAAAGGTCAGGAATTGGATGATCACTATTTTGGCGTAATTCGCACCCGAGTTTCCAGTTTCATGAAGGATCTGGACGAACAGCTGTGGCGTCTTGGTATTCTCTCTAAAACTAAGCACAACGAGGGTGCACCTTGTCAGCACGAATTGGCCCCCATCTATTCCGATGCAGGCAATGCTTGTGACTCCAATCAGCTGATCATGGAAATCATGAAAAAGTGTGCTGCCAAGCATGATCTGGTATGCCTACTGCACGAAAAGCCCTTTGAAGGCATCGCCGGTTCCGGCAAGCACAACAACTGGTCTTTGTGCACAGACTCCGGCAGAAACCTCTTTAAGCCCGGTAGCACACCTCGGCAAAATGCCCAGTTCTTGGTGTTCCTTGCTGCGTTTATCAAGGGTGTGGATGAATACCAGGATTTCCTGCGTTCCACAGTTGCCTATGCCGGCAACGACCATCGTCTGGGCGTAACAGAAGCGCCCCCTGCCATCGTTTCTATTTTCCTTGGCGACGAGCTGACCAATGTTGTCAATTCCATTATCAACGGCACCAACTACACCGACCCCAAGAAGAGCCTGATGCGAATCGGTGTGGACGTATTGCCTTCCATTCCGAAAGACACTACAGACCGCAATCGTACCTCTCCCCTGGCCTTTACCGGTAATAAGTTTGAGTTCCGTATGCTGGGTTCTTCCCAGTCTGTAGCGGGTCCCAACATTGCTCTGAATACCATTATGGCAGAAGAGCTGGGTAAGTTTGCCGATATTTTGGAAAATGCTGAGAACTTTGATGAAGCCCTGCAGAAATTGGTCTGTGAGACGTTTACTGCCCATCAGCGGATCATTTTCAACGGCAATGGTTATTCTGATGCATGGAAGGAAGAGGCCAAAAAACGTGGTCTGAGTAATCACGGCAATACCGCACAATCCCTTCCTACATATGTTTCCCAAAAGAACATTGATCTTGTCACCAAACGGGGCATTTTCACAGAATCTGAGTTCCGCGCCCGTTATGAAATCCATCTGCAGTCCTATACAAAGGTCACTGCTATTGAAGGCCGCACTTGTATAGATATGGCACTGCACCAGATTCTGCCTGCTGCATTACGCTACACCCGTGATCTGGCCAAGTCCATTATTGACAAAAATGCAATTGGTGTTTCCTGCATGGCTGAGCAGGCCCTTGTGGAACGTTTGAGCGCAGCCTGCGACAGCTTGTATGAAAAATCCCAGGATTTAACCGCCAAGCTTGCTGCTATTCCTGAGCAAACAGACGCCGCTGCCGATTATATGAGCAGCACCATTTTGCCTGCTATGGACGGCATGCGTAAGGATGCAGATCTCTTGGAGCAGCTGACAGATAAGTCCTATTGGCCTTATCCCACCTACTCCGATCTTCTGTTCTACTAAGAAAAAACACATCCACCTTCCGGTGGATGTGTTTTGTTTTATATAGCTTCGCAGTAGGTAAACATCTCTTCGATCAAATGCAGCTCGTCTTTCTTATTCTTAAGCAACCATTTTTCCCGATACTTAGCAAGCCATTGGTTTGTGTCAGTGATACGGGAAGGATTTTTCCCATCCAGTTTTTCCTGCAGCTCTGCAATTACACAAATACCCTCTGCCGCAATGAGCATTTCCTGACGAAATTCGTCATTTTTCCATTTTTGTGCAGACAGTTCATTCACAAAATCCGTATACGCTTTCTGAATTTTGGGCAGATCAATGGTTAACTCTGTTCGCTTTTGGGCCTCAATATCATAACGTTGTTTACAATATGTTCTGTCCAAGTCGAGCCATTCAACCATATCATGCAATGAACTCAAAGTCTTCAGCGCCCGGATACCATTTGCATTTTCGTAAAGCAGCGCATTGACCCGTTCATAGAATGATTCATCAACGATAGTGGATGCTGACCAGGATTTTTCGGCCCCAAGAACCATGCCATACATGGCCAGCTCTAGGCTGCAGGGATTGCCATGATCGCCCCAGTTAGTATTCAGAATACCAACTGCACCGTATTTCTGTGCAAATTCTGCCAACTGGCAGATATTGTTTTCTTCCACCGTCACGTTTTCGCAAAACCGGTTCCATGTGGATGTACCTGGGCAAACAATCTGTGGTTTTCCGATTTTTGCAAAATGGGCAAAATTCTCTTCATTCGGATTATTCCAATACCACCAATTCAGGAAGCAGACATCTTCCGGAAGTTGATCAATGACCTCCGGATGTTTCAATAAAATGTCCGCCCACATCATCACCTTTTTTCCCTTACTTTGGGTGTATGCAATAATCTTTTTGACAAAGTCCACATACAATTCACCGGTATTCTCCGGGGTGTCTGCACAGTGGTGCAGGTCAAAGGTCTCATCGCAGCAAATATTGAACCAATCACTTTCAAAGCAGGGTGCATATTGAGCAATCCGACTTTGCACCAAAGGAAGGCTCTCTGGGTGACGGGGGTCAATCGTGTGATGGATCATTCTGCAATACCAGGTTGCAGGGGTGTGCTCTTCATCAGCAACAGCACGCAAATGCTGATACTGTGGCTGTTGCAGAATCTCATACATGTGACCAAACGTGGAGATCGACGGAATAAAATCAATGAAATTCTCCCGACAATAGGCATCCAGTTCTTTGAGTTCTGCCTTTGTCAGGTAACCACGGGTGGGATTGATGTCCTTGCATTCTTCAAATTCAAAGGTATGCTCCACATACAGTTGCAGGGAATTGAGTTTATAATAGGCCATCCGGTCAATCAATTCCTTAAGGGTTTCCACCTTAGGGATCTTACCTCTTGTCGCATCATGGTAGAAGCCACGGTGTGCAAAATCCGGACGATCTTCAATGTATAAACAAGGGATAGCCTCCTGGGTAAACAACTGCCGCAAGGTTTGAATGCCATAAAACGCACCCGCATTACTATCTGCATGGATAAAAATGCGATCTTTACAAATTTCCAGCGAATAACCTTCGCCACTGTCTCCATTGACCGAAATCTTCAAAGGAACACCGGCAGGATTCTGGGGCAACTTATCAGCTGCAGCTACTACACGCTTATCCCAACCATCATTGCTGCAAAAAACAGCGTTTGTCGGCAGAAAATCACCCGTATATGTAAGCTTTTTAACATTTGGAATTAAATGTAACATATGATACCTCCATTTATTTACCAGTTGAACCGAAACCACCGGTACCTCGGTTTGTATCGGTCAACTCGTCCACCTCAGTATAAACCGGGGTCAGTACCGGAGTGATTACAAGCTGGGCAATCCGCTCGCCGGGCGCAACTGTCTGATCCGTTTTACCATGATTATGCAGGACAACAGAAATTTCTCCACGATAATCGCTGTCGATCACGCCAACCTTATTGGCCGGTGCAAGACCGCGCTTTGCCCCCAGGCTGCTGCGGGCATATACCAGACCTGCACAACCTTTGGGAACCTCCATGGCAATGCCGGTAGGAATAAAAACAGTTTCCCCTGCACCAATGGTAACGGATTCTTCCAAGCAGGCATACAGATCAGCACCTGCTGCCTCTGCAGAACCATAGGTGGGTAAAATTGCATTTTTTCTTACTTTTTTTACTGCAACAGAATTCATGTTCATATCCCCTTATCTTCCCAAAGTATAACGTTTCCTGCCTGCAATGATGCAGGCACATCGATCAGGCGCTGATTCTCCGAACCACGAAAACGTAGGTTCAAATTCTTCTTTTCCTCCACAAATGGGCCGTCTACCAGAACATCCAAATAGCTGAGATATTCTCCCGTAATGCTCCAATCCCCCAAAGTCTTGGATGTGATTTTTTCAAAAAGATATCCGGAAAATGCCCAAATGCTTTTCTTGGGCATTTCCGACTTAATACGGCGAAGCAGCTGCAGGATCGCCTCTTGGTTTTGCGGTTCAAAGGGTTCACCTCCAAGAAGTGTCAGACCTTTGATATAATTGGGGCGAAGCATATCCAAAATAGATTGAATCGTTTCTTCTGTGAAAGGTGTACCATATTCAAAATCCCATGCCACTTCATTAAAACATCCCTTGCAGTGGTGGGTACAACCGGATACAAATAGGCTCACCCGCACACCGGGGCCATTGGCAATATCACAGTTTTTAATGGTTGCGTAGTGCACAGCCTCACCCTCTCCCAAAATGTGAGGTCATTATATCACAATATGCTACATTACGCAACGTTAAGGGAAAGATATTTTTCAATTTCATGGGCAGCAACCGCACCGTCAGCCGTTGCCGTTACAATCTGCCGCACAGCTTTGGTACGAACATCGCCTACGGCATACACACCGGCAAGGTTCGTTCTCGTCGACTCCCCCGCTACAATGTAGCCAGAATCATCCAACTGCAGTTGGTCTGCAAAAAGCGCCGTTGCAGGCGTTCTTCCAATGCTTACAAAGACAGCATCGCAGGTAATTTCTTCCTTTTCTCCGGAAACCTTGTTGCGGATTACCACACCTTCCACACGCTCACCATGCACAAGGCTTTCTACTTCACTGTTCCACTTAAATTCCAGGTTCTCAGCCTGCTGCAGAGGTTCATGGTAGATCTTAGATGCTCGAAGCATATCTCTGCGATGCACTAAAATGACTTTTGCCGCCACACGGGACAAAACCAGCGCATCCGCCACAGCAGAATTACCGCCACCAACCAGCACAACAGTCTTCCCCCGGTAAAACATACCATCGCAGGCAGCGCAGTAATGAACACCCTTTCCCGTCAGCTCCTGCTCCATTGGAATGCCCAATTTACGAGGATTGGCACCAGTAGCAACAATAACTGCACGTCCATAAAATACACCTTGATCGGTATGCAGCTCTTTGATTTCTTGCTTTAACTTCACAGATTGCACATCTGCATAGATCGTTTCTGTGCCAAAGCGCTCTGCACCTTTTTGCATCCGCATACCCAGGTCAAAACCGTCAATTCCTTCATCAAATCCGGGGTAATTGTCTACCTGATGGGTTAATGCCATCTGTCCACCGGCTGCCAGACGTTCCAAAACTGCCACCTGCAGACCTGCTCTTGCTGCGTACATGGCTGCTGTATATCCTGCAGGGCCACCGCCCAAAACCAAAACATCATAAACCTTACTCATAAGATTACCTCCCATTTTTTCTTCAGTATACCCACAAAACGGATGGTTTACTGTGATAATGTCACCTAAAAGAAAAAGCCCACTGCTAAGGCAGTGGGCTTTGTGGTATTTAAGGAAGCATCGCCAGAATCTGAGCCTTGGATTTTGCACCGGTGGACTGTTTCAAAACCTCGCCGTTTTTCAGTACGACCAGAGTAGGAATGCTGTAAACCTGGAACTTGGTTGCAAGTTCCGTCTGTGCATCCACATCTACCTTACCAACAACGATGTGTTCATTCTCCTCTGCGATCTCATCAATGATGGGACCAACCATGCGGCAAGGTCCGCACCAACTTGCGAAGAAATCCAACAGAACGATCTTTTCACTCTTTACAACTTCGTTTTCAAAATTTTCTTTGGTAATATTCAAAACTGACATCTATTTGTCCTCCTTATTTTGTTTTGTGACCTTATCTTACCCCACTTTTCGGAGGATTTCTGTGACAATATCACATTTTCTGAATTTACACAAGACTTTCTACTTCAAAAAGTTTACTGAAGACATACAAGCAGTTATCGATCACCACACCACGGACATTATTCTGTACACCTAGCCAAGGCAAACGTGCCAATTCAGAAAGTTTATATCCGTCAAATTGCAACAGAATATAATCCTCATAAGCTGGGATACCAAAAATGTTGTTTTCCCGGTCAATATAGTAGGCTTTATATTCGGATGCGAAACTACCGAACTCTGTGAAGGAGCAAACCGATGCGACTCCGTTTTCTGTTTCCTCGTAAATCTCAACCTTCAGATTTCCCATTTCATCAAATCCGATACCCATAAGGAATCCATCACTAAGTTGAATCAAAGAACTGGAATAACCGTCAATGGTACCGGTATCCTTCACTATGATATTATTGAGGTCACTAAGATCAAAGAAGAACACCGGATCTGTCAGTGTCACGACTACTGCAGTACAGACATAGGCATAATCCCCATCAAACCGGACAGATTCCACCGTTTCACCATTGGGGGAAAACTGTTCCACCTGTGCAATCTGTTCCCAGGTACCAACTTTATAGCAGGTCAGATTTGCACTCTGAATAACCTCACTCACTACTGTAGTCTGCGGGTTCTGGGGTGGTGCTGTGTTGCCTTGGGCATCCGTAGTACCTTCTGTGGGTTTCGCACCGATATATCCCTGCTTTGTGCGTAATATACTGGTAACAACACGAAATACACCGTCGTGCTCATCCATGCTGTATTGATCCTTTACAGTACCTTCTACAGCAAATGCGCCTTGAAGTTTCAAGCCCTCAGAATCGTAGGACATGCAGGATATTTCAGACATATTTGTAGATTTTGAAATATTCTCATCCACATTTTCAGTAACCAAGCCGATACGACGCTGGGCATAAATACGCTCTTGGGACACATACAAATTTGTAGAATAGCACATGAATGCACCACTGTCGATGAGTGTCATTTCTTGACTGTCCAGCATTACAACAAGTGTATACTGATCATTGGAAAGCTTTTCAGGAATCTGAATATTGTTTGGGTTAATGCTCTGCATATTCCCCGGTGTTCCAATTTGGGGCAGGAATGTGGATTCATCCTTGAAATTCACTTTGCTCGCCATTCTGTACTGGGCTACAAGAAGCATTTGGTCTTCCACCATACGGGTAGATACAAGGCCGCCCGTAACAAACAGACTATTTGCTTCTTTTACATTTGCAGGATCTGTTACATCCAAAGATATGAGCTGTACGAAAGCAGACTTCTTATCCTTTTGGAATACATCACCATAGCCACCGGCGATCAAATTGATCCGGGTAGCATCTGCTGAAAGATACATTTCAACTTTGTTATAAGTGATACCATTCTGGGTTTCCAGTGTCCACGTACTCATCAGTTTTGTATTTTCACCGGCAATCGGATAAATCTCCAAGGTGTTGCCTTTCAAATAAAAAATATGGGTTTGACTGCGCTTGATAATATCCGCTTCCCAAACACCCGCCACCTGATGATCGGTAATTTCAACAGATGCATTTCCGTTAAATATTTCTTCATTAGGACCTGCTTCAGGCACTCCTTGTGCTGCTCCAGGTGCCATCAAATCAACGTTCAAACCACCCAGGAATTCGCCGTCGCCGTAATACCCGTTCCCATTGAAAAGAAAATTCCCTTTTTTGGTTTTATAGGGCAGATCTCGATCGATGGCCTCAATAACCTTAAAGTATTTGCTGTCAGAATAGTGATCGATATTGTTCCGATTCTGAAAATACGGAACAGCAATTCCAATAACCATACACAAGCACAATGCGCCGGCAGTCGCCGTAAGCACTCTGCGTTCAGTCTTCTTGCGCTGCAGCTTTTGCTGAACAGACGCCATCCTTTCCTTATAAGTCTTCATAAGTGATTCCCACCTTTTCAAGCAAAGATTTCAGAGATGCCTTGGCTCTTGAAAGCAAGTTGTAAACCTGCTTCTTTGAGCGAGCCATGATGGCGCAAATTTCGTCAATAGAAAAGTCGTCAAAGTAGGTCAGCGTCAACACCTGACGGTACTGCAACGGCAGTTCCTGCAAGCAGGTAAACACCGTCCGGTCGCGCTCCCTCTTGATCGCATCTGCCTCTAGATCTCCCGCAAAGAGCACACCTTCCACGTCCTCCAGCGGAACAATATTCCGATGGAAGCGCAGATAATTCAGGCAACGATGGCGAACCGCTTTGTACAGATATGCTCTGAAATGGGCCTCATCATTAAACTTTCTGTCCCTGATCAGCACATCAGCCAACGCGTCTTCCATCAGCTCTTCCGCAACCGATGCACTTGCCACATAACTGTAGGCAAAACGCACCAATGGGTCTGAGTATTTATGGATTATGGTTTCCAGAGAAACATTGCCACTGCCCGTTTCCCAAAAACCGGTCTTCATACCGCATTGCGCCATAATTCTCACCTCTCAATCCTATAACACAAAAGAATTGTGATTTACTCACTAAAATTTTCAAAAAATTCATGAGATTGTATGTTTCTTATAGTATAATTTAAAATACAGATAAAAGCAAATCTCCAGACTTGCCTTTTCATAGGAATCGGGTATAATAAAAGAAAATACAGCAAAGGAGAATACTATGTTTCGTTATTATTACGGTTTTGATTTAGCTTACATTGTGCTGGTTTTACCCTGCGTTATTATGGCTATGATCGCCAGTGCCAGAGTCAATTCCACATTTAAGCGCTATTCCAATAAGCACTCCTTCCGTCGCATTACCGGTGCCCAGGCAGCCCAGAGGGTTTTGAGTGCGAATGGTGTGAGCGGTGTGCGTATTGAACGCGTCAGCGGCAATTTGACAGATCATTTCGACCCCAAATCCAATGTTATTCGTCTTTCTGACAATGTGTATGATTCAACCTCCGTTGCCGCAATCGGTGTTGCATGTCACGAAGCCGGTCATGCCGTGCAGTACGCACAGCACTATGCACCGATCAAACTCCGTGCAGCAATCATTCCCCTCACTAACATCGGCAGCACACTGGCCATGCCGCTGATTTTGCTTGGCATTCTGTTCAGCTTTGGCGAGCAGATTTCCTACGGTTTTGTCTATGCCGGCATCATTTGCTTCAGTTTTTCTTTGGTATTCCAGTTGATAACGCTGCCTGTGGAATTCAACGCCAGCCGTCGTGCTATGCAGGCCATCGAATCAGCAGAATTGCTGTCTGAGGACGAGCGCAAAGGCGCACGCAGAACCCTCACAGCCGCAGCAATGACCTATGTTGCCGCAACTGCTGTTGCACTGGCACAGCTGCTTCGTCTGATCCTGATTTTTGGTGGCAGACGCAGAAACGACTAATTGACAAAATTCTCCGCCTCGGTATTGACAACCGGGGCGGAATTTTATATAATCTTTCAAGTATGAAAAGTATGAAAAATGTGAAAGGAGGCTCCCATGGCCGCTGGTAAACACATTTTAGGCAAAAGCAATGCTCGTCGGGTCTTTGGCACAGCCAAGGTTGGTGAACGAGGGCAGATCGTAATCCCTAAAGAAGCCAGAGAAATGTTCGGCATCCAACCGGGTGACACGCTGCTCATTTTAGGAGAAACAGATGCAGGTTTGATCGTTTCCCGACCCGAGGCGTTAAATGACCTTGCTGACAAATTATTGAACACCGTGAAGAATGAGGATTGAAATTATGAACACATTATTGGAACTTTATAACGGCATGGGTATCTCCCCCGCTGTTTATAACTATGGCGAAGCCGCACTGAAAAGGCTGGCAGAACGCTTTGCTGAAATTGATAAAATTGCTGAATACAATCAGGCAAAAGTAATCTCTGCCATGCAGAAAAACCGGGTCAGCGCTACCTGCTTTGCCGCCACTACTGGTTACGGTTATGATGATATGGGTCGTGACACATTGGAGCGCGTGTATGCAGATGTATTTCACACCGAGGCTGCACTGGTTCGTCCGCAGATCACTTGCGGCACCCATGCACTGACTGTCGCACTGTCCGCTAATCTGCTGCCCGGCGATGAATTGCTCTCCCCCGTGGGTCTTCCCTATGACACGCTGCAGGAGGTTATCGGTATCCGCCCAAGCCCCTGCTCTCTGGCGGAGTACGGTGTCACTTATCGGCAGGTTGATCTGCTTGCTGACGGAACGTTTGACTACGATGGCATTCGCAAGGCAATTAACGAGAAAACCAAACTGATCACCATTCAGCGTTCCAAGGGTTATGCAACCCGCCCCACTTTCTCCGTTACACAGATCGGTGAGCTGATCGCATTCTGTAAATCTATCAAGCCAGATGTTCTGGTAATGGTAGATAACTGCTACGGTGAATTTGTGGAAACCATTGAGCCTTCCGATGTAGGCGCTGATATGACTGTGGGTTCTCTGATCAAGAATCCCGGCGGTGGCCTTGCTCCCATTGGTGGCTACATTGCCGGTACGCAGGCTTGTGTCGACCGCTGCGGTTACCGTCTTTCTGCTCCCGGCTTGGGTCAGGAGGTGGGCGCAAACCTAGGCTTGATGCCTGCTCTGTATCAGGGTTTCTTTCTGGCCCCCACTGTGGTTGCCGGTGCAGAAAAGGGTGCAATTTTCGCAGCAAACCTCTATGAACCTTTGGGATTCCGCTGTGTTCCCAACGCCACAGAAAGCCGCCACGATATTATTCAGGCCGTGGAACTGGGCAGTGAGGCAGGCATGGTGGCCTTCTGTAAGGGCATTCAGGCTGCGGCCCCCGTCGATGCCTATGCAACCCCCATCCCCGGTGATATGCCCGGTTATGATAGCAAGGTCATAATGGCTGCCGGTGCATTTGTTCAGGGTTCTTCCATTGAATTATCTGCTGATGGTCCCATTCGTCCTCCCTATGCTGTTTATTTCCAGGGCGGTCTGACCTGGTGCCACGCAAAGCTTGGTATTCTAATGAGCCTGCAAAAAATGGTTGATGCAGGTCTTGTAAAAATTTAAGGAGGAAACTGTTATGTCTTGGTTATTCTTTTCCATTGCAACCGCTGTTTTATGGGGTGCGGCAGAACTGTTTTACAAAAAGGGCGCTCTCCCCAACGAAAAATTTTCCCACCTGAAAATCTGCGTCTGGGTAGGCATTGTCATGGGTGCCCACGCCATCTTCACCCTGCTGACACAGGATATCAACTACAATCCTGTCAACATCATTCGTTATCTTCCCGTTTCTCTCTTTTACATCATCTCTATGGCCTTTTCCTATTTTGGAATGCGCTTTTTGGAGGAATCCATTTCTGACCCCATCGAGAACACTGCCGGTGTCATCTGCGTCCTTCTCTTTGCCCTTATCCTCAAAGATGAGTATCACTGGCTGACCTGGGTTGCCGTCGGAGTTATTACCATTGGCGTTTTGGGCGTTAGTTTCCTTGAAAATCACGGCGAAACCACAAGAAAAAAGAAGCTTGGCAAAGCCCTTGCAGTGATCGCCTTCTGTATGCCCTTTGTATACGCTCTGCTGGATGCGTTTGGTACATTCCTGGATGACGCATTCTTCCTGGTGGAAGATGTAGCCAGTTCCCCCTTGGTGGATGTTACGGAAGATACCATTGAAGCCGTAGCCAACACAAGTTACGAATTGACCTTTGCAGTGTTTGCACTGGGTCTGTTCATCTTTATGAAAGCAAAGGGTGTCAAGTTCGGCGCTGTTCCCCAGCATAAGGACAAGATTCTCGCTGCTGTATTTGAGACTGCCGGTCAGTTTACTTATGTATACGCTCTGGGTGGTGTGGATGCTGTTGCTGCACCCATTATTTCCTCTGTTTGCATTGTTTCCCTGCTGCTTTCCCGAATTTTCCTGAAAGAAAAGCTTTCCTGGAAAACCTATGCCTTCATCACTGTCGTCATCATTGGCATCCTATTGCTGGCAATAAGTGAAGAGCTGTAAAGCAATTCCAATTATTTTATGATATGTAACCAAAAAGTCGCCGGATTTCCCGGCGACTTTTTACATGCAAACTTTGTTGACACAGCGCATATTACATGGTATAATATCTCAGATAAATTAATACACAAGTTCGCTATGCGAAAGGAGTTTTATGACTATGCAAAATCAGAATGCACCTATGCTTGATGCCATCTGTGGTAATAGTGTTCGTGTTTCTATTTTGGACCGTCTGTCTTCCGTTGATCTGTGTACTTTTGATTCCCCTGAATATGCTATTTTTCCCGGCTTTTGTGATGTTCATGTGCATCTCAGAGAGCCGGGTTTTTCTTATAAAGAGACCATTTTCTCCGGCTCTCTTGCAGCAGCTCATGGCGGATACACAGCGGTCTGCACAATGCCCAATCTGAACCCCGTGCCCGACACAAAGGCACATTTGAAAGAACAACTGGATCTCATCAAGCAGGATGGCTTAATTCACATCTATCCCTACGGCTCTATTACCATGGAGCAAAAGGGCGAGGCTCTCTCTGAAATGAAGGCAATGGCGCAGCAGGTCATCGGTTTTACCGATGACGGCAAGGGTGTGCAGCGAAATGAAATGATGCGTGCCGCAATGAAGCAGGCCAAGCAGTTGAACAAGTTAATCGTTGCCCACTGTGAGGACAATACCCTTCTCAATGGCGGCTACATCCATGATGGTGACTATGCCCGGGACAATCATCATCGCGGCATCAGTTCTGAAAGTGAATGGAAACAGCTGGAGCGTGATCTTGCGCTGGTCAAAGAGACTGGCTGTGCCTACCACGTATGCCATATCTCTACAAAGGAGTCTGTGGAGCTCGTTCGCAAGGCAAAGGCACAAGGTCTGAATGTCACCTGCGAAACCGCACCTCACTACTTGATCCTCGACGATTCTTATCTGCAGGAGGACGGTAGATTTAAGATGAATCCACCTCTCCGGGATAAATCTGACCGAGAAGCACTGATTGCCGGTATCCAGGATGGCACTATCGATATGATCGCTACTGACCACGCCCCCCACTCCGAGGAGGAAAAGAGCAAAGGGCTTGACGGCAGCAGCTTTGGCATTGTCGGCTTGGAAACCGCGTTCCCGCTTATGTACACATACCTTGTGAAGGAAAACATTATTTCCCTTGAAAAGCTTTTGCAGTTAATGGTTTCCAATCCCAGAAAACGTTTCCGCATTCCCATGACTACGGATTTCTCCATTTGGGATATGCGACAAAGTTATATCATTGAGCCGGAGGAATTCCAATCCCAAGGCCATTCTACTCCCTTTGCTGGATGGCGTGTCTGGGGCAAATGTATGGCCACTGTCTGCGACGGCAAGCTGGTTTGGCTGGAAAAGGTCAGAAACGGGAAATAATTAAGAAAATCAACGATTTGGAGGCTTTATTATGGCAAAGCGTACAGATATTAAGAAAATTATGATCATCGGATCCGGTCCGATTGTCATTGGCCAGGCCGCAGAATTTGACTATGCCGGTACTCAGGCTTGTCTTGCACTGCGGGAAGAAGGCTACGAGGTCGTGCTGGTCAATTCCAATCCCGCTACCATTATGACTGATACCACAGTGGCGGATAAGGTTTATATGGAACCTCTGACCTTGGAATATGTGGCAAAGATCATTCGTCATGAGCGTCCTGATGCCATTGTCCCCGGTATTGGCGGTCAGACCGGTCTGAATCTTGCTATGCAACTGGAAAAGAAGGGCATTCTGAAGGAGTGCCGTGTCAAGCTTTTGGGTACTTCCAGTGCCTCCATTGAGCGTGCTGAGGACCGTGAACTGTTTAAGGAACTTTGCCAGTCCATCGGCGAGCCTGTTATTCCCTCTGAAATCACGTATTCTATTGAGGAAGCAAAGGCAGCTGCCCAGCGAATCGGTTACCCCGTCGTGTTGCGCCCCGCCTTTACTCTGGGTGGCACCGGTGGCGGTTTTGCCTATAACGAAGACGAATTGGTCGAAATTGGCTTAAATGCATTCAAGCTCTCCCCTGTTCATCAGGTTTTGATTGAAAAGTCTGTTAAGGGCTATAAGGAAATTGAATTTGAGGTCATGCGTGACAGCAGTGACCATGCAATCACCATCTGCGGCATGGAAAACATCGACCCCGTCGGTGTTCACACCGGTGACAGTATGGTTGTTGCGCCCATTATGACCCTGAGTCCTGAAGACGAGAAGATGCTCAACGACTCTGCGATCAAGCTGATCCGGGAGTTGAAGATCGAGGGCGGCTGTAATGTGCAGTTCGCGCTGAATCCCCATTCTTCTGAGTATTACCTCATTGAAGTAAACCCCCGTGTTTCTCGCTCCTCTGCCTTGGCCTCCAAGGCATCCGGCTATCCTATTGCTAAGGTTACTGCAAAGATCGCCGTTGGCATGACTCTGGATGAAATTCAGATTGCCAACACCACCGCAGCATTTGAACCCAAGCTGGATTATGTTATTGCAAAACTCCCCCGCTTCCCCTTTGATAAATTCACAACCGCAACCAATGTATTAGGTACCCAGATGAAGGCTACCGGTGAGGTTATGGGCATCGGCTCTACACTGGAAGAAGCATTACTGAAGGGCACCCGCTCTTTGGAGGTTGGTGTTACACACATTTATCATGCAAAGTTCGATAACATGACAAACGTGGAACTTCTGGATTATATCCAGGAATTCCGTTCCGATAACATTTTTGCCATTGCCGAACTGGTGTATCGTGGCGTAACAGTTGAACAGATCCATGAGATCACCCAAATCACCCCCTTCTTCCTGGAAGCGATCAAGAAGATCGTAGATATGGAGGAAAATCTGAAAGCAAATGTCAACAACTTGACTGTTCTGACCGCAGCTAAGAAGATGGGCTTCAGCGACAAGTATGTGGCACGTATGTGGAAATGCAGCGAAATAGATGTTTACAATTTCCGTAAAACACATGGCCTGCTGCCCGCATTCCGCATGGTGGATACCTGCCACACCGGTGCCTATATTCCCTATTTCTACTCCTCTTATTCCGGAGAAAATTCTTCTCGTCTGACAGACAAGAAGAAGATCGTTGTACTGGGTGCTGGTCCGATCCGTATCGGACAAGGTGTGGAATTTGACTATTCCACTGTCCATGCGGTCATGACCATTAAGAAAGCCGGTTACGAGGCAATCATCATCAACAATAACCCGGAAACAGTTTCTACCGACTATACCACAGCCGATAAGCTGTATTTTGAGCCGTTGACGCCTGAAGATGTCATGAACATCATTGAGTTTGAAAAGCCCGAAGGTGTCATTGCCTCTCTGGGTGGTCAAACTGCTATCAATTTGGCCCAGCCCCTGGCTGACCGTGGTGTGAAGATCATTGGCACAGACTGCGCAGCCATTGACAAGGCTGAAGACCGCAATGCTTTTGAAAATCTGCTCAATGAGCTGGATATTCCCCGTGCAAAGGGTCAGGCCGTCACAAAGATTGAAGATGGCATTAAGGCTGCAGCAGAAATTGGTTATCCCGTACTGGTCCGTCCCTCCTTCGTTTTGGGCGGTCGTGCTATGCAGATCGTAGCAAACGAGGAACAACTGCGTCACTATCTGAAAACCGCTGTTGAGATTGATGAGGACAAGCCCGTTCTGGTTGACAAGTATATCGAAGGTCGTGAAGTCGAGGTGGACGCTATCTGTGACGGACACAATGTGTTCATTCCCGGCATCATGGAACTTGTCGAACGTACAGGTGTTCACTCCGGTGACTCTATTTCTGTTTATCCTTCCTTCTCTATCTCCAACAAGGTAAAGGGCACGATTTTGCAGTACGCCAAGAAGCTTGGTTTGGGTATTGGCATTGTGGGTCTGTATAACATTCAGTTCATTGTTGACAAGGATGACAATGTGTTCATCATCGAGGTCAATCCCCGTTCTTCCCGTACTGTTCCCTTCCTGAGTAAGGCAACCGGCTACTCTCTGGCAGATATTGCCACCGAGGTCATTCTTGGCAAGAGCCTGAAGGAACTGGGTATCTTTGACATTTATCCGGATGAAAAGGATCGTTGGTACGTCAAATCTCCCGTGTTCTCCTTCAATAAGCTGCGTGGTCTGGATGCCTATCTCTCTCCGGAAATGAAATCCACCGGCGAAGCCATCGGCTATGATAAAACTATGAATCGGGCGCTGTATAAGGCTCTGCAGGCCTCCGGTATGCGTCTGCAAAACTACGGCACAATCCTGGCCACCATCGCTGATAAGGACAAGGAAGAGGCACTCCCCCTGATTCGTCGTTTCTACCACCTTGGCTTTAACATTGAAGCAACCGCAGGTACTGCCGAGTATCTGAAGGCCAATGGCATCCGTACCCATATTCTGCAGAAAATCAGTGAGGGCAGCAATGAGATCCCCAACGCACTGCGTCAGGGACATATTGCCTATGTTCTCAATACCCGTAACCCCGGCTCCAATGAAGATGACGGCCGTCAGATACGTCAGATTGCTACTGAGCATAACGTGACCACCTTTACCGCATTGGACACTGCCCGGGTTCTGTTGGATGTATTGGAAGAGACCACTCTGACCATTTCTACAATCGATGCCTAAGGGGGTAATCCCATGAAGCAAAATATTTTTACTGTGATCAGCAACGATTCACTGACGCAGAATGTTTACAAAATGGTGCTTGATGGCGACACATCCGCCATCACCGCACCGGGGCAGTTTGTCAATATCAAGCTGGATGGCATGTTCCTGCGTCGGCCTATCTCGGTCTGTGATTATGATAATCGGACGCTTACCATCATCTATAAAGTTGTTGGCAAGGGTACCGAAATCATGTCCGGCATGCCAGTTGGAACAAAGCTGGATATTCTTACCGGTTTGGGTAATGGTTATGACCTTTCCCTTTCCGGAGATACCCCCGTTCTGCTGGGTGGTGGCGTGGGTGTACCTCCCATGTATAACCTTGCAAAAAAGCTTGTGGGGCAAGACAAAACGGTATCCGTTATTCTTGGGTTTAACACCGCCGGCGAAGTTTTCTATGAAAAGGAATTTAGTGCCTTGGGCTGTAATGTTCAGGTCACCACTGTAGATGGCTCCTACGGACAAAAAGGCTTCGTAACAGATGCACTGCCGCAGAATTACAGCTATTTCTACACCTGCGGTCCTGAGCCAATGCTGAAGGCTGTCTACAAATCCACCAACACCTCCGGTCAAATGAGCTTTGAAGAACGTATGGGTTGTGGTTTTGGCGCTTGCATGGGTTGCTCCTGCAAAACCCTTACCGGTTATAAGCGCATCTGCAAAGAAGGCCCCGTCATGAAGAAGGAGGAAATTCTATGGGATTGAATGTAAATCTGTGCGGCATTGAGCTGAGCAATCCCGTCATTCCTGCCTCTGGCACTTTTGGCTACGGTTACGAGTTTGCAGAGCTGTACGATATCAATGAACTGGGCACATTCTCTTTTAAGGGTACAACGAAAGATCCCCGTTTTGGCAATCCAACGCCCCGTATTGCAGAATGCACCGCTGGTATGATCAATGCTGTTGGTCTGCAAAATCCCGGTGTGGAGAAAGTCATTGCAGATGAACTCCCCAAGCTGAAACAGTGTTTTCACAAGCCGGTTATGGCAAATGTTTCCGGTTTTTCCATTGAAGATTATGCCTACACCTGCGAAAAACTTGACAAAGAAGATCAGGTCGGTTGGCTGGAGGTAAACGTTTCCTGCCCCAACGTCCACGGTGGCGGTATGAGTTTCGGTACATCTCCTGAGGCAGCTGCTGAGGTGACAAAAGCAGTAAAGGCGGTCACAAGCAAGCCTGTGATTATCAAGTTATCCCCCAATGTTACAGATATTGTATCCATCGCCAAGGCCTGCGAAGATGCAGGCGCTGACGGTATCAGTCTGATTAACACTCTGCTGGGTATGCGCATCAATCTGAATAATCGCAAGCCAGTCATTGCCAATACCATGGGCGGTTTCTCCGGTCCGGCCATTTTTCCTGTTGCACTTAGAATGGTGTATCAGGTGGCCCATGCAGTGAAGATTCCCGTAATCGGTATGGGCGGCATCAGCTGTGCGGAGGATGTGATCGAAATGATGCTGGCCGGTGCAACAGCAGTTGAGATTGGCGCTGCAAATCTCGTCAATCCCTACATTTGCCGGGATATTATTCGGGATCTGCCCCGAGTGATGGAAAAATATAAAATAGAAAATTTGAAAGATATCATAGGAGGCGTACAAAATGGGTAAAGACGTAATTGTAGCCTGCGACTTTTCCTCAGCTGAGGCAACATTCGCATTTCTGGACAAATTTCAGGGCAAAAAGCCATTTGTGAAGATCGGAATGGAACTTTATTATGCCGAAGGTCCCAGCATTGTCCGTGAGATTAAGGCACGTGGCCACAAGATCTTTCTGGATTTGAAGCTTCATGACATTCCCAATACCGTTAAAAAGGCCATGAGCGTGCTGTCCCACCTGGATGTGGATATTTGCAATCTCCATGCCGCCGGTACGATCAATATGATGAAGGCTGCTTTGGAGGGTCTCACTCGTGAAGACGGCACCCGTCCCCTGCTGATTGCAGTCACACAGCTGACCTCTACCGATCAGGAAAGCATGGAGAAGGATCTGCTGATTAAGGCCCCCATTGATGAGGTTGTCATGCACTATGCCCAGTGCGCTAAAAATGCCGGTTTGGATGGCATCGTATGCTCTCCTCTTGAAGCAGGTAAGGTTCACGATCACTGCGGTAAGGAATTCCTGACCATTACTCCCGGTGTGCGTTTTGCAGATGGCGATGTAGGTGACCAGAAACGTGTCATGACGCCTGCTGCCGCTAAGAAAATCGGCTCTGACTATATTGTAGTCGGCCGTCCTATTACCGCTGCTGCTGATCCCGTTGCAGCTTACGAACGCTGTGTTGCAGAATTTTCTGATTAAGGAGAATATACATGGAAGCTTATAAGAGAGAATTTATCCAATTTCTGCAGGGTGCAGGCGTGTTGAAATTTGGCGATTTCACTGCCAAATCCGGTCGCAAGATCCCCTATTTCATCAATGCCGGTATGATTAAAACCGGCGAGGAGATTGCAAAGCTTGGCGAATTTTATGCCAAGGCCTATTTTGAAAAAGTCGGTAATAAACCTACTGTTCTTTACGGACCTGCCTACAAGGGCATTTCTATCGCTGTATCTGCCGCTGTTGCGTTGAGCAAGAATGGTTTGAATGTACCTTTCTTCTTTAACCGCAAGGAGGCCAAGGATCATGGTGAAGGCGGTGTATTCGTAGGTTACGTACCTCAGCCAGGTGAAGAGGTTGTCATTGTGGAAGATGTCATTACTGCCGGTACTGCTATCCGGGAAAGTATGGCGATTCTGAGCCATCTGGAGGGCGTCAAGGTCGCTGCTACCTTCGTTATGGTCGACCGCAAGGAAAAAGGCCAGGGCGAAAAGGGCGCTATGCAGGAAATCGAAGACGAATTTGGCTTCCCCGTTTACTCTGTTGTGGATGTTTACGACATCATCGAATACCTGGAAGAAGATCCTGCAAACGAAGAAAATGTTATGCGGATTAAAAACTATCTGGCCGTGAATGGAGCGAAGGTATGAGAAGCTTGATCAGTATTCTGGATTTTTCTGCAGCTGAAGTAAATGATCTGGTTACTACCGCCAAAGACATTATTGATCATCCTGAATACTATCGGGATAGATGCCGCTACAAGAAACTTGCCACCGCATTTTTTGAACCCTCAACCCGAACCCGTTTGAGTTTTGAAGCCGCAATGCTGGAGCTGGGTGGCAGTGTATTGGGCTTTAGCGAGGCAAAGTCTTCCTCTGCCGCCAAGGGCGAAAGCATGGCAGACACTGCAAAGGTGTTATCCTGCTATGCTGATATTATGGCAATTCGCCATCCCATGGAAGGTGCACCTTACGTTGCATCCAATAATGCAACTGTTCCGGTAATCAATGCCGGCGATGGTGGCCACAACCATCCCACACAAACTTTAACGGATATTCTGACTATTTCCCGGGAAATGGGAAGGCTGGATAACCTGACCATCGGTCTGTGCGGCGACCTTAAAAACGGTCGTACAGTACATTCCCTCGTAGAAGCAATGGCACGATACGAGGGTATCAAATTTGTATTGATTTCGCCGGAAGAACTGAATATTCCGGGTTTTATCCGCTTCAATGTGCTGGAACGCTATGGTATTCCCTATGAAGAAGTTTCCTCTTTGGAAGATGCCATGCCCAAACTGGATGTGTTGTATATGACACGTATCCAGCGTGAGCGCTTTGACTGTGCGGAAACCTATGAGCGACTGAAGGACAGCTACATTCTGAATGTGGAAAAAATGGCTTTAGCCAAGAAAAATATGTGTGTTCTCCATCCCCTGCCCCGTGTCAACGAAATCAGCGTAGCTGTGGACAACGATCCAAGAGCCGCGTATTTTCGTCAGGCATTGAATGGTAAGTATGTGCGCATGGCGCTGATCCTCAAGTTGTTGGAAGAAGCAGAAAAGAATCCTGTGCGGCAGACTGTGGATACAAGTGGCTATCTGACAGACCGCACTTGTACAAATCCCAGATGTATTTGCCAGGTCGAGCAAGAATTACCCCATCTTGCAAAGCTTACAGATCCCAGAGCGAATATTTACCGCTGTATCTATTGCGAACATAAGGTATAACAAAAAGGCTGTGCAAAAAGCACAGCCTTTTTTCTGTTAAATTTCTTGTCTGCCTTCCAAAGCCCGGGAGAGAGTCACCTCGTCGGCATATTCCAGTTGGCTGCCAACGGGCACGCCGTATGCCAATCGGGTCACCTTGACCTCCATAGGGCGCAACAGCCGGGAAATGTACATTGCAGTAGCTTCGCCCTCAGTGTCCGGATTCGTTGCCATAATGATCTCACGAACCTCACCGGATGCAACACGCATCAGAAGCTCCTTAATGCGGATGTCATCTTGCGTCACATGATTCAGCGGAGAGATTACACCATGCAGAACATGGTAAAGACCATTGAATTCACGGCTTCGCTCCATTGCGATCACATCCTTGGGCTCAGCAACCACGCAAATGGTACTTCTGTCCCGCATTTCGTTGTCGCAAAGGGGGCAAACCTCCCGATCCGTCAAATTCTGACATACCGGGCAAGTGTGAACCGTTTGCTTAGCTGCCAAAATGGCATCAGCAAACGCTTTTGCCTCATCATCCTGCAGTTCCAGAACATGGAATGCAAGACGCTGGGCAGTTTTTCCGCCAATACCGGGCAACCGGGCAAATTGGTCTGTCAATTCCTGCAATGCAGCGGGAAAATACTGCATCAGAACAAGCCTCCCAGGTTCAAACCACCGGTTAGGCGGGACATATTGTTAGCTGCATCGGCATCTGCCGTACGCATTGCTTCATTGACAGCAGCAATAACCATATCCTGCAGCATTTCCACGTCATCGGGATCCACTGCCTCGGGATTGATCTGAAGGGTAACCACTTCATGCTTACCGTTTACAGAAGCAGATACCATACCACCGCCGGCAGTAGCAGTATAAACCTTATTCTCCTGCTCTTCCTGCATACGCAGCAGTTCCTGCTGCATTTTCTGAGCCTGCTTCATCATAGCAGCCTGGTTCATTCCACCAGGCATACCCCGAAAATTATTCTTAGCCATAATTATCTCCTTAAATATCCTTGATGTTCACGATATTGCTATGGGCACGGCCAAAATTCATCAACCGCTCCATTTTCTCGCTGATTTGGGGCTGTGCCGACTTATCCTCTGCCTTCGCACTCACATTTTGTCTAAGAATCGTCGATGCCTTACGGGAAATCAGCTCCAGAACCTGGGGCTTGTTCACCATATCCAGAATGAAGGACGTTTCACAACGTAAAACCACCTGATTTCCACGCAGAACACCTTGTATGGGTGCATTGGACCCCGTGGTAAAGAAACCAATCAAAGGTGGTTTCATTTCTTGCTTAATTGCCGCTACCAACTCTGCCCAAAAACCAACAGGCGTTGTATCCTCAAACTGTGGCTGGGTTGCAGATTCCTCCAAAGTCGGCGGAGCATCCACATCATCCGGCATAGGGGGCCGTTCTTCCTCCGGTTCCTCATGTTGGGGCTGGGTTGCAGTTGCGGCAGCAATGAAAGCACCACTTTTCAACTGTTCCTCCATGCGAGTCAGACGTGCGTTCAAGCTCTGAGCATCCGTCTGTAGCTCTGGCTGACACAAACGAATCAGACACAACTCTGCATCCATTCGCCTGCTGGCGCTGCGTGTAAAGCCCGACATGGTTGTTTCCAGACTCTCCATAATTCGAACCAGCTCACCGCTGGAAAGCTGCTTTGCCAATGCAGCAGCTTCTTTATCGGTTGCCACACCGGAAAGCATAGCAAGACCTGCATCCGGAGCCGTTTTCAGCACTAAAAGATCCCGAGCCAAGCAAGCAAGCTCATCCAAAAGTGCACCCATTTCTTTGCCATCGGAGTAAAGCTTATTCAGAAGCTCCAATGCATTTGCAGTATCATGGGCAGCAATATAACTCATCAGCTGTGCAGCTTTACGTTCACCTGCAATGCCCAGGCAAGCATATACCTTTTCTGCCGTCAACTCACCAATCGTTGCAGAAGCGCACTGATCCAGCAAACTTAAACCGTCACGCATACCACCATCGGCCATACGCGCCAGTACACGAGCTGCAGAATCATCCAGGTCAATGTTCTCCTGATAGGCTACATACTGCAACCTCCGGGCAATATCCTCCTGACTGATTCGACGGAAGGAGAATCGCTGACAGCGGGACAAGATTGTGGCAGGAACCTTATGCAGTTCCGTAGTAGCCAAAATAAACAAAAGATGCTCCGGCGGCTCTTCAATGATCTTCAGCAGTGCATTGAACGCAGAGATGGACAGCATATGCACCTCGTCGATGATATACACACGCATTTTCACCTGAGAAGGTGTATAGATCGCATCGTCACGAAGATCACGAACATTATCTACGCCATTGTTGGAAGCTGCGTCGATCTCCAAGACATCCATACAAGCGCCGGAATCAATGGCTTTACAAGCATCGCAGCAGTTGCAGGGATTTCCATCCTGGGGATTCAGGCAGTTGACCGCCTTTGCCAAAATCTTGGCACAGCTGGTCTTACCGGTGCCACGGGAACCGGTAAACAAATATGCATGGCTCATTTTGCCACTCATCAGCTGTGTTTTCAGTGTCTGAGTGACCGCCATCTGACCGGAAACATCATCAAAGGTCTGAGGACGATATTTACGGTATAAGGCTTGATAGGCAGACATTTCGTCCCCTCCTTTTGATTGTATAATAAGACCGGCCTATAACAAGATCGCACACCCACATTTGAACCTGCTGTGTACCCGGTAACAACGCAGCCAGCTCAGAACCGGCAACCCTGCGGCACACGGAAAGATCCGCTTAATGCTGCTTGGTTCCCCACCTGACATGGTTCACGGGATTCCGTTGCGCAAGACCGGTTCGTCAACACCGCTTGCGAAGGCCGGACGGCACGCAAACAAGCCCGGGTGTGGGAATTCATCCCTGCTGTAGCGGATTGCAGGCGACAGGGCACCGCTATCTCCCCGATTAGTGCGACCTTGTTATAAGCCGGTCAGCCATAACAAGGCTATTTTGTTAAATTAGTTTACCTTGGAATCGATAAAAGCAGCCAGCTCGCCAAAGTTAGCGATCTTCTGATCTTCCAGGTCCAGTTCAATGCCCAGCTCAGATTCCAGATCCATGATCATCTCAACGATGTCCAGAGAATCAATGCCCAGGCTTTCAAAGCTGCTCTCAGGAGTAATTTCAGAGGGATCCAGATCCAGCTGCTTTGCTGCGTAAGAAACCAATTTTTCGTACATAATTTATACCTCCAAATACGTTGGGTTCTTTCAGTATTTTATTATAAGATATGGGATTTGTCAATGCTGTATTTCACCCGAAGCTGCCATGCCTGCAGCATAGGCCGTTGCCCATGCAATCTGTAAGTTGAAACCACCGGTGTAGGCATCGCAATCAATAATTTCTCCGGCAAAATACAATCCAGAGATCAGTTTTGACTCCATAGTTTTGGGATCAATTTCCGAAACTTTTACGCCGCCAGAAGTGATGATTGCCTCAGCAACCGGCCGTTTTCCGGTAATTTCAATAGAAAATGCTTTCAGCAACTCCACGATTCCACGACGTTGCTGCTTTGTCAGAGAATTTGCCTGCATGGCTGGGTCAATGCTAAGTCTGCGCAAAACTACAGGAATCATACTTCTGGGCAACAGATCTGTTAATGCATTTTCCATGCTGCGATTCTGGTACATCTCAAGATCACGCAGGATTCTTGAATCCAGTTTGCCTTCATCCAAGGCAGGTTTCAAATCGATAAGCAAGCGGCAAGTTCCCTTCAAATGGGCACTGGCAGACAAAACTGTTGGGCCGGAAACGCCAAAATGTGTAAACAGCAGTTCGCCAAAATCCTTGTACAGTACCTTATTCTTTTCATTGACCAATTTGACCGCTACATTACGAAGACTCAGGCCCTGCATGTCCTGACAATCTCCTCCGGCAGTTTCCAAGGGTACCAAGGAACCCTCAACAGGTACAATGGTATGCTCCAGCTTGCGCGCCATATCATACCCGTCCCCTGTAGAACCGGTGGTGGGATAACTCATACCTCCGGTTGCCAAAATCACCTTTGAAGCAGAATAATCTGAACCGTCTGTCCTGACACCGCATACTTGATTGTTTTCTGTCAATATTTTACGAACACGTGCAGTACACACCGTTACATGAAGCCTGCGCAATTCATCCTGCAGGCAATTCAACACAGAAATTGCCTTATCAGACACTGGGAACACACGGTTGCCTCGTTCTGTTTTCAACGGGCAATCCAGATCCTCAAAGAATTTCATGGCAGAACGAGGTGGAAAAGCCGCCATAGCGCTATACAAGAATCTTCCATTGCGGGGAATGTTCTGTAATACCTCTTGCGCTTCGCAGTCATTCGTCACATTGCAGCGACCTTTGCCGGTAATAAGAAGTTTCTTTCCCAGGCGGTCGTTACGTTCTAACAAAAGAACCTTACTCCCCTGCTTTGCAGCGGTAATTGCTGCAAACATGCCGGCAGGACCACCACCAATTACAATTACATCGGCATTCATAGATTATCATCCTGTTTTTCGTAAACATTATATTCGGACCAGACATGCTCCAACTCCTGGAAGGTCTTTGCCAGTTCCTTTTCTTTTTTGGATGCAATTGCAACAATCATAGCGTTCACAACACTCAATGGCGCAACCAAGGAATCAACCAAGGAAACCATGTCGCTCTTTGCAACCAACACATGGTCACTGCATTGTGCCAAAGAGGACAACTGGCTGTCTGTTACGCTAATAACAGTCGCACCGGTACTACGGCAATACTGGGCGGTTTTCAAGGTCGTAGCGGAGTATCGGGGGAAACTGAATGCGATCACAACGTCCCGGGAATTAACACCTACGATTTGTTCCAGCATTTCGCTGGTGCCGGATGCGGTAAGAATGTGGACATTCTGGAACATGTAATTCAGGTAATAGCCAAAGAAGTTTGCTAAGGCCGCAGCAGAACGCACGCCAATGACAAAAACACGTTCTGCATTTAAAATTGCGTTTACCGCAGATTCGAATGCATTTTTATCAACTGTTTCACCTGTTTGGCGCAGCTTTTCCATATCGGATTGCAGCACAGTAGCAAGCACATTCTGATCACCGATACGGTCATTGGTCACCTCGATACGCTGCACAGCAGTCAGGCGGTTCATAACCATTTCCTGCAAAGCCTTTTGCATACTGGGATAGCCATCATAACCCAACTCTACTGCAAAACGCACAACAGTTGATTCCGAGATACCAACAGTTTTTCCCAATACATTGGCCGTCATAAAGGCTGCTTTATCATAAGATTCCAAAATAAACTTGGCGATTTTTCGTTGACCCTTGGAAAAGGAACTTTCATTTGATTTTAAAAGAGCAAGAATATCCTGACGCATTTGCAACACCTCGCAGTAATTTTGCAATTATTATAGCAAGCATCTTGCGTTTTTGCAAGAGGTGCTGCAAAAAAATGCAAATTGCAGGACAATTAAAGTCCTGCAATTTCATCTTCAGATAATTCTCGCCATTTGCCAAGGGGAAGATTTCCTAATGTAAGACTTCCCTCCTGAATGCGCTTTAATTGTACAACCTTCATACCCGCCGCTTCGCACATTCTGCGAACCTGGCGGTTACGTCCCTCATGAATGGTCACAAGGAACTTTGCCCTATCCCCTTCTGCGCGCACCAACTTGACTTTGGGTTCTTTGATGGGATAGCCATCCAGTTCGATTGGACGTTGCAAAAGCGCAGGCGCAGCAGCATGATAGCCACGGACCAAAACCTCATAGGTCTTATCCACCTCATGCTTTGGATGCATCAGGCGATTTGCAAATTCTCCATCATTGGTCAGAAGCAATAATCCCTCAGAGTCCATATCCAACCGGCCAATGGGATATACACGTGTGCCACAATCTGCAACCAATTCTGCAACCGTTTGCCGTCCTTTTTCATCGGAAAGTGTTGTCACATATCCACGGGGTTTATTCAGCATGATGTACACATATTTCTGCTGTGACGGAAGCGCTCTTCCGTCCAGCAATATTTCATCTATATCCGAGTCGGCGCTGTCACCCAACTGGGCAACTGCACCGTTGACCTGCACCCGACCAGCTAAGATCCACTCCTCAGCCTTTCGACGGGAAGCAATTCCTCTGGCTGAAAGTATCTTTTGTAATCTTTCCTTCATTTGCTGCCTCCAAATAAGCGCTGCCAAATACTAGGTTTTGTCTGTTGCACTGTACGTTCAACGGTTTGTCCATACACAAGTTTTACAGATCCTACCGCAATATCTCCAATACACACATAAGCATATCCTGCAGTTTTCCCCTTGATTACCGGTGCATAGGAAAATCCGGAGCCAGACAAAATAATCTGAGGTTGTTCCTGCTTAGAAAGCGGAAAAGAAAAGTCTTCTGCCGCGAACAACGGCACCTCCGCCTCGGTACCGGAAAAGACAGAGGCATACCCAAGACACTGCCCTTCCTGAACAATTTTTTGAACAGAATATTGTCCAAATCCGTCTTCCAATAATGTGCTGTGATCTGCCCAATCGTTGCCATCATTGATGGTCACACAAATCAGACGTCGTCCATCACGAGTAGCACTGGACACTAGAATACGACCTGCAGCCTTGGTATAGCCGGTCTTTACTCCATCTGCCCCCTCAACACGCCACAGAAGCTTATTATGGTTCTGCATCGTGCGATTCCCTACACGCACTGTTTTGGCGGATACGGTCTGGTAAAAGATCGGATTTTTCATAGCATATGCTGTCAGCATTGCCAAATCCCTGGCCGTAGAATAATGATTCGGATTATCGAGCCCATGGGGATTTTCAAAGTGCGTGCCTTCAAGTCCTAACTGTCTGGCCTTGTCATTCATCATGGCCGCAAAGCCTTCAACTGTGCCACCGCAGTATATCGCCAGCGCAACAGCCGCATCATTGCCGGAACGAAGCATCAGACCATACAGCAATTCCTGCAGGCTCAGTACCTCGCCCTCCTGCAGATACATGGACGAACCTTCGATTCCCACCGCTTCCTTTGGAATCTTCATTCGGTCCAAAACATTGCAATGCTCACAGACGATCAGAGCCGTCATGATCTTTGTAGTACTGGCGATCAGGCTACGGCTGTCCGCATTTTTTTCATAGAGCACTCTACCAGTGCTGGCATCCACCAAAATAGCCTTTTGCGCAGACACAGCGCCCACTGGAATGCTTAAAAACAGGACGGCAGCCATTAGAGCCGCCGTCCCGGCAAAAAATCGTTTCATTTCTCTCACCCGGGAGTATTTTTCCCCCGCTGCAGAGAATTATTCCGCTTTCTTCTTGCTATGAGAATCGATGAAATCTGTGATCTTATCCAAGGTATCGGGGATCATTTCTACCAAACGATCCGCAGTTGTGTTCGCAGGTGCTGCTACGGGAAGCATCCGCACACTCCCCTCTTTCACGACCAAAAAGGCAATGGGCGTTACTGTAACACCACCGCCGGCGCCACCGCCAAAGGGATTTTCATGCTTATTGGCATTCTTAGATACAAAATCAGAACCACCGCCGCCAAAGCCTGCGCTGACCTTGGAAACGGGAATAATTGTTACGCCATCAGGTGTGGTAATGGGTGTGCCGATGACAGAGTTTACATCCACCATCTCACGAATCTTTGCAATGGTATTTTCCAGCATATCAGGGATATTCTTGCTCATTTAACAGCACCGCCTTTTCGTTTCTTGGTAATTTTCAGATATTCCTTTAGGGCTCGCCAACCATACCGCAACAGCAAACCAAGTAGTCTGCCCAGGGTGATGGTAACATCCGCCCGAATATAAATGGTAGTTTGGCTCTGTGTGAAATCACACAGTACCTGAATGTCACGCTCTTTGATCGCAAACAGCCGTTCCAGCTGAGGCATTAGGCTACCCACAGCTGCCCAAGCCCGGCCATAATTGATTCCAAGGTTGCAAGGATCGCCCCCCGCCATGCAAAGCAGCATTTCCAACCGCTTGATCCGCAATTTTCGACGAAAATCTCCCAGAAAATCTGTGACAATTTTCACCAGCGGCAAAAAGTCTTTATAGCTGCCGCCCTTCTTTTCAGCTTTGACTTCCTTTTGGCTTTTTCCTTCTGTCTTGGTTTCTTCTTTTGCAGCAGGTTCGGTCTTTTCCTTCTTTTTGCCGGGAAAAACCTTAAACTTGATCGGTCCGAGTAATAGTCTTACCTGCGGACCGGCTGCTTCATAGATGGCACTGACTCCTAACGGCAGACATCCCAGGGCGATCAGGACTGCCAAGGCTATCAGCCAGCCCATTAAGCTTCCTCCGTAGAAGCAGGCTCCTGAATTTCAATCTGCTCCATGGTTTCAATGGGCTCGCCAAAATTGACTTTTTCAATTTCAGGCAGTTCTTCCAGAGAAGATATGCTAAAGGTACGCAGAAAGTCCGGTGTGGTCTGATACTGAATGGGTCTGCCAGGAACATTCAAACGACCTGCTTCTTCAATCAGTTTCTTATTCAACAACGCAGAAACGGAATAGGAACTGTCCACACCACGGATCTGTTCAATCATTGCCTTGGTGGCTGGTTGATAGTATGCCACAATCGTTAAAGTTTCCAGCTGAGAAGCGGAAAGCTTCGGAGGTTTCCGGGTTTCCAGTGCCTTGGTAACATAGTCAGCCATTTCACCGGAAGATACCATCTGGTAGCCCTTTTCCAGCTTCAGAATGCGGATACCCCGGCGTTCAAATGCCAGACTGTCCATCAAGGCATCAGCAGCTGCAATAATATCTGCAGGATCTGCTTCCAGCGCCATTGCCAAGCGGCTGACCTCGATACGCTCTCCAGCAGCAAAGAGAATGGCCTCAATGGCTCTTTGCAATTCAATTTGTTCCATCAGGTCATCTCCTCTACATTGACATTGGTGCCGTCAACCAGACGGACATTGGGGTTTTCGCCGTTAATATCATCTTCCAGATTGACAGAATTAGTCTTGCACAATTCCAACACAGCCAGGAAGGTTGCAACAATTTCCGAACGGCTCTTATTTCCTTTGAACAAGTTTTTCAGTCGTTCCACGCCACGCAGGATCAACTGACGAATCACCTCAGTAGCTTTTCTGGTCACAGGATAGCGTTCCTTACCGACAATGCCCTTAAAGTTCACTGTCGGAGGCGGCAATCTCTGCTGATTGCGTTCCGAAATCTCGTCCAGCGCCAACAGAAGATCCTTTGTTTCGTGCTGATAGCGATAGGTTTGATCCTTACGCAGAGGCTCAGGCTCTTTTGTGAACAAGCAGCGGCCAATTTCATTTCTCGGCTCCAGCCAGCTGATGGCAACACGAATCTGCTCAATCGCTTCCTTGCGTTGGCGCTCAATCAGGCTCTGACGCAGTAAGTCCAATTCGCTTTCTGCCTCAGCCTGCTCAGCAGCAGACAACAGCATTTTAGTCTTAATGAGCATCAGGTGGGATGCCATGGTAATAAACTCACTGGCGATCTCCATATCCATTCGCTTCATTTCATCCAAATAAGCAAGGTATTGCTCCAAAATGGCCGTAATGGACACGTCCTGGATCTCTATTTTATTTTTACTTAAGAGCAGGAAAATAACATCCAGCGGACCTTCAAAGTCCTCCATCCCCTCATTTCGGGTACGGACGATTCCCTCCAGGCGGTATTGCGGTTCTCCCATAGCGGCTCCTTATCCATACTTATCCACAATAATTTTGTATATTATACCACCAAATGCGCTAATGTGCAAGTATTTCCATATAAAAAACCCCAACCATACGGTTGGGGGTCTTTTTATAAATTAGATTTAAAACCGTCGCCTAAAATGTCATTGGATGTACCCACGATTACAAACGCTACCGGGTCGACCTCTTTGATCTTCTTTTTTAGCCTGACTGCTTCTTTTTTGTCCACAACAGAGATAATCACTTTCTTCTCTTTATTGGTATAGGCACCCACACAGCCGTTGATCACACTGGCGCCACGCTCCAAATTGTGCATAATGTACTGAAGAATCTCCTCTTCCTTATCTGTAATAATCATTAAGAATTTGGAAGAATTAAAATTATCAATTACACCGTCAACAACCAATGCGCGAATTGTGATTGCAAACAAGGAAAGAATACCAATTTCTGTACCATAGGCAGTAAAGCATAGCAGGATTACCAAAGAGTCAACGATCAAAAGCGCCTTACCCACGTTAATACGGGTATATTTCTTCATGATCATTGCAATCACATCCGTACCGCCGGAACTGCCATCTTCATTGAAGATCAATGCGCCACCCAGAGACACCAGTAACATATCAATAAACAATTCAATAACCTTCTGACTGGTAAAGGGCTCAGTTCTGGGGAGAACCAACTCAAAGAAATTCAGCAAGAATGAAAACAACAGTGTGCAGTAGATGGTTTTAATGGTAAACATCTTGCCCAAAACGATCAAACCCACGATCAGAAGAAAGGTATTAAAAATTGAAGACAACTGCGCAGGGGTCAAGAAATTGGTCATTTGACTGATAACCATCGCAAGACCAGCAGTTCCACCGGTAGAGAAATTATTGGTAAATTCAAAGTAATAAACACCTACTGCCATCAGTACTGTGCCCAGCGTGATGAGCAGATATGATTTCAGGGTTTTCAGGTTCATGCGCTTCTCTCCTTTGTACGTCAATTTATATTTATCTGTGCAAGACCCTTTTCCAAATATGTAATACGGTCACCTGCGCAATTCATTTTATCAACGTACTGCACCGGTTTCAGGATTGGATTCCGGATGTTCCGTATATGCAGTGGTTTCAAACTCTTTATACCCTATTTCAGGATGTTTCCATATAAAACGCTCTGCATCTAAGATCATCTGCGTGTATTTTTCAACAGTTTCATTTCGTGTCATATGGTCGCCTTCTTTTTAAACATTTTAGCATATACAGCAAAAAATAACAACACATTGATATATGAAAAAAACACCTATCTTTTGATAGGTGTTTTATATATTTTCTTATTTTCTTTGACTGCGCAGATATAATTCTTCTGTTGCAAAAGCCAGCTTTGTAATCACATTGGACTTGCTGGGACAGCAATAGAAAGAGTCGTTTTCTGTGGAAATATCCACGTAATCCCGCTTTTTCAAGGGTGTAAAATCATATTCCACATGCAAACTGTTGGTTTGAGCAGGTGCACGCTCAATATGATAGTCCTGACCACGATAATGGCCGTGAAGTACAAAGCCATTTTCAATATCATGGGTAAGTTTTGCCTTACCAAGGGGAATGTAGCGGTATACTCTGGGCAAAGAGAAAACCTCCACCTCATCACTGAAGGAATAGGTGCCGTTCTCGATCTGCTCCTTGACCTGCGCCCGTTCCCAGGCGAACCAATCGGGAATATGATCAAACTCTGTTTCCCCGTTGACAGCTTCCAGATAGCCGTCCTCTCTCCAGTTCCACCGCTTGCCGCAGGCTGTACAGAAAATTTCCGTTCCCGCAGAATCCATCTTGAATTCTTCTTTACAATGGGGACACTGGTATAGCACCTTGTGCAAGCCCTCTGCACGGAAAGGCTCTGTGATCTTGATACCGTTATCCTTCTGGTAACGGTAATCGTCATACTGCAAGGCTTCACGGATCGCAGCATTGATTTCATCCACTGACATCTTTTCGATCTGCTCAGCTGTCAAAATCTGGGTAAAAGTCGTATGCATAGGTACCTTGCGCTTACTGCGAAAATTCCAGAAAGGCGCATAAAGATGATTGCCTCTATGGACAACCGCAACAACCGGCACCTTGTTCATACGTACCAGCTTGCCCAGCGAATCCGGCAAAAATGCTGTTGTACCGCAGGGGGTATAGCGAGCCTCCGGATACATTCCGAGAATATCTCCACGTTTTAACACTTTCCGAATGGATTTCACCAAGGAAATATCGGTAGTAAACTTTCTTGTAGGAATTGCGCCGATCCATTCCAAAAGGAAGAACTTACCCACGTAGCCATCAATGCTCACCACATTGCTCACAGGGTATGGATATGTCGCCATGGCAGCAAGTTCAAAGTCGATAAAATGCATATGATTGCTGAGCATCATATACGGAGGTTTCACCCCCTCCATATTGATCTGCTCTACTTTGTATTTCTTGCCAATGAGCATAATTTTTGATAAGAACCAGATCAGCCAAGTCCAGAACCTAGTCTGATGCAGCGGTGCTTTCGTCGCGCGATATCGTTTGTTATTTTTATAATTCACGTCAATATTCAAGTCACTCACACTCCCCTGCAATTTTACACGAAAAATGGAAAAATAGCAAGAAAATTTACTTCCCGGTACTTGTAACCCGGTAAAATTCCATGTTATAATGTCAAAAGGAGAGGATACTATGGAGTTTTTGTGGATTACACTTGGCATTTCTGCATTTCTTACCGCAGTCTTTTTTATAATCACCTATATCTGTTTTCGTATGGCCTTTTTTGTTCCGGATCGGGATCCCAATTATGAATTGGACGGCATTCCTGAAGGTGAAATTTATGAACCCTTCCGAGAAAAGATGGAAAACTGGATTGCAGAAGCAAAGGCGCTGCCCCAGGAAACCTTTTCCATCACCACTTTCGATGGTCTGAAGCTTTATGGTACATATTATGAGTACGCAAAAGGTGCTCCCATTGAGCTGATGTTTCATGGTTACCGTGGAAGCGCACAGCGGGATCTTTCCGGTGGTGTCCAGCGTTGCTTTGCTTTGCAGCGTAGCGCATTGATCGTAAGCCAGCGTTGCAGTGAACGCAGCGAAGGCAATGTGATCACCTTTGGTGTCAAAGAACATCGTGACTGCCTTTGCTGGGTAGATTTTATGGTGAAGCATTTTGGACCGGATGTGAAGATCATTCTGACGGGTATTTCCATGGGTGCATCCACCGTATTGACCGCCGCTGGCTGTCCCCTGCCCGACAATGTGATCGGCATTCTGGCAGATTGTGGCTACAACAGCGCAAAGGATATTATTAAGAAAGTTATTAACCAGCTGCACTTGCCGGTAAATCTGGGTTATTTCTTCGTGAAATGCGGCGCAAGGATTTACGGTCATTTTGACCTGGAAGAAATCACACCAGAAAAGGCACTGAAAAACTGCAAACTACCCGTGATCTTCTTCCATGGAAGCACCGATGATTTTGTTCCCTGGGAAATGAGCAAAGTCAATTATGACGCCTGCCCCAGCCGAAAGGAATTGGTCATCATACCCAATGCAGGTCATGGGCTTGCCTACCCCGTCGCACCGGAGAAATACTTAAATGCCTTGCGAGAATTCTTTGGCGATGAGGCATCTTATGATAAGGATTGCAAGCTCTAAAAAATACCCCCTATTTCCAAAAATAGGGGTTGACAAACACTGTCAAATGTAGTATTATATGCAGGCTGAGCAAAGCGCATGGAGAAGTCGCGTAGCTGGCCGAGCGCGCACGATTGGAAATCGTGTATACCCCAAAAGGGTATCGAGGGTTCAAATCCCTCCTTCTCCGCCATAAAAATAACACCCATCTTCGGATGGGTGTTATTTTTTTATTACGTTTGAACAAACTGGCTGTTATACAGCTTTGCGTAGAAACCATCCGCTGCAAGAAGCGTATCATGATTCCCCTGCTCTACGATTTTTCCGTCACGCATTACCAAAATTACATCCGCCTCTCGTATGGTAGAAAGACGATGGGCAACAATAAAGGACGTTCTACCTTCCATCATTGCATCAAAGGCTTTCTGAATGCGGATCTCCGTACGTGTATCAATGGAGGATGTTGCCTCGTCCAGAATCAGCATAGGCGGCAGGCACAGCATCACCCGTGCGATGCACAGCAGCTGCTTTTGACCCTGAGAAAGGCTGCCACCGGATTCACCGATTGGCGTATTATATCCGTTGGGCAATCGCTTGATAAAACTGTGTGCATGGGATTTCTTCGCAGCATCGATGATTTCTTCTTCAGTAGCATCCGGTTTTCCCATCGCAATATTTTCCCGAATGGTTCCCGCCTTCAGCCAGGTATCCTGCAACACCATACCGATACTGCCACGCAACTGACCTCTATCCATATCTGCAGTATTCACACCATCCAAAAGGATTTCGCCCTTTTGAGGATCGTAGAACCGCATCAGAAGGTTGATGAAGGTAGTTTTGCCACAGCCGGTAGGTCCTACGATTGCCACACGCTGACCGGGTTTTACAGACAAATTAAAGCCTTCAATCAGCGGTTTGTCCTCTGCATAGGAGAAAGACATATCCCGGATCTCTACTGCCCCCGAAACCTTTTCCGGCATTTGAGGATGCTCCGGTTCCGGTGTCTGTGCGGGTGCTTCGATCAATTCAAACACCCGACCTGCGCAGGCCAACGCGTTTTGCAGCTCTGCCACCACGCCGGAAATCTCATTAAAGGGCTTGGTATACTGGTTGGCATAGTTCAAGAAGCTGGTCAGATGACCAATGGAAATGCCGCCGCTGCCAATAGCAACGAATGCGCCTGCAAATGCCACACCGGCATACACCATGGCATTAATAAAACGAGTGCTGGGATTTGTGATGCTGGAGATAAAAATCGCCCGTAGGGATGCCTTTTCCAGCCGATCATTTACCTCATCAAACTGCTCTAAAGTAGCTTCTTCACGACCAAATGCCTGCACTACTTTAATTTGTCCAACAGTTTCATCGATCAAGGCAGTCTGCTCGCCTCGTGTTTTTGCCTGAAGAGTAAAGAGCGAATGGGTCTTTCCTGCAATCGCCGCCGCTACTACCAAGGAAAGGGGCGTAATCAAAATGACGACCAGTGCGATCTTCCAGTTCAGTATCAGCATCAGTGCCAATGTACCTACGATAGTCATCACGCCGGTAAACAACTGCGTAAAACCCATCAGTAGACCATCCGCAAAGGTATCCACATCTCCAATCACACGGCTGACCGTATCACCATGAGGATGGTTATCCAGATAGCGCAAAGGTAAAACCTGCAAACGCTGGAATGCTTCGTTGCGGATGTCACGGGTTACAGAATACGTGATACGGTTGTTAATCAAGGTCATTAACCATTGCGCAAGACCACCAATGCCTGCACAAATCGCAACGGCGATCAATTCCTTAGTCATCGCTGTAAAGTCTACTTTTCCAGCATCTACAATACAGTCAATTGCACGACCAACCAAAATGGGGATATAAAGACTCATGGCAACATATACCGTTGCCAGCACCAGTGCAGTCAGAACTGCCGGGATATACCGACGCAGGCGGCGCAGGACCTTTCTAAGAACATTGATTTTCTTATTCATGACCTGCCACCTCCTTAGGGAATTGGGAATAGTAGATCTCCTGGTAAACGCTGCAGTTTTCCAAAAGCTCCTCGTGGGTTCCCTGCCCTACCATCAAACCATCATCCAGCACAAGGATCTGGTCTGCATAACGTACGGAAGCAGCGCGCTGAGAAACGATAAATGTTGTAGGTGGATTCTCCATATTACGGATTGCGCTGCGCAAAGCTGCATCAGTAGCATAATCCAAAGCAGATGCACTGTCATCCAAAATCAGCACAGCAGGTTTACGCACCATAGCTCTTGCAATCGTCAGACGCTGCCGCTGACCACCGGAGAAATTCAAGCCACCTTGTGTAACCTCAGCATCCAAACCGCCATTCTTCTCTCGAACCATATCAGCAGCCTGGGCAATTTCCAACGCCTGCCAGAGATCATCTTCCGAGGCATCTTCCCTGCCCCACATAAGGTTTTCACGGATCGTACCTCGGAACAGCTCTGCTTTTTGCGGAACGATACCAATGCACTGCCGCAGAGTTTCCTTGTCCGATGCATGCACAGGAATACCATCTAACAAAATCTCGCCCGCTGAAGGCTGATAGAAACCGGGTATTAAATTAACAAGCGTGGACTTGCCAGAACCGGTACCACCAATAATACCAACTGTCTGTCCGGGCTGTACCGAGAAACTGATATGTTCCAATGACGGCTCAGAAGCACCATCATACGTTGCTGTTACATCACAAAAATCCAACTTTCCGCGAGGATTTGTGACTTTTTCTCCGGAAGTAACTTCCTGAGGAATATCCAACACAGATTCAATGCGGTTTGCACAAACGGCAGCCTTCGTCATGGTAATGATCAGGTTTGCCATTTTGATCAGCTCCACCAGAATTTGTGTCATGTAGTTATAAAGAGCAATTACCTTACCTTGGGTCAAAATGCCACCGTCAACCTTCAGTGCGCCAACCTGAAGTAACACGACCACCGCCATGTTCACTATTACGAATGTAATCGGATTCATCAAACCGGAAATTCGACCAGCTACCCGTTGGCGATGCGTCAGTTTTTGTGTCTTATCGGCATAACTACTAATTTCATCTGATTCCTTGCAGAAGGCACGCAACACACGTACACCTGCAAGATTCTGTCTTGTGGCGGAGGTAACGCCATCCAATCCCTCCTGAACTCGGCGGTACATAGGCATTGTAATCAGCATAATACCAAACACTACAATGCATAAGATTGGAATCACACCTGCAAATACCAATGCAGAATCAAAATCAATGGTAAATGCCATTACCATTGCACCAAACACGACAAATGGTGAACGCAATAACAGACGCAAAGCCAGATTAACACCAGTCTGTACCTGATTGATATCAGATGTCATACGGGTAATGACAGTGGAATAACCAACGTTGTCGATCTGTGTATAACTAAGCCCCAAGACACGAGCCATCACCTTATGTCGCAGTTTTGCTGCAACACCCACAGCCGCTCTGGCGGAAAAATACTGAGCAACAACGGCGCATACTAACCCCACAATGCCCAATGCCACCATGGCCAGACACATCTTGATAATGTATGGTTTGTCAGCATTGCCAATTCCTTTATCGACAATAACTGCAACGACTAATGGAATTAACAATTCAAAGGTCGCTTCCAGCATTTTAAACAATGGCGCCAGAATGCACTCCTTGCGGTATCGCCGCATCAGTCTCATCAATGTCTTCATTGAAAAGAATCTCCTAAAGTTCAATTTTCCCTATCATACCATATTCGATGTAAATACGCAAGAAAAAGGGCATAAAAAGAAGGCGGGATTACTCCCGCCTCCTTCGTTAGGTTAAGCGATTGAATTATTTGCTGGGCAGGCTCAGATAGTATGCAGCGGAATCGCCGTAGGTCATCATAGCCTTCAGAATGTCAACATTCTGGCCCTTGTCGTACATGCCCTTTGCTGCACCTTCGATACTTGCAGTGTAGGTCTC
>JAZRRL010000042.1:0-22762 GCA_045650665.1 Faecousia sp. | reverse complement strand
GTCCACTACGTCTACCATTCCATCACACCGGCAGGTGTGTTTTTCATTTTTAATCACCAGCCACCGCTGGCGTTTTTGTTGTGGGCGCTTTTCAGCGGCGGATGTCGCCTCCGTTTGCAGTACCCGGCGAATGTCCTCGGCGTAAACGCCTTCGTCCCTCGCCGACCGCTGCACCTGCTGCGCCCTCGCTTGCTCCGCCACTGGCGGCGCTCGGGCTCGCACCGGTGGATTTTGAGTCCACTACGTCTACCATTCCATCACACCGGCATCGGTGCCTTGATAGTATAATACACTTTGCCGGAAAATGCAAGGGGTAATTTTTCAATTATTAGGAAATGTTTTGATCGAAATCTGCCCAGAAGGCGCGCACCGCTGCTTCGTAACCAATCGGTTCTACCAGATAGCTCATGCCATGCTCTGCACCGGGGACGATAAACAGCCGTTTCGGAGCAATGCAGGCTGTATAATTCTCATACGTCATTTCAATTGGGACGAATTTATCGTTTGTTCCATGGATAAACAGCACAGGTGTTTTACTTCTGCGCAATGCTTGAGGGCAGGTTTCTGTATCCATATCGATTTGCAGGCGTTTTTTCGCCAGCCGTCCAGCGGGCTTCCCACACATACCGTAGGAAATATGCGCATGCTTGGCAACGTGTTTCCAGATATCCACCGGGGAGGTATAGCCGCAATCGGCTACAATGCCACAAACATTATCCGGCAGCTGCAATCCTGAAGCCATCAAGACGGTGGAAGCGCCCATGGAAACACCGCATAGGTATATGGGCAGTGTGTTTTCTGTGTTTTCATTGACCCAGTTTACCCAATCCAGGCAATCATAGCGCTCCATCAATCCAAAACCGATGTATTCGCCACCACTGCCACCTTGCCCACGCTGCTCAGCATACAGAACGCTGCAATCGTTTTGGGCGAAGAAATCTGCGATGATCCCGAAATCCCGATGCCATGTGGATCGCCAACCGTGCATGGCAATAAGAATGCGTTTGGGATTTTCCACCGCCACCCAATGCCCAACAAGCTGCGTACCATCACGACTCTGGAGTACCACAGTTTTGTGAGCTTGTGCCGACAGATATTTCCCTGCAAGATTCAAACGATCCAGCATCTTTGCGTCGGTGCATCTGGCAATCAGCCTTCGCTCCGCGCGAGGGGAATGGGGCGGTGCTTGGCGGTCTAATGCAAGGCTTACAAAATAATTCGCTGCGCCATGTCGTGCGGATTCAGCCAGAGCCAGCATCGCTGCTGTGATCCCTGAACTGATGAGCATAAATCTTGCGCGTTTTTTCATATCCGCCCTCCAAAAACTTTTTTGTATTTAGCGTACCGCTTTTTGGAGAGATTTATTCCATAAAAAAGACTGATGACAAAAGATGTCATCAGTCCAGACTTGCGTCAATTGTTTGGGCAATGCGCTGCTTTACCATGGCGGCCAGATCTACTGTTTTCATATTTGCATATTCCTCGTAGGTGATGGCAGACAGATAGTGCAGCTGCACAGATACCGGTGCGCATCCTTTTTGATCCAGCACTTTAAAACTATTGATAAAAGCCACCGGCACAATGGGACATTTTGCCTTTATTGCGGCACGGAAACTGCCACCATGGAACTCACCAATGGTATTACCTTTTTTGCTCCGTGTCCCCTCAGGGAAAATGAGATAATTTCGCCCGGATTGCACCTCTTTTGAAACATTTTGAATGACCGTCAAGGATTGACGCACATCCTCCCGATCCATGTCAAAGGAACGGGTGCTTTTCAAGATCTGCTTCAAAAAAGGAACATTTTTTAGCTCTTTTTTATATACCGCGCCCAAGGGGCGGTCACAGGTGGCGGCCAAAGCTACTACATCAAACATACCCTGGTGGTTGGCATAGAGCATAAAACCCCCATCTTTCGGGAGATTTTCCTGCCCGGTAACCTTCAGGTCAATATTGCCGGAACCAACCACCCAGCGCATAACCTTCGCTACATAGCGCCAACGATCTTCTTCGGGATAACGCTCAGGATGTTTGGCATAACGGCACAGTTTTATATATGCTCCCGGCAGACGCCAGAAATTGCGAAATACAATCAATGCCAACCGATTCATATCCATCACTCCTTTATCAACTGCTGTCATTTTATCATGACAAGTGAAAAAGTACAATCTACTATTTATTTTTTTAGCCCTACCTGCAGTAGAGTTTCCCGTAACCTCGACAAAATCCACCGCATAAGCTGTTTGGGAGGGATGAAGCATGAAAAATGAATGGTTAATCACATTTCGTTCCGTGACTTTTGCACAGCGGGGAGAAAGACTATTGCGCAGTCATCATATTGAATGTGTTATGCAACGCACACCCAAGAAACTGACAGAACGGGGCTGCGGATACTGCCTGCGGCTTCGCGGCGTGGATGTGCCGGCTGCAGTGGAAATCCTGCGTCGCGAAAAAATGCGCTATGAAAAGCTATATGCGATCAAGGATGATGAAAGCACAGAGGAGCGGGTGTTATGATCTATTTGGATAACGGAGCCACATCCTTTTGCAAACCTGCAGAGGTTTATCGGGCAGTAAACCGGGCTATGTGTACCTGCGCCAACCCCGGCCGGGGTGGCTATGGCGCAGCGATGCAAGCGGAAAAAGTGGTTTTTCAGTGCCGGGAGGCGGCGGCATTACTGTTTGATTGCTTGCCGGAGCAGGTGGTTTTTACGGCAAACTGCACCCATGGTTTGAATATTGCCATTCGCACGCTGGTACAACCCGGCACCAGAGTGGTAATTTCCGGATTTGAACACAATGCGGTAACCCGACCGCTAAAGCTTTTAGGCGCAGATGTGCGTGTTGCCGGAAGAAAACTGTTTGATTGGGAAGATTCCCTTGCTGCATTTGAAAGGGAATTGCGCAGTGGCGCTGAAGTAGCAATTTTTACCCATGTTTCCAATGTGTTTGGCTATATTTTGCCAGTAGAGGAAATGGCATCATTGTGCCATAAATACGGCGTACCGTTTATAATAGATGCTGCACAATCTGCAGGAATGCTGCCGGTATCTCTGAAAAAACTGGGGGCGGATTTTATAGCAATGCCGGGCCATAAGGGGCTGCTGGGACCGCAGGGAACGGGTATCCTATTATGTAACCGATTACCGCGACCCTTGATGGCCGGTGGAACCGGCAGCGAGTCCATGCGTCAGGAAATGCCGGATTATCTTCCGGATCGGGCAGAAGCGGGGACTTTAAATGTTCCCGGTATTGCAGGTCTGTCTGCGGGAATCCACTATGTACAAAACCGTGGTGTAGAGCAAATTGCCGGCAGGGAACAGCAGATGATGAAATGCTGTGTTGACCAGCTGCATGATATGGATGTTAAGGTATTTACCGGAAAACATCAAAGCGGAACAGTATCTTTTGTGCCCAAGGGGGATTGTGAAGAATTTGCGGAAAAGCTGGGCAAGCAGGGAATTGCGGTGCGAGCAGGGCTGCACTGTGCACCACTGGCGCATGAAAGTGCCGGAACTTTGGAATCAGGGACAGTGCGCATCAGTTTTGGCTATGAAGCGCATTATGGACAGATACGGGCGCTTGGGCGAGAATTCAAGAGAATATTGCCCAAATGATTAAAAAAATTTGCGAAACAGTATTGCCATTGTGGGCTAAATCCGCTATAATAGAACGGATAATAGGCTAGTTATACAGTTTTTTAGATAAAGTGATTCGTGAGGATAGAAAAGAGGGAAATCAGGGATGATGAATATCATTGAAACTCTGTTCCAGCAAGTGACGAAAATGCAGTGGTCGGACTATCTGGATATTGCCATCGTAGCATATCTGTTGTATCGGCTTTTTCCGTTGCTGCGCAATACCGGAACAAAACAGATCGCAAAGGCAATTGCTGTAATTTTGGCAGTGGCATGGCTGACAGATTTGCTGAATCTGTACGCCCTGAGCTTTATTATGGAGCAGTTCTTGCGGATTGGTCTTATTGCTCTCGTGGTTCTGTTCCAACCGGAATTGCGTCGTATGTTGGACCACCTTGGTAACATGAAGCTTCACAAGTTCCTTGGCGTTGAAAAGCCCGGCGAGGAAATGGCCCCGATCATTTCCCAGACCGTTGCAGCCTGCGAGGTAATGAGCCGTGAACGCGTGGGCGCACTGATCGTTTTTGCACGGGATAACCGTCTGGATGAATATACCAAGACCGGCACTAAAATCGAAGGCCAGGTATCTGAGCAACTGGTTCGCAACATTTTCTTCCCTAAGGCATCTTTGCATGATGGCGCAGTGATTATTCGCGATGGTCGTATGGCAGCTGCAGGCTGTGTGCTGCCCTTGTCCAATACGGAGCGCTTGAGTGCGGATCTGGGTACCCGTCACCGTGCAGGTGTGGGCATTAGCGAAGCCTCTGATGCAGTCGTGGTAATCGTGTCCGAGGAAACGGGTACAATTTCTGTTGCTGTGGGCGGCATGCTTAAGCGGCATCTGGCACCTCAGACTTTGGAACGTTTGCTGACGCATGAACTATGTCCTGAGGATACAACAGCTCAGGAAAACCCGGTTCAAAGACTGAAACAAAGATTGAAGAGAATCGGCAAGGAGGAGCGCAAATGAAAAGAAAAATTGTCTATGGCCTCCTTGCTGCACTGATTTCCTTCGGATTGTGGCTGTATGTTGTTACAGTAGTCAATCCAGAATGGGAAGATACTTTCTACAATATCCCGGTAGTTTTGGAAAATGAAGAGATCCTTCAGGAACGTGGTCTGATGCTTGCATCAGATGCACAGCCGAAGGTGACCTTGCGTTTATCCGGCAATCGTGCGGATATGATCAAGTTGAATTCTTCCAACATTACCATCCGGGCAGACCTTTCCCGTATCTACAGCGCTGGCGAACAGAGCCTCAGCTACAGTATTGTGTATCCGGGCAATGTGCCCAGCAATGCTTTTAAGATTCTGAGTCAGAAACCCCAGCAGATCACACTGTCAATTGTAGACCGCAAGTCCAAGGATGTAGATGTGCAGGTGGTGTTTAGCGGCGCAGTGCCGGAACAGCATATCGCCTTTATGGACAAGGCAACGCTGGATTATGAGAAGATCACAGTTGCCGGACCTACAGCCGTTGTTGACAGTATTGTAGTGGCAAAGGTGGAAGTCAATCTGGAAGGTCAAAAGGAGACCATCAGCCAGCAATACAGCTACACCTTCTACGATGCAGAAGGAAATGTGGTTAAAAATGATCACCTGAAGGTCAATACAGAAAAAGTGCTCTACACCCTGAAGATCCAGCAGTGGAAAGATATTTCCCTGCGCGTGGACGTAATTGATGGCGGTGGCCTGAAGCAGGATGATTGTAAGCTGACAATGTCTGTGGACACTATCCGGGTTGCAGGCAGTGAAAAGCTGTTGGCGGATTTGGGAGATGAGTTGGTTATCGGCCAGATCAAGCTGAGCCAGATTCTGGAACTGACAGAAACAAAGACCTTTACGATCAATCTGCCTGAAAATCTTACACTTTTGACAGAGAAGAATACGGTGGATGTCCAAATTGAGATTCCTGAGCTGTCTACTCGTGTAATAACCGTAACGGATATTGTATATATTGCTCCACCCGAGGGTATGGAGGCAACAATCATCACGCAGAACAAAGAGGTTACACTGCGTGGCCCCAAGGCATGGCTGGATCTGGTAACACCGCGGGATCTGCAGATCGTGGTAGATCTTTCAACGGTAAGCACTACCGGTACAGCTATGTACAAAGCAGAGGTTATTGTTTCCAATCCGGCTTTGAGTGATCTGGTAGGTGCTGTGGGTGAATATAACGCAGAGGCTGCGATCGCGCAGAAATAAAGCTGATCATTACAGGAGGATAAAACTGTGATAAAAAGTATGACCGGTTACGGCCGCGCTGTGGCGGCTGTCAGCGGAAGAGAATTTACAGTAGAGCTGCGCTCTGTTAATAATCGCTATCTGGACTGCACAGTGAAATTGCCACGCAGCTTGTCTTTTGCGGAGGATGCAGTAAAACAGGCAGTGAAAACATCAGTTTCCAGAGGCAAGGTGGATGTATTTATCTCCATGAAATCCGAAAATTCGGACGATACCACCATTACCTTGAATAAGGCAGTTCTGGAAGGCTATCTGACTGCAATGCGCCAGATGGTGGATGAATTTGCAGTTCGCGATGATATCAGCGTGTCGACAGTTTCCCGATTGCCGGAGGTGTTCTCTGTGGAGAAGCCCCAGGTGGATGAGGAACAGCTCTTGAAGGATCTGCTGAGTGTCGTGGATCAGGCTTTAGCCGGTTACGATGCTATGCGTTGCACCGAAGGTCAGGCACTGGATGCTGATCTGCGTAGCCGTGGAAATACCATTTTGGAGCTGGTTGCTCAGGTGGAGCAGGGCAATGCACAGACTGTTATCGATTACCGTGCCCGTCTGGAAGCAAAGCTGAAGGAAGTGCTGTCTGCCACCAACATTGATGAAAGCCGAATCCTGACAGAAGCTGCCATTTTTGCAGATAAGGTGGCAGTGGATGAGGAAACCGTCCGCTTGCGCAGCCATCTGGCACAGATGAACGAAATGCTGACAACCGGTGGCGCTGTTGGTCGGAAATTGGATTTCCTGCTGCAGGAAATGAACCGAGAGGCTAATACCATCGGTTCCAAGTGTACCGATGTACGCTTGGCTCGTATTGTGGTAGATATCAAGGCTGAACTGGAAAAGATCCGGGAACAGACCCAGAATATCGAGTAAGGGGTTGCCATGAAGCTGATCAATATTGGTTTTGGAAGTATGATCGCCGCAAAGCGGCTGTTGGCTGTTGTAACACCCGACTCTGCACCCATCAAACGCTTGGTGCAGGAGGCCAAAGAACGTGGAATGCTGATCGATGCATCCTACGGTCATAAAACAAAGACTGTATTACTCATGGATACAGACCATGTGATCTTATCCGCTATCGCCCCCGAGACACTTTTTGCCCGGTGGACGGAAAAATGTGAGGAAGGGGAGAATGCGTAATGTCTAAAGGAAAGCTGTTTATTATTTCCGGTGCTTCCGGTGTAGGTAAAAGTACAGTGCTGAAGCAGGTTATGTCTGCAAGACCGGATCTGCAGTTCTCTGTTTCTGCCACTACCCGTTCGGCTCGCCCCGGCGAGGAAGATGGCGTGCACTACTACTTCGTCACAAACGAACAGTTTGAAAAGATGATCGAAGAGGATGCCTTCCTGGAATACGATGCCCATAACAAGAATTACTATGGTACACCTGCTGAGCAAGTAGAGGAAAAGCTGAAGCAGGGGCATGTAATTTTGGATATCGAACCCATTGGTGCATTTAATGTGCAAAACAAGCGCCCGGACGCAATTTTGATTTTTATTGAAGCACCCTCCTGGGAGGAATTGGAACGCCGGCTCCGTGGCCGGGGTGACACACCGGAGGATCAGATTGCTATGCGTTTGGAACGTGCCAAGTGGGAACTGGAACAAAAGAGCAAATACCATCATGTTGTTGTCAACGACCAGGCAGAAGCCTGTGCCGATCAAATTTTACATATCATCGCTCAGGCGGATATGAAGTAATTGGAGGAAATGAATATGTTGTACCCCCCCGTAGCAGATTTGCTAAAAGATGTTGAGAGCCGCTACCTGCTGGTGAATGTGGTTGCACAGCGTGCACGCCAGATCGCTGAAGAAGCAGAGGAGCTTGGTGAGGAATTGACCGAAAAGCCGGTGACACTGGCTATTCGTGAAGTGGCTGAGGGCAAGCTGACTGCTCAACTGAAGGAAGAATACGCAAAATAACAAAAGGAGGAAAGGGCCATGATTGGAAAAATTGCTGTCTCTGCGGCAAATTTTGCCATCGATAAGCCCTACTCCTATGCAATCCCGGCGGATATGGTGCTTATGCCCGGACAACGGGTGATGGTACCCTTCGGTCGTGGCAATCGGCGTTGTGAAGGCGTGGTGCTTTCGGTGGAAGAAGGCGATTGCCGGGGATTGAAAGCTGTTGAGCAGGTATTGGACGAAAAGTCCTTGCTGATGCCCACAATGCTGCGCCTTGCGGCATTTCTTCGGGAACGGTATTTCTGCACCTTTTATGAAGCTGTCCGCGTCATGCTCCCGGCAGGTCTTTGGTTTAAGGAAAAGAATACCTATCGGCTGACAGAGGATCTGTCCTGGAAGGACAAGCTCCCTCGTCGGGAATTTGCTTTGGAACTTCTGACATGCCTGGAAAATATGGGCGGTCAGGCGGACGAAGCTGCATTGCGCACGATCGTTGACGACGATGAGCAATTCCGTAATACACTGCAGTACCTGCTGAAGAAAAAGTGGATCACCGGCAAGACCAGCCTGCTGCGGCAAACCAAGGACAAGACGGAGAAAATCGCAACCCTGGCAGCCTCGGCAGAGGAAGCCATGGAATTTGCAGCCCATCGGCCAAAGTCAGCAGCCATGCAGCGTAGCGTGTTGGAGCTGATGTGTAGTTTGGGCAGCGTGTCCGTTAAGGAGCTTTGCTACTATACCGGCGCTAATACCGCAACAGTTAACCGGCTGGTGGAATTGGGCTATCTGGTTCTGACAGATAAGCCGGTTCTGCGCTGTAAGGAAATCCACCCGGCGGTGCTGGATGGTCCGTTGGTGTTGAGTCAAGAGCAACAGCAAGTCTTTGATGGCTTGAATGCGCAGATGCATCAGGAAAAGCCCGGTGTAGCGCTTTTACATGGTGTTACCGGATCAGGCAAAACGGCGGTTTACCTGAAATTGATCAATCGTTGTCTGGATGAGGGCAAGAGTGCTTTGCTGTTGGTGCCTGAAATTGGTCTGACCCCCCAGCTGCTTAGCTTGGTGGCGGCGCATTTCGGTGACCGGGTTGCAGTTCAGCACAGCAGCCTTTCTGCTGGAGAACGAAACGACCAATGGAAGCGTATCGCTTCCGGTGAAGCCAGAGTGGTGGTGGGAACCCGCAGTGCGGTGTTTGCACCCAGTTCACAATTTGGCGTTATTATTCTGGACGAGGAGCAGGAACACTCCTATAAGTCCGAAAATTCTCCCCGCTATTCTGCTAAAGAAGTAGCTATTTGGCGGGGCGCTCGGGAAAATGCTCTGGTGGTGCTTGGTTCAGCCACACCGTCGGTTGAAAGTATGTACCGGGCTAAAAATGGCGATTATCAATTATATACATTAAAAAATCGTTTTGGTGGTCGTACACTCCCCAAGGTTCGCATCGTGGATATGGGAGAGGAACTGAAAAATGGAAATGACTCCATTTTCAGCTACGACCTGCTGGAGTCTGTAGAAAAGACGCACAAGGCAGGAAAACAGAGCATTCTGTTTTTGAATCGCCGTGGCAATAGCCGGACGTTGGTGTGCGTGGATTGCCGGGAAGCACCGGAATGTCCCCGCTGCAGCGCAAAGCTTACCTATCACAGTGCCAATGAGCGTATCATGTGTCACTATTGCGGTTATTCCGTTCCGGCTCCGGATCGCTGTCCTGCTTGTGGCGGCCCCCTTAAAAAAGTGGGTGTGGGTACGCAAAAAGCTCAGCAGGAGCTGCAAGAGCGTTTCCCTGAAATGGAAGTTGCCCGCATGGATGCAGACACTGTCAGTGCTGTTAATACCCATGAAAAGATTCTGGATCATTTCCGGGATGACCATGTACCGGTGTTGATCGGTACGCAAATGGTTGCCAAAGGCCTGAATTTACCGAATGTGACTTTGGTCGGCGTGCTGGATGCGGATCGGGAACTGTACAGCGGCTCTTTCCGTGCTGCCGAAACAACATTTAATATGTTGACGCAGGTAGTAGGTCGTGCCGGTCGTGGCGATGCTCCCGGTGAGGCGCTGATCCAAACGGTCGTGCCGAAGCATAAGGTAATCGAACTGGCGGCAAAGCAGGATTACGATGGTTTCTTTGAACTGGAGCAGCAGCTGCGACAGATTCAGGAATGCCCGCCTTTTGGCGACCTGGTTGCTATTACATTCTTAGGGCAGGAGGAAGCCCGGGTGCTGCGTGGCGCGGCGAAATTCCGGGATAGTCTGAATGCCTGCCTAAAGCAAGCAACATATGCTGGCGAAAACTGCCGGTGCTTGGGTCCTGCGCCCTGCATTGTGCCTAAAATCAACTATAATTTCCGTTACAGATTGACCCTGCGGTGTCATATGACCAAAAACCTTCGGTTGTTGCTGGCACACTTATTGCGGCAATTCATGCAGGATAAGGAAAACCGGGGTGTAAGCGCCTTCGTGGATGTAAACGGAATGGAAGAATAGAGAGGAAATACCATGGGATTGCGAAAAATTTTGGATGATAAGGATCCTGCACTGCATAAGGTGTGCAAGCCGGTGGAAAAATTTGACGGAAAGCTGCATAAGCTTTTGGATGACATGGCTGAAACTTTGGAAGAAGCCAACGGCGTTGGCCTGGCAGCACCGCAAATCGGCATTTTGCGACGTGTGGTTATCGTAGATACCGGAGAAGAAATTTTGGAACTGATCAATCCGGAACTGGTGGAAACCGATGGCGAGCAGGAAGGCCCGGAGGGTTGCCTGAGCGTACCCGGTCGGTACGGCCTTGTAAAGCGCCCTTACTATGCTAAGGTTCGGGCACAAAACCGATACGGTGAGTGGTTTGAAGCGGAGGGAGAGGAATTGATCGGTCGCTGCTTCTGCCATGAGCTGGATCATTTAGACGGCATTCTGTATACGCAGGTTATGGAGCGATTCCTGACTGAGGAGGAACTGGAAGCCGACGAATAATTCCGTTGGAGGAAATAAAATGCGTGTTGTATTTATGGGAACCCCGGATATTGCAGCAACTTGTCTGACAAAGATTCTGGAGGATGGTTTCCAGGTAGTTGGTGTGTACACCCAGCCGGATCGCCCCAAGGGACGGGGTATGAAAATGGTATATTCTCCGGTGAAAGAGGTGGCACTCGCCAATGATCTGCCGGTATTCCAACCGGAAAATTTCCGGGAGGATGAAACAGTGGAACAGCTGAAGGCTTTGCAGCCGGATGTGGTGGCAGTGGTTGCCTACGGACGGATCTTGCCTCAGCGGGTGCTGGATATTGCCCCCAAGGGTTTTATCAACATTCATGCAAGTGTTTTGCCTCAGTATCGCGGCTCCGCTCCTTACCAATGGGCTGTACTGGATGGCTTGACAGAAACCGGTGTAACAGCCATGTATCTGTGCCGGGAAATGGATGCCGGCGATATGATCGATGTGGCGAAGACACCCATCGGAGAAAATGAAACTGCTGGAGAACTGCTGGATAGATTGGCAGTTTTGGGCGCAGAGCTTTTAAGCAAAACTTTGACTCGTGTAGAACAGGGAAAGGCAGAGGGCATTCCTCAGGATGCAAGCAAAGCAACTTATGCCCCCATGCTGGATAAAACCATGTGTGCAATCGATTGGACGAAAACTGCACAGCAGGTACACAACCATGTTCGTGGTCTGCATCCCTGGCCGGTGGCAACAGCTGAGATCGGCGGAACGAAATTCAAGATCCATGCCACTGTGGTGGTGGAAGGAAACGGCACACCGGGTAAAATTTTGGGTTTGACCAAGACCGGTTTACAGATAGCTTGCGGTGAGGGCGCGATCGAGATTCGTTCCTTGCAAGCAGAGGGCGGCAAACGAATGGCCGCACCGGATTATTTCAGAGGACACCCATTGGAGGGATAAATATGTCTGCAAGAAAAACAGCATTGGATGCGCTGATCGCCTGCCGAAAGCAGGCAGCCTGGTCCAACGGCGTGTTAAAAGATTATATCGCCCGTGACCGGCTGGATAAGCGGGATGCCGCATTGGCTACCCGGTTGTGCTATGGCGTACTGCAGCATCGAGGAATGCTGGATTTCTTCCTGCAGCAACTACTGACGGGGAAAGTCAAGGACTTGCATCCCGTAGTACGTGACATCCTGCACATGGGTCTGTACCAGATCTATGAATTGGACAAAATTCCTGAGTCTGCTGCTGTTAATGAATCGGTGGACTTAGTAAAAAAATATTGCCGGGCTCAGCGTTTTGCGCCGGGACTGGTAAATGCAGTGTTGCGCAATGGTGTACGCACAAAGGGAACACTGCAGCAACCTACAACTTTGGAAGATCGTTATTCCCATCCGCAAAAACTCATTGATCTTTTGGGAGATTATGTGGGCAAAGATCGGTTGGAGCCTATGCTGGCAGCCAATAATGACACGCCTCAGACGGTTGTGCAGGTTAATACCCTGCGCACCACCACGAATGCATTGATTGCAACCTTAAAAGAAGAGGATGTTGTGGCATTGCCTCATCCCTGGATGCCGGATTGCCTGATATTGAGTAATACCGGTAGCCTGGAAAAACTGCAGGCATTTAAGGACGGTTTGTTTTATGTTCAGGATGCAGCGGGAAAGCTCAGTGTTCTTTGCGCCGGGATTCCGGTGGGAGAGCAGACCCGTGTGTTGGATTGCTGTGCTGCACCCGGCGGAAAGACTTTTGCAGCAGCCATTGCCATGGAAAACAAGGGGCATATTCGTTCCTGCGACATTCATCGCCACAAAACCACACTGATCCACAATGGTGCAGATCGGTTAGGCTTGGATTGCGTATTGGTGCGTGAGCAGGATGCTACAGAAAATCATGCAGGCTGGCTGGAAAAGATGGATGTAGTGCTGGCAGATGTACCATGCTCCGGTTATGGCATTATCCGCAAAAAGCCTGACATTCGCTATAAAGATCCGGACGAAATGGCCAGATTGCCTCAATTGCAGCTGCGCATTCTGGATAAGCAGGCGGAATATGTGAAACCCGGTGGGGTACTGCTTTATTCCACTTGCACATTGGTAAGAAAAGAAAACGAAGCGGTTGTAGAGGCGTTCCTGAAGCATCGCAGCGATTTTGAACTGGAACCCTTGGATTTGCCTGCGGTATTTCCCAAGAATACCACCGGAATGCTGACTTTGGTACCCGGTGAATATGATACCGACGGATTCTTTATTGCCAAACTGCGGAGGAAGGCATGAACGCAAATTTGAAATCTATGACCATGGCAGAGATCGGCGCGGTCCTCAAGGAACTGGGACAGCCGGCCTTCCGTGCCAAGCAGGTCTTTACATGGCTGCACAAGGGCGTCAGAAGTTATGACGAGATGTCCAATTTACCGCAAAATCTGCGGACAGAATTGGCAAGCCGCTATCCCATCTGCGCACCTGAGGTGGTACGCAAGCAAGAATCCCAAAAGGATGGCACCATTAAATACTTATGGCGGTTGGCAGATGGCAACTGCGTGGAAACCGTATTGATGCGTTATCATTACGGCAACACTGTTTGCATTTCCTCTGAGGTAGGTTGCCTGATGGGGTGCGCCTTCTGTGCATCCACTTTGGGTGGTCTGGTGAGAAAGCTGGAGCCTCATGAAATGCTGGATCAGGTGCTGTTCACACAGATCGATTCCGGTTTACCTATTTCCCATATCGTTTTGATGGGCATTGGCGAGCCCTTGGATAATTTTGATAATGTCATGCGCTTTTTGGAACTGGTAAACAGCCCGGAGGGCATGAATATCTCCATGCGCCACATTAGTTTGAGTACCTGCGGCCTGGTGCCTAAGATTGATGAATTGGCAAAACGGAAACTGCAGATTACACTATCAGTTTCCTTGCACGCACCCAATGATGCGGTACGAAACACCATTATGCCGGTGAATAAGGCATATCCTACAGAGGAATTGCTGGCAGCTTGCCGCCGTTACTACGGGGAAACATCAAGGCGAATTTCCTTTGAATATGCCATGATTGATGGCGTGAATGATTCCGTGGAGCATGCTAAGGAATTGATCCGCAGATTGAAGGGTCTGCCGGCGCATTTCAATTTGATCCCACTGAATCATGTAGAAGAAAGCCCACTAAAACCCAGCTCCCGCAATGCGGTAGCTCGGTTTCAAAAAACGCTGGAGGATGCCGGCATCACCGCAACAGTTCGCAGAACCTTGGGTGGAGATATTGATGCATCCTGCGGCCAATTAAGAAGAAAATACACAAAAGAACAAGATACACCTGCACAAAGCAGGTAATGATCCAATCACCCGAAGGGAGTGAAGCTATATGCAGTATTGGGGAGTTACAGACCCCGGATGCGTCCGCGTACAGAATCAGGATATTTACCAAATTGAAGAACTGGGGCGTGATGCGGTATTGTGTATCGTCTGTGATGGTATGGGCGGTGCCAAATCCGGTAATGTTGCCAGCAGTTTGGCAGCGGAGGTTTTTGTAGGGGAGATCCGAAGAACTTGGGTAAATGGTATGACCCAGGCTGAGATCGATCAAATGCTCCAGGCGGCAGTTAAATTGGCAAACTTTACCGTATATGACCAAGGACAGCAGTTTGAAGAATTTTCCGGCATGGGTACTACATTAGTTGCTGCATTGATTAAGGGTAAGGAAGCTACGATTGTCAATGTTGGCGACAGTCGCGCCTATCGCATCAGTGAGAGCGGTATCCAAAAGGTGACAGTTGACCATTCTCTGGTAGAGATGATGGTACTGCGGGGAGAATTGACTCCGGAAGCTGCCAAAAACTACCCGGGTAAAAATTACATCACCCGCGCCGTTGGTACGGAAAGCATTGCAGAGGCTGACCTATTCCATTTGGATCTGGAACGTGGAGATTTTCTGCTTCTGTGCTCTGATGGATTGAGCAATACCATGGATGATCAGGAAATGCTGTTTGAAGTAGTTCACGGAACGGAGAAGGCACATTGCTGCCAACAGTTGCTCGAGATTGCCAAAACACGTGGCGCACCGGATAATGTGACCTGCGTGCTGGCACAGATCTGAGCAGCATAGAGAAGGAGATACTTATATGGATATGGATAAATATATCGGTCGGTTATTGGATAACCGATATGAGATACTGGAGGTCATCGGCACCGGCGGCATGGCAGTGGTATATAAAGCACGCTGTCATCGCTTGAATCGTTTGGTTGCAATCAAGATTCTTCGTGCAGAATATACCAAGGACGATGAGTTCCGTCGCTGCTTCCATGCAGAAAGTCGGGCAGTTGCTATGCTCAGCCATCCCAATATTGTGTCGGTTTATGACGTTTCTACTACCGATGAGGCGGATTATATCGTCATGGAACTGATCGATGGCATCACCCTGAAGCAGTACATGGAAAAGAAGGGCACACTGAATTGGAAGGAAACACTCCATTTTGCAATTCAGATCGCCAAGGCGCTGGATCATGCGCACAGCCGTGGTATCATTCACCGGGATATCAAACCGCACAACGTGATGGTGTTAAAAAACGGTTCTGTCAAGGTGACGGACTTTGGTATTGCCCGTGTTATGTCTGAAAGCAACACGTTGACCAAAGAAGCTTTGGGTTCTGTGCATTATATTTCTCCGGAACAGGCCAAGGGCGGCAGAGTTGACAACCGGTCCGATCTGTACTCTTTGGGCGTTGTGATGTATGAGATGGCCACCGGCCGTCCGCCTTATGATGGCGAAACACCGGTTGCAGTGGCAATTCAGCACATTAACAGTAAGGCAACATTGCCCTCTGTAATCAATCCCAACATTCCCGGTGGCTTGGAACAGATCATCGTACGATCTATGTCCAATAATCCTGCAGATCGTTATCCTTCTGCCGGTGCATTGTTGACAGATCTGGATGAGTTCCGGAAGAATCCCACCATTCTGTTTGATTATAACAATCCGGATGCAGATATTGATGCAGCAATGCGGATGCAACCGCCCAAGCGGGAAACAGACGAAATTACGCCGAAGCCTGCAGTTGAACATGCTCCGGTCAGAACTGCGCCTCCCAAGCCTCGCCCTGCAGCAGGTAAGCCTACCCGCGCACCGCAAAAGCCTGTTCGACATCGGGAAGTTATTGTGGAAACAAAAGCGGAACGGAGCAAGGTAACTACGATTGCCATTGCTGCTTGTGCCGTTGTTGCTGTAATTGCGATTGCGCTTTTGTTGTATGTTGTGCTTAGTGGAGGCAATACCAAGGACGAAACGATTTTTGCGCCCAATCTGGTAGGTCAGATTTATGATAAGAATAAAGATTATGGCGATGTGATCGTGATCGTAAGAGATGAGCCATACAGCGATCAGTACCAAAAAGGCGAGATCATCGAGCAGAATCCTCAAGCTGGCGAAGAAATCAAAAAAGGCAATACTATTCTGATTACGGTCAGTCGTGGACCGGAACTCAAGGGCAAGACGATGCCGGATTTGGCTACATCTCCTCAGGATCAGGCAAAAAATTATTTGAACGCAATGAAGCTGAATCTGCTTTTCCTGACAAAGACGGAAACCAGCAGCACGATTGAAAAGGACAGCGTAATTCGTACAGATCCTATCGCAGGTGAGCCCTTGACAGAAGGTCAAACGGTTACCTTGTGGATCAGTACCGGACCGCAAATCGTAATGGGTGACCTGCCTAAGGTCGTGACCTATAGCGAGTCTGTTGCACAGCATATGCTGACAGAGGCCGGTTTCCACAATGTAGAGATTGAATGGATTGAAAGCGATGAGCCGAAAGGCACGGTTTTGGCACAAGATCCGTTCCCCAAAGATGGCATTAAGTACGATGCAAACACCTTTGTTACATTGACGGTTTCCAAAGGAAAGGAAATTGTAGATACACCGCCCGTAGTGGTTCCGGATAATTCTGTAGAGGTAATGATCCCCTTGGAATTGCAAGTAGTACCGAATGAAAATTGTGTCCTGACAATTTGGAAGGGTACGGAACTGGTTGCGCAACGGGAAGTATTTGCAGGAACGATCTCAGTCGAAGTGAAGCTTTGGGGCGAGGGTTTGGAAACCTTTACAGCCAAGCTTGACGATGACGCTGAAACCACCTGGCTTTTCCAGATTGATTTCACAGATGACGAGTTTGGTGTATAATTGCCCATGAGTGAGAAAACAACGGGCCGGATTATCCGGTCTATCAGTGGATTTTACGATGTACGTGCAGGAGATCAAACGATCTCCTGCCGTGCTCGTGGTATCCTGCGAAAAGAAGGTAACAGCCCTTTGACCGGTGACATGGTGGAAATATCCGTCGAAAACGGCAAAGGTATGGTGGAGCGAATTCTCCCCAGACGTAATCACTTTGTGCGTCCTGCAGTTGCTAATGTGGATGCGCTGGTGGTTTTTGCTGCGAATGTCAATCCGGTAACCGAGCCATTTCTGATCGATCGTGTGGCTGCGATTGCCGGTGACCAGGAAGTACCGGTGTATCTGTGTATCAATAAATGCGATCTTGATCCTGCCCTGGATCTGGAACGCATATATCGTCATGCAGGCTTTCAGGTGATTTGCACCAGTGCTGAGACCGGTGACGGCGTAGAGGAGTTACGTGCGCTGATCGAAGGGAAGCTGACAGCTTTTACCGGTAATTCCGGTGTGGGGAAAAGCAGTATTCTAAACCGCTTGTGTCCGGAACTGTCGTTGGCGACCGGCGAGGTATCCCAAAAGCTGGGGCGTGGTAAACATACCACTCGACATGTGGAGCTGTATGATCTGGGGAAGGGAACTTATGTGGCAGATACACCAGGGTTCTCGTCGTTTGATACAGACATGATGGAGATTATTCTGAAGGAAAATCTCCAGTATGCATTTACAGATTTTGGCGCATATATCGGCAAGTGCCAATTTCATGATTGCACCCACAGAAAAGAACCTGGTTGTGCGGTAACTGCGGCGATAGCAGCAGGGGAGATTGAATCTACCCGCTATGACAGCTATCTGCGCCTATATGAAAAATCCAACCAGATCAAGCAGTGGGAATTAAAATGAGAAAAACGCTCTCCGATGGGAGAGCGTTTTTTGACAGAAAGATGCATTGGCAATTTGAACGAAAAATCATGGAATTTTTTAGAATTTTCACTAAAATGATGCTTGACAAAAGGGGAAAAAGGTGATATCATAGTCGAGCGTGTGTAGGGATACTATGCGCGCACTGCGATGATGCAGGAGATTGCGTCTAAAAAACGGTAACTTCTGCGGAGTATGTCCGGTCATCGGGCGGCTGAACTGTCCAAGGTTTGCGCTGCGTATATCGCTGCGCCTTGGAAAAGGGTCGGCTTGCGTCGGCCATTTTTCATGGCTCAGAATGATACGCACGGTGGCGTGAATACGAAAAACAGTTCGACCGTACCCAGCCAAAACCAAGTAAACTGAGTACGAAAATCAAGGAGGAAACAAACCATGGCAAACCAAATGATCCGCATCCGGCTGAAGGCTTATGATCATCAGCTGATCGACTCCAGCGCGGCAAAGATCGTGGAGACCGCAAAGCGCAACGGCGCATCCGTCTCCGGCCCCATCCCGCTGCCCACCAAGAAGGAAGTTGTTACTATCCTTCGCGCCGTCCATAAGTATAAGGACAGCCGTGAGCAGTTCGAGCGCAGAACCCACAAGCGTCTGATCGATATTCTCAACCCCAACCAGAAGACCATCGAGGCTCTGATGAGCCTGGACCTGCCGGCTGGCGTTGAAATTGAGATAAAGCTGTAATCCTTATACATTATAATATAAGGATTCACCGCTGCCCGCACTGAAAAGCATCGGGCACGGGTCATGTTGACCGCCTCCCAATGGGCAGTCAACCAATAACCTAACAAAAAAGGAGAAAACCCAAGATGAAAAAAGCAATCATCGGCAAGAAAGTGGGCATGACCCAGATCTTCGATGAGAGCGGCAAGGTAATCCCTGTTACCGTTGTGGAAGCAGGCCCCTGCGTCGTTACTCAGAAGAAGACCGAAGAAACCGACGGCTACACCGCCGTCCAGCTGGGCTTTGAGGATATCAAGGAGTCCAAGCTGACCAAGCCTGAGGCTGGCCATCTGAAGAAGGCTGGCATTGAGGCTAAGAAGTACCTGAAGGAGTTCACTCTGGAGAGCGCTGCTGACATGAATGTTGGCGACGTTGTCAAGGCTGACACCTTCGCAGCTGGTGACTGGATCGATGTCACCGGTATCAGCAAGGGTCACGGTTATCAGGGCGTTATCAAGCGCCACAATGCACACCGCATTGACATGACCCACGTCGGCGGCGCTGTCCACCGTCACGCAGGTTCCATGGGCGCTCTGGACGCAGCTCGTATCTTCAAGGGCAAGATCGGCGCTGGTCAGATGGGCAATGAGCAGGTTACTGTTCAGAACCTGGAAGTTGTTAAGGTTGACGCAGAACTGAACATGATCGTTATCCGCGGTGCCATCCCCGGCCCCAAGGGCGGTCTGGTTTATATCCGCGACACCGTCAAGACTCACAAGGTAAAGCAGGCTGGTGCAGACATCAGCAAGAACCCGCAGAAGGCTTCCGGCAGAAATCCCCAGAAGGCTTCCGCAAGAGGCTAAGGAAAGGAGATCTTAAATCATGCTTACAAAAGTTTACAATATGTCTGGCAAGCAGGTTGGTGAGATCGAACAGTCCGAAGCTGTGTCCGGTAACGAACCCAACCAGGCTGTTGTCCATGATGTGGTCAAGAACCACCTGGCTAACTGCCGTCAGGGCACTCAGTCCGCTCTGACTCGCGCAGAGGTTTCCGGCGGCGGCCGTAAGCCCTGGAAGCAGAAGGGCACCGGTCGTGCTCGTCAGGGTTCCACCCGTGCTCCTCAGTGGACTCACGGTGGTATCGTGTTCGCTCCCAAGCCCCGCGATTACAGCTACACCCTGAACAAGAAGGCAAAGCGTCTGGCTCTGAAGTCCGCACTGAGTGCTAAGGCTGCTGCAGCTAAGATCGTTGTTATCGACGAGATCAAGATGGACGCTCCCAAGACCAAGGAATTTGCTGCTTTCCTGGCTGCTGTTGATGCTGCTAAGAAGCCCCTGGTCATCACTGCCGCTCCTGACCAGAATGTGGTCAAGTCCGGCCGTAACATCCCCGGCTGCGAGGTTACCTTCGCCAACCTGATCAACGTTTACGACATCGTTAACGCTGAGAAGCTGGTTGTCGATCAGGCAGCCCTTGCCAAGATCGTGGAGGTATTCGCATAATGATGAACGTTTACGACATTATCAGACGCCCGGTTATCACCGAGCAGTCCATGGAAAACATTGGTGACAAGAAGTACGTCTTCGAAGTAGCCATCAATGCTAACAAGACCGAGATCAAGGCTGCTGTCGAAGCTGTTTTCGGCGTTAAGGTCGCCAAGGTCAACACCGTGCGTATGCAGGGTAAGGTCAAGCGTACCGGTGCTTATCCCGCCGGCCGCCGTCCCGCTTACAAGAAGGCAATCGTCACTCTGACTGCCGATTCCAAGACCATCGAGCTGTTCGAGGGTATGGTCTAAACCAATCTCAATAAAGGAGTAACGCAAAATGGCTATTAAAACTTTCAAGCCTTATACCCCCGCCAGAAGAAACATGACCGTTTCTGCTTTTGACGGCGTGGATAAGCAGGCAAAACCTGAGCGTAGCCTGGTTGAGACCCTCAAGAAGAACGCAGGTCGCAACAGCTATGGTCACATCACCGTCCGTCATCGCGGCGGCGGTAACAAGCGTAAGTACCGTATCATCGACTTCAAGCGCCAGAAGCTGGATATGACCGCTACTGTTGAGCGTCTGGAGTACGATCCCAACCGGTCCGCTTTCATCGCACTGATCCGCTACGAGGACAACACCCTGAGCTACATTCTGGCTCCCAACGGCCTGAAGGCTGGCGACAAGGTTGTTTCCTCCGCAGCTGCTGACATCAAGCCCGGCAACTGCCTGCCCATCGCTAACATTCCTGTCGGTACTGTTATCCACAATGTGGAACTGCAGCCCGGCCACGGCGCACAGCTGGTCCGTTCCGCCGGTACCGCTGCTCAGCTGATGGCTAAGGAAGGTGAGCTGGCTCAGGTCCGTCTGCCCTCCGGCGAAGTCCGCTATATCCGCACCAACTGCACCGCTTGCATCGGTCAGGTTGGCAACCTGGATCACGAGAATGTCCACATCGGTAAGGCTGGCCGTACCCGTCACATGGGTATCCGTCCCACCGTCCGCGGTTCCGTTATGTACCCCAATGACCACCCCCACGGTGGTGGTGAGGGTCGCAGCCCCATCGGCCGTCCCGGCCCTGTGACTCCTTGGGGCAAGCCTGCTCTGGGTTATAAGACCCGTAAGACCAAGGCTCGCACCAACAAGTTCATCGTGAAGCGCAGAAACAGCAAGTAAGGAGGAAATGAAATGAGCAGAAGTATCAAAAAGGGCCCTTTCGTAGCTCCCGAGCTGTATAAGCGCGTCGAAGAGCTGAATAAGGCCGGTGAAAAGAAGGTTCTGAAGACCTGGTCCAGAGCTTCCACCATCTTCCCCTCCTTTGTCGGTCACACCATCGCTGTCCATGACGGCCGCAAGCACGTTCCCGTCTATGTCACTGAGGACATGGTCGGTCACAAGCTGGGCGAGTTCGTTCCGACCCGGTCTTTCCGTGGTCACTCCGGCAGCAAGACCGCTAACAGCAAGTAAGGAGGTACGAAAATGGAAGCATTTGCACATGTTAAGTTCGTCCGTATGTCTCCCCGTAAGGTGAAGCTGGTTTGCGACATGATCCGGGGCAAGGACGTCAAGACTGCTACCGCGTACCTGAGCCAGACCTCCAAGGCAGCATGCGAGCCTATGGCTAAGCTGCTGAAGAGCGCTGTGGCAAACGCCGAGCACAACAACGGCATGAACGCCGACAATCTGTACGTTTCCACCGTGATCGCCAATGCAGGCCCTATTCTGAAGCGCGGCCGCATCGCATCCCGTCGCGGATTCGTTCGGATCAACAAGAGAACCACTCACATCACCATCGGTGTGAGCGAGAAGGCTTAATCAGGAGGTAGCTATGGGTCAGAAAGTTAATCCCCATGGACTGCGGGTAGGCGTTATCAAGGATTGGGATTCCCGCTGGTACGCCCGCGAAGACAAGGTCGGTGACCTGGTCGTCGAAGATTACAACATCCGTAAGTATCTGAAAGAAAAGCTGTACGCCGCTGGCGTGGCTAAGATCGAGATCGAGCGTAGCAATGGCAAGGTCAAGATCAACATCAACTGCTCCCGTCCCGGTGTGGTTATCGGTAAGGCTGGTGCCGAAATCGAGAACCTGCGCAAGGATGTGGAAACCCGTCTGGGCAAGAGCGTTAACCTGAACATCGTTGAGGTTCGCAGCCCCGACCTGAGCGCTCAGCTGGTTGCTGAGAACATCGCTCAGCAGCTGGAGAAGCGTATTTCCTTCCGTCGTGCAATGAAGAAGGCTATGCAGTCCGCAACTCGCCTGGGTGCTAAGGGCATCAAGGTTACCTGCGGCGGCCGTCTGGGCGGCGCTGAAATCGCTCGTTCCGAAAGCTATCACGAGGGCACCATCCCCCTGCAGACCATCCGTGCTGATATTGAGTACGGCTTCGCTGAGGCTGCCACCACTTATGGCCGCATCGGTGTTAAGGTTTGGATCTACAAGGGTGAGGTCCTGAATACTACTCTGCGCGCTGCTGCTCCTGAGGCTGCCCCCCGTGGCGAGCGTCGGGAACGCCGTCAGGGCGATCGCCGCAACAACAACGGCGAGCGTCGTGGTGAGCGTCGCCAGGGCGACAGACCCTATACCCGTAGAGAAGGAGGCAACCGCTAATGCTGATGCCCAAAAGAGTCAAGTACCGCAAGGTTCAGCGTGGTCGTATGACCGGCGCTGCTTCCCGCGGCAATAAGGTTGTATACGGTCAGTTCGGCATCCAGGCTCTGGAGCCCGGCTGGATCACCGGCAACCAGATCGAGGCCGCTCGTATCGCCATGACCCGTTATACCAAGCG
>JAZRRL010000041.1:0-50188 GCA_045650665.1 Faecousia sp. | reverse complement strand
CTTGAGCCGCCATTCAAATCCATCCTCCAAATGCCCAAACGCAGAAAAAGTCCAACACCAAAAGGTGTTGGACTTTTCTGGTGGGGGAGGACGGATTCGAACCATCGAAGCGATACGCAGCAGATTTACAGTCTGTCCCCTTTGGCCACTCGGGAACTCCCCCAGATATTCATTTTGTCCGCTCCGTTTGGAGCCGGTAGACGGACTCGAACCCCCGACCTGCTGATTACAAATCAGCTGCTCTACCAACTGAGCTATACCGGCGGCTCAAACAGAACGTGCTTATTATAGCGAAAGGAAGTGGAATTGTCAAGCTATTTTTTTAGAAACCAAGAAAAATATTGTCAAAGGAGAAATGCTTGAAAATACCGGGGCGTTGTGCTACCATAAAATCAGATTTCCGGCAAGAGGAGGTGGCTTGTTTGGGTAAAAAAATTTGGCATTTGAGCATAGTGATCGGCGTGGTTTTATCCATGATGGTCGGCTGTGCCGTGACCAATTCTGCCACAACACCATCTACAATACAGCAGACATCTCCAACAACGCAACCGTCATCTACTCCCCAGACGCCATCGGGGGAACAACCGCCCGAGAAGGTGCTTACAGTGTGCATCGATGCAGGCCATCAGCAAAAGGGCATTTCTGACCAAGAACCCATCGGACCGGGTTCGGCAGTTATGAAAGCAAAGCTTTCCAGCGGCACACAAGGTGTTGCCACAAGGATCCCGGAATATCAGCTGAATCTGGATGTGGCACTGCTATTGGAGAAGGAGCTGATTGCCCGGGGTTACAAGGTGGTCATGATCCGCAGTAACAATGATTGCCCCTTGAGCAATGCCCAACGGGCGCAAATTGCCAATGAAAGCGGTGCAGATGTTTTTGTGCGCATTCATGCAAACAGTGCAGAGGATGCGACGGTAAACGGCATGCTGTGTTGTGCACCCACAACAGAGAATCCCTACCTGCCGGCTGGTGTGGCGGAAGAAAGCATCCGCCTCTCGCAGATAATGGTGGAAAAGTTCTGCCTGGCTACCGGGGCAAAAAACCGTGGTATTTATTATGTGGATACCATGACGGGCATTAACTGGTGCCAGATCCCCGTAACCATCGTGGAAATGGGCTTCATGTCCAATCCCCAGGAAGATACCAATATGGCATCACCGGAGTACCGCACCAAAATGGTAAAAGGAATTGCAGATGGCATCGATGCCTACTTTGAAGCTACATAGAAAATTGCCCACCGGGTAACCGGTGGGCAATACTTTTAGATTTCGATATCCAGCTTGGCAACCACAGCAGCACAACGGGGGCAGAGGTCATCTGCACCGGCGTTTTCAGAGTGCATCCAGCAGCGGGGGCACTTGGCACCCTTGGCTTCGCTGACAGCGATGGTCAGTTCAGGATAGTTGACACCATTGCCAACCTCTGCGCCTTCCTCGGCGGCAGCCCAATCGCAGGCAGAAACGATGCAGATCTCAGCCAGATTCAGGCCTTCGCAAGCGTCCTTCAGTTTGGCATTGTCGGTAGCCAGCGTAACATGTGCTTCCAAAGCCTTACCGATACGCTTGTCTGCACGAGCCTTTTCCAGAATGCCGTTGACATCCTGACGCAGCTTCATAACGGTCTCCCACTTAGCCATGGTCTCGTCGCTGAGAGCATAAGCGGCAAAGTCAGCAGGCATTTGATTCAGCAGAACATTGCGGGCATCATCTCCCTCGCGGTGAGGCATCATCTGCCAGATTTCGTCGCAGGTGAAGGCCAGAATGGGAGCGAACAGCTTTGCCATGGCATCCACGATGAGGTACAGCGCAGTCTGTGCGCTGCGACGACGCAAGCCGGTAGCTTCTTCACAGTACAGACGATCCTTCAGAATGTCCAGATAGAAGGAACTAAGCTCAACCACGCAGAAATCATTGATAGCATGGGTAATCATGTGGAACTCGTAGTTCTCGTAAGCCTTACGGCAGGTCTTTACCAGCTCGCCCAGCTTGGTCAGTGCCCACTTGTCCAGCTCTTCCATATCGGCAGCGGCCACCAGATTGTTGGGATCAAAGTCGTTCAGGTTAGCCAAGCAATAACGAGCGGTGTTACGGAATTTCAGATAGTTCTGTGCGATCTGCTTGAAAATCTCCTTGGAGCAGCGCACATCCACATGATAGTCAGAGGATGCAGCCCACAGACGAACGATGTCTGCGCCAAAGTCCTTGATCAGGTCAGCGGGATCAACACCGTTACCCAGGGACTTGTGCATTGCACGACCCTGACCGTCAACCACCCAACCGTGGGTCAGCACCTGCTTGAAGGGAGCTCCCTTGTCCAGCGCGCCAACGGAGGTCAGCAGGGAGGACTGGAACCAACCACGGTACTGGTCAGCGCCTTCCAGATATACATCTGCAGGCCACAGCTCGGGGGTGCGGTGCATCAGAGATGCAAAGTGGGTAGAACCGGAGTCAAACCAGCAGTCCAGGGTATCGGTTTCCTTGGTGAACTGCTTGCCACCGCAGTGGGGGCAGGTGAAACCATCGGGAATCAGCTCCATAGCTTCTTTTTCAAACCAAATGTTGGAGCCATGCTCGTCAAACAGCTTGGAGATCTTTTCAATAGATTCGGGTGTGGATACGGGCTTGCCGCAATCTTCGCAGTAGAACACGGGAATGGGCAGACCCCAACGACGCTGACGGGAAATACACCAGTCGGCACGCTCACGGATCATGCTGACCATACGGTCGCCGCCCCAAGCAGGGAACCACTGGACATTTTCGATGGCTTCCACAGCCTTGTCCTTGAAGGATTCCACAGAGCAGAACCACTGAGGAGTTGCACGGAAGATAACGGGCTTCTTGCAGCGGTCATGGTGAGGATAGGAGTGGACAATCTGCTCAGATGCGAACAGAGAACCTGCTTCCTTCATGTCCTCCAGAATGATGGGGTTGGAGTCTTCAGTCTTCAGACCGGCGTACTTGCCGGCATAGTCGGTATGACGGCCGTAGTCGTCCACGGGAACCACCAGATCCATGCCGTAGCGCATGCAGGTCTGATAGTCGTCAGCACCGAAACCGGGAGCTGTGTGAACACAGCCCGTACCGGAGTCCATGGTGACATACTCAGCGTTGACCAGACGGGAGGTCTTATCCAGGAAGGGATGCTGTGCCAGCATATTTTCAAAGAACTGACCGGGATAAGTAGCCAGAACCTCGTAGTTCTCAAAGCCGCCCATCTTCATGGTCTTTTCCATCAGAGCCTCGGCCATGATGTAGGTTTCGCCATTTTCAGCCTTGACCAAAACATAAGAATCCCGGGGGTGCAGGCAGATTGCCATATTGCCGGGCAGAGTCCAGATAGTGGTGGTCCAGATGACGAAGAAGGTCTTGCTCAGGTCAAAGCCAGCCAGCTTACCCTGGTCATCCTTCAAGGCAAATTTTACATAGACAGAGGTACAAGGATCGTCCTGATACTCAATGTCAGCTTCTGCAACAGCAGTTGCACAGAAAGGACACCAGGTAACGGGCTTCAGACCCTTGTAGATAAAGCCCTTGTCGAACATCCGACCAAAGACCTTCACTTCCTGCGCCTCAAAATGCTTGTCCATAGTGCGATAGGGCTCTTTCCAGTCGCCTACAACACCCAAACGCTTGAAACCGCCCATCTGCTTCTGGATAAAGTCCTCAGCAAAGTCCTCGCAAGCCTTGCGGAACTCGGGAACAGACATATCCTTGTTCAGCTTGCTCTTGGACTTTTCAATGGCACGCTCAATGGGCAGACCGTGGTTATCCCAGCCGGGGACATAAGGCGTATAGAAGCCCGTCATGGCACGGCTGCGGACGATAAAGTCCTTCAGAGTTTTGTTCAGTGCGTGACCCATGGGAATGAAGCCATTGGAGAAGGGAGGGCCGTCGTGCAGAATGAAGGGGGGCAGATCCTTATTTTTCTCCAGCATTGCGCTGTAAAGATCCATTTCCTCCCAAGCAGCCAGCATACCCGGCTCCCGGGCAGGCAGACCGGCCTTCATGGGGAAGTCGGTCTTGGGGGTGATGATAGTATTTTTGTAGTCCATTGGATAAACCTCCGTGATTTTATAAAAGAAAACACCTTTGTCCCTTGGAATAAGAGACAAAGGTGCAATTACCTCTGCGGTACCACTCTTGTTCCGCCTTTCGGCGGCACTTAGGTGCGCTGTATCGGGCGCAACACCGGCGCAGCCTACACACCCCATAGGGCTTCAGTGCGCTGTTCAGAGGGGATATGCGCCGCTTCTGTATCGCTGCCTCTCACCATGTAGCAGCTCTCTGAGGATAGGGAAAAGCGGGCACGTGTCCTCGTCATTACATACTATTATTTTGCAGTGGGATCATAGTTGGGGCCGAACTTCAGCTCACCAAACTTGGGCATGGTCTCGTTGTGCTGTGCCTTGGGCGTAACATCATCGGTTGTGCCAACCAGATTCTCCAAATTGGCGGAGATCTCAGCGGCAACTGCGTCAGTTGCGTCCATATCGGGTTCCTTGTCGTAATCGTAGAAGGACTCACCGATGGGGGAAGGGGCATTGGAAGCCTTGATGCGATTCAAAGTCTGAATGCAAGCGGTCAGCTCAGCGGTCAGCTGGTCGATCTTGTCGGCAGCAGCACGGCGGGCATCATCCACACGCTCATTTTCAGCAGCGATCAGTGCATCGGCATTCTTTGCATTTTCAACAGCCAGTGCACTGGCATCATTGAGCATCTGTGCACACTTTTCTTCTGCAGTCTTGACCATCTGGTCGCAGGTCTTCTGTGCGTTGACGATGGCATCCTTCATGGATTCCTCGTTGTTGCGATATTCTTCCAACTTGGTGACCAGAACACGCATCTTGCTCTTGAGCAGAGCGTTTTCTTTGTAAAGTGTAACGTAGTCTTCAGTCAGAGGTCCCAGGATTTCGTCGACGGACTGCATATCATAGCCGCCGAAGGTTGCCCGACCAAAGGAAATTTGTTCGATTTGCTGCGGTGTAATCATAACGCTATCCTCTCTCTGTCGATTAGATATTATTAGATGTAGGATTCGGCTTCAGCCTGCAGGCTTTCCAGATCGCCGATTACTTCCATGTTGTGGGGGCAGAACAGATAAGTGGACTGTGCCACCTTCTTAACCTTACCATCCAGTGCATAAGCACAGCCGGACAGGAAATCCACCACGCGACGGGCCATGGCCTTATCTACATTTTCCATATTCACAATAACAGCCTTTCTGTTGCGCAGATCATCAGCTGCCTTGGAAGCGTCGTTAAAGTTGGCGGGGTGGAACAAAACCACTTCCTGCTTATTGCCCATGCTGACTACCTGACCGCTGAAAGCAGAGGTGCCAGTAGGCTTAGCGCTATAACTGGGAGTATCGTCATTGGAAGCACCGAACAGAGGTGCGCGGCGGGGACGAGCAGGACGCTCTTCCTGAGTCTCCTCAAGACCTTCGGTCTCCTCCTCTTCATATTCATCATACTCATCTTCAGAGTACGGCTGTGCAAATTTTTTCACATTATCCCAAAAACTCATAATTGTTTCCTCCTATATGTTTAGGTATAATTCCGCTGACCAAAGATCGCTGTGCCGATGCGGATCATGGTACTGCCGCAGGCAATGGCATCTGCAAAATCATCGGACATACCCATAGACAAAATATCCACACATACATTATCTACTTTTTTCGTCGTTATGTCAACAGCCAGTGCATACATTTTTTGAAAAAATTTGCGATTATCCCCCGATTTTTGGGAAATTGGGGGGATTGCCATGAGTCCGCGAAGACAAATATTGGAAAAATCGTGGAAATGTTCCACAAGATCGGAGATTTCTCCGGCAGCAAAGCCGGACTTACTTTCCTCCTGACCGATATTTACTTCCAGCAGAATGTTCTGACAAATTCCCTGTCGCGCAGCTTCTTTTTGAATTGCCTCCAACAGACGAAGGCTGTCCACGCTTTGGATGAGATCCACTTTGCCCACGACCTGCCTGACCTTATTGGTTTGCAGATGACCAATAAAATGCACCGGCGCACCTTCATAGGCCTGCTCGGACATCTTTTGGGTCAGCTCCTGCACCCGGTTTTCTCCGCATACATCCACGCCGGCAGCAATGGCTTCCCGGACGGCATCCGAGCCATTCATTTTTGTGGCGGCGCAGAGGAGAATGTCCTCCGGATTTCGGCCTGCAGCAATGGCTGCATCCTTCATCTGTTCCCGGATTCGGGCAATATTTTCAGCAATGGACATAAAAAGCCTTCTTTCTTTACGGATAAAACAAGCGACGGAAATGACTCCGTCGCTTGTTTGCTTATGCAGTGGCAGCTGCTTTCAGCGGTCGGATCGGTGCTAAGGTGGAAATGGCATGCTTGTAGATCATCTGCTGCTTGCCATCGGTTACCAGCACCACCACAAAGCTGTCATAGCCAGTGATGATCCCACGGAGTTGAAAGCCATTCATGAGAAAAAGTGTCACCGGTATTTTGTCCCGACGAACTTCCTTTAAAATGGCTTCCTGTAAATTGATTTGTTCAGACATATGTATACCTTCTTTCTTTGGGATATACATATGGTAGCAGATTCTACTTGTCGAATTGGCACGCAAGCTGTCTTGCCCGGGAGAGAATTTCGGGAAATTCTTCCCCTTCGTGGCGGACAAGCCAATTCATTTTGGGGTTTCTGCGGAACCAGGTCAGCTGGCGCTTGGCATAGTGCCGGGAGGCCTTACGAACCTCATCTGCGGCATCCTCGATTGTGCCGTTGTCTTCTAAAGCGGCCACAAATTCCTTGTAACCAATGGCTTGCATAGCGGTGCATTTGGAAGGAATGCCCGAGGACAGCAGATCCTGAATTTCCTTGACCAAACCTTGCTCCAGCATCATTCCCACACGCAAATCAATGCGGTCGTACAGCTTCTGCCGGGGCTCAAAATCCAATCCCAGCCACAGAGGATTGTACCGGGGCGGAATGGCCTGAGTTCGCTTATTGTGGGCGGTGATGGTTTCGCCGGTTTCTTCAAAAACCTCCAAAGCGCGGATGATCCGCTTGCGGTCAGCCAGGTGGAGTTTTTCTGCAGCTTCCGGGTCAATGCTACGCAGTTTGGTTAACATAACATCCATACCCTTTTCATCTGCCTCCTTCTCCAAACGCTCTCTTGCGCCGGTGGAAGGGTAGGGGGCAAAATCATTACCACGAATGAGAGAATCCATATAAAGACCGGTACCGCCGGCAATGATGGCGGTCTTGCCGCGAGCCAGAATGTCGTCCAAAATGGGCGTTGCCATTTCACAGTAGCGACTGACGGAGAAATCCTCATCCGGCTCCGCCACATCAATCATGTGATGGGGAATACCCTGCATTTCATCTTTGGTGGGTTTGGCGGTGCCAATGTCCATGCGACGATAAATCTGCATGGAGTCGCAGGAAATGACCTCACCGTTCAGCTGTTTGGCCAGCTCCACCGCCAATGCAGTCTTTCCGGAGGCTGTAGGCCCGGCAATACATATGATGTTGTCCATGGGCGGTGCCTCCTTTGTGATTTAAGAACGCTTAAACTGTTTTTCCAGTTGCTTTTTACTTAGGCTGATGCAAATGGGACGGCCATGGGGGCAGTATTTCAGATCCTCCCGGGCCATGACCTGCTTTACAAGCGCCAGTAACTCTTTTTCGTCGTTGATCCAACCGGCTTTGATGGCGGCTTTGCAGGCGACAGTGTGCAGGATCTCATCCCGGACAGTATCTGCCTTTTCACGGCGACCACGAAGCAGATCTGCGGCCAGGGTTTCTACAGCATCGGCAACATCCGATGTATCCAGATCCATGGGGATCTGCCGCAGAAGAACCGTATTGTCACCAAATTCTTCCATTTCAAAGCCTAACTCCCGAAGCATATCGGTGTTACTCAGCAGTTCTGCCGCACCTTCGGGGCTGAGGCGGACGGGAATGGGAGTCAAAAGCATCTGGGAAGAAATAGATTCCTGATTTGCCTTCAGCTTCTCAAAAAGGATTCGCTCGTGGGCAGCGTGTTTGTCAATGAGGAAAGCATCCTCGCCCTGCTCCACAAGAATGTAGGAATTGTACAATTCGCCCACCATTCGCCAGGGGATCTGTGCGGGCATTTCCATGGCAACCTGCTCGGTTTCCGCCATGTCATTTTGAGGGGCTTCCACGGGAATGGGCTCCACAATTTCCTTATGTTGCGGGATCACTGCCGCACATTTCGGTGCCTCCTTCAGTTGCGCGATGGAGGGAATGCTGACGGTTTCCAGCACAGAAACATTTTGCTGACGCTCTACAGCCTGGAATGTGGCTGCGGCGGTTTCCTTTTTCGGTTGAGGTGCACTTTGCACAGCGGCAGAGAAATTCTTATATTCCTCTGCGGTCATAGTGCGGAAGAAAGTTTCCTGCTTAGGTACGGGTTTCGCTGTAGGGGGTGCAGATGTGTAAGTGGTATTGGGCTTAAACTGAACCTGAGGTCTGTCCACTTGCTTATTCAGCGCACCCAGTACGCCATAATGCACACAGTCAAAAACTGCCTTTTCCGACAGAAATTTCACTTCTGTTTTAGCAGGATGCACGTTTACATCTACCGCATTGGCAGGTAAACGCAAATGCAGCACGCAGGCAGGGAATTTACCTACCATCAGCTGATTACGGTAGGCCTCCTCCAAGGCGGAGATCAGCAACTTGGAACGCACCGGGCGGTCATTGACGAAAAATGTCTGCATATTTCGGCTGGGACGGGCATCGGTGGGCTTGGAAACAAAGCCGGTAAGAGTGTAATTTTCCCAACGGCTTTCCACCTTTACCAGCTTGGCGCAATCCCGGCCATAGACGCAGTAGGCGGCATCCTCCAGCTTTCCGGAACCGGGGGTGGAGAGAATTTGCTTGCCATCACGCAGATAGGTAAAGGCCACCTCGGGGTGCGCCAGTGCCTGCAGTTGCACAGCAGCAGTAACACGCCCACCTTCCACGGTATCGGCCTTCATAAATTTCATTCGTGCAGGCGTGTTAAAAAACAGATCCCGGATAATGATGGTAGTGCCATCGGGACAGCCAACCTCGGATTCCTCGGTGATCTGACCTGCCTCCAGATGCAAATCAGTGCCGGCTGTACTGCCGGGAGTTTTGGTCATCAGATCAATGCGGCTGACAGAGGCAATCGCCGCCAGAGCTTCACCACGGAAACCCATGGTGCCAATGGCTGCCAAGTCCTCTGCATTGCGCAGCTTGGATGTGGCATGGCGCAAAAAGGCAGTGCGTGCATCCTCAGGAAGCATGCCGCAGCCATTGTCGGTAACACGAATAAAGGTCATACCGCCATCTTTGATTTCGATGGTAACCTTGGAAGCACCAGCGTCCACTGCATTTTCAAGAAGCTCCTTGACCACAGACGCAGGGCGTTCCACCACCTCACCGGCGGCGATTAAATTGGCAACATGTTGGGAAAGTTGAATGATTTTGGGCATAAAATTCACCTCAAAGACAGCATGGCTACAAAATTGACCAGCCCATGAATGAGAATCGGGGAAAGCAGACAGCCGGATAGCCGGTATGCACCGGCAAGGCAAATACCTGCGGGAATATACTGTAAGAAGCACAGCAACAATGTTGTAAAGGGATACGCACCGATGTAGCCAAAAATATGCACCAGAGAAAAGAATACAACAGAAAGTATCCAGGCAAGCACCGGCATGTGGTCGTGAAGTCCTCGAAAAATCAATCCCCGGAACAGCGTTTCCTCTGTAATGGGGGCAAGGATCACAGTACCAACAAACATCAGGGCATAATCCTGCGCTACTAGCGTTTGGATCGCAGTATCGTTGATGCTGGTAAATCCGGGATCCAAAGCAAGCAGAATTTGCATCAACAGAAAGCTGAATACCCAATAGGCCATAAAACCAATCACAGCACCAGCCAGAATCTTACCGATGGTATCCGGCACCAACCGGTACTGCGCCCCAAGATATTTCCGGAACAAAAGTGCCACAGCTGTGAAATTGACAGTAAAGAACACAAAATTCACCACTGTCTGGGGCATGGGGGTGGGCAAAAGTTTATTGAACAGTTGCAACAGTGCAGAAAAGAAGAAAGTTTCAAAAATCAGCCAGCAAGCGCCAAAAAACTTTTCCTTTTGGTTCAAAGAGTGAGATTGAAAATCCGTATTATTCATCCGTTCAGCATCTTCTTGAGTTTGTAAAGTTCATTCATGGCTTCAATGGGGGTAAGCGTCTCCACGGAAATGGACTGCAACGCGTTGCATACCTGCTGTTGGGTCAGATCTATCATACTGATCTGATCGTCCTCATCCTCCATAACAGGGCGGACATGGACGACACCGGCTTCGTTTTCCAGTTCCTCGAGAATTTCCCGTGCGCGGTTGATAACGGCATTGGGCAGACCTGCCAGCTTGGCAACCTCTACGCCATAGCTGTCGTCGGTAGCACCGGGAACAATTTTACGCAGGAAGATCATCTTATCCCCACGCTTTTTCACCGCAATGTTAAAATTCTTTACATTGGGCAGCTTGTCCTCCATGGTGGACAGCTCGTGATAATGGGTGGCAAAGAGGGTCTTTGCACCCAGCTTTTTGACATCAGCGGCATATTCCAGCACTGCACGGGCGATGGCCATGCCGTCATAGGTTGATGTACCTCTGCCAATCTCGTCCAAAATCAGCAGGCTCTTGGAGGTGGCGTATTTTAGAATGGAAGCCACCTCTGCCATTTCCACCATAAAGGTGGATTGACCGGATGCCAGGTCATCGCTGGCACCGATACGGGTAAATACTCGATCTACGATGCCGATGGTAGCGGCTCGGGCAGGAACAAAAGAGCCAATCTGCGCCATCAGGGTGATCAATGCAACCTGGCGCATATACGTGGACTTACCTGCCATGTTGGGACCGGTGATGATGCTTACCTGATGATCTGCACGACCCAGATCAGTATCGTTGGGTACGAACAGAGAATCCTTCAGCACTACCTCCACCACGGGGTGGCGGCCGTCGGTAATGGAAATTTCATTACCCAGACTGATTTCAGGGCGGCAGTAGCCACGCTGTACAGCAACAGTTGCCAAAGAACACAGCACATCCGCTTCTGCAATGGCTGCAGCAGTGATCTGCACCCGGGCTGCCTGCTTGGCAAGGGTCTCCCGAAGTTCGGTGAAGATCTGATATTCCAGAGCGGTCAAGCGTTCCTTGGCATTGAGGATCTGGTTCTCCAGTTCCTTCAATTCCTGAGTAATGTAACGCTCGCAGTTGGTAAGTGTCTGCTTGCGGATGTATTCGTCGGGAACCTGATCCACAAAAGACTTGGAAACCTCAATGTAATAGCCAAAAACCCGGTTATAGCCTACCTTCAGGGTACGGATACCGGTTTTTTCCCGTTCCGATGCCTCGATGGCTGCCAAAATACCGGTACCGCCGTTCATGATGTCACGGAGACGGTCAGCTTCTGCGTTAGCACCGGGACGAATGATGCCACCCTCACGAATGGTCAGCGGGGGCTCATCCACAATGGTGTTTTCGATTAGTGCGGCGCAATCGGTCAAATCTTCGATAGCGTCGTTGATTTTTACCAGCAGGGGAGATTCCATCTTGCAAAGCTGTGCCTTTACAGCAGGCAGTGCCCGCATACCGGACGCCAATCCCAAAAGGTCACGGCAGTTGACATTACCGGTGACGATCCGCGTTGTCACACGCTCTAAATCGGAAACATCCCGTAATGCTTCACTCAGCTCGCTGCGGCAGATAGTGGACTCTACCAGTTCTTCCACTGCTGCCTGACGGCGCTGGATCTGCGCAGCATCCAAAAGGGGTTTTTCCAGCCAGGAGCGGAGCAGTCTGCCACCCATGGCGGTACGGGTCTTATCCAAAACCCACAGAAGGGAACCCTTCTTTTCTTTAGACCGCATGGTTTCTGTCAGCTCCAGATTGCGACGGGCATCCAGATCCAGTTCCATGAATCGGCCGGAGGTGTAGTATTGCAGCTGACGAATATGCGCCAGCTCATTTTTCTGTAACGTGATTAAGGTCTGCAGCAAAGTACCTGCTGCCACAGTTGCGGCGGTAAAGCCGGCAAGACCCAGTTCTGCCAAAGATGCACCAAAGTGCTGGGTCAGCAGATTTTCAGCATTTTCTGCGTCAAATTGCGTCGGCTGACCTTCATTGACGCAGCAGCTGAGCCGATGGAACAGCGCATCGTCAATGGCGGCATCCTGGACACCTTCCCCCCAACGCAAAACTTCCGCAGGGGAGAAACGACCCAACTCGGATGCTGCAGAGGCGGCATCGTTACAAGTGGTGGCATAAAATGCGCCGGTGGAGATATCACAGAAAGCCATGCCAAACTTGCCATCCTGTGCATACATACAGCCAAAGTAATTATTCCGGCTCTCCTCCAGCATACAGCTTTCTGTAACAGTACCGGGGGTAACGATACGAGTGATGTCACGCTCCACAAGACCCTTGGTGGTGGCAGGATCCTGCATTTGCTCACAGATGGCAACCTTATAGCCTTTGGCAACCAGGCGGGCAATGTAAGAATCCACGCTGTGATGGGGAACACCACACATAGGAGTTTGCTCCTCCTTGGGTTTGCCACGGTCACGGGTGGTCAGGGTCAGATCCAGTTCCCGGGATGCGACCTTTGCGTCCTCGTCGAACATTTCATAAAAGTCACCCAGACGGAAAAACAGAATACAATCCTGATTACGTTCTTTAATGTCGAGGTACTGACGTTTCATGGGAGTCAGTTCAGTGTTTGCGGTGGCCATATTATGCCTCCTTATCAGTAACTTCACCGGTCAAACTCCATGTGGTGGAGCCGGTGATGGTAATGTATTGGTAAGTGCCAATCATTTTGGGGTCAGCCATAAAACGAACCAGCCGACCGCCTTCGGTACGGGCAGTGAGAAACTCTTTGTCGATGCCGTCTACCAGACAACGCATGGTCTTGCCCACATAGCTTTCGTGAATCTGCTCGGAAATGCCATTTTGTACAGCGCACAGCCGGTCAAAACGACGGTTCTTCTCCTCTTTGGAGGTGGGGTCATCCATGGATGCAGCAGGTGTGCCGGTACGGGGAGAGAAAATGAAGGTAAACAGCGAATCGTAACGCACTTGCTCAATGAGAGAAATGGTTTGCTCAAATTCTTCTTCCGTTTCTCCGGGGAAGCCTACAATGACATCACTCGTCAGCACCAGATCGGGCATGACGGATTTTGCGTAATTCACCAGCTCCAGATATTTCTCCCGGTCGTAGTGACGATTCATAGCCTTCAGCACCCGGGAAGATCCGGACTGGAAGGGAAGATGCAGCTGTTTTGCAATCTTGGGAGAAGATGCCATGGTGTCAAACAGCTTTTTGCCCGCATCCCGGGGATGACTGGTCATAAAGCGAATGAGAAAATCTCCGGGAATAGCGGCGATCTCAGCGAGTAGATCAGAAAAATCCACACCGTCGGGCAGATCTTTGCCGTAGGAGTTGACATTCTGACCCAGCAGCGTGATCTCCTTGCAACCATTTTCAATCAGACAACGGCACTCGGCCAAAATATCCTCTTTTTTACGGCTGCGTTCCCGACCACGCACATAGGGTACGATGCAGTAGGTGCAGAAATTGTTGCAGCCATACATGATGGACACCCAGGATTTCAGAGTATTATCCCGCACCTGGGGAATACCCTCAGCAATAGAGCCGGGCTCGTCCGCAATGTAGAATTGGCGTTTCTTTTTACTCAGTACATTCCACAGAATTTCCGGAAACTGCCACAGATGATGGGTGGAAAAACAGCCATCCACATGAGGATAACTTTTCTTGATCCGGTCAGAAACCTTGGTTTCACCGGCCATGCAACCGCACAGAAAAATTTTCTGTGCGCTATGCCGTCTTTTGGTGTGGGTCAATGCACCCAAATTACCAAATACTCGTTGCTCGGCATGTTCCCGGATGGCACAAGTGTTCATGACCACCACATCGGCACCTTCGGCCTCGTGTACAATTTGATAGCCACTTTGGGTCAGATAGCCGCGAAGCTTTTCGGAATCTGCCTCATTCTGCTGACAACCATAGGTCTCTACATAGGCAGAGGGAGTGCGGCCTTCATTGCGCCAATAGGCGTTAATTCTGTCACAAAAGGCAAACTGACACTGCAGCTGCGCTTCAGAAATAACAGTGGTTTTGGTGTTCATGTGTAGTCCTCCGGGTTATGCTTTCTCAACTTAAAATAATAGCATTTTTTTGACACTTTTTCAAGGGGTAGGCATACTTTTTTAGGAGAATTGTAAACAAACTATGTTTTACCTTGCTTTTCTTGCTACAATATGGTAAAATGCTCACATTCTAGGCCCGAATCACGGGAGAAAGAGGAATTTATGAATCATAAGAAGAGCAGTGAAGAACTGAAGAAAAGCCCGAAGGCTTCTCCTTCCTGCGAAGAAAACAACGAAGAAAAACCGCCGAAGAAGCCATTGGGGAAAAAGGCTGTTATTGCTATAACTTGTGTATCTTTGGTATTGGCGATCCTGGCTTCTGTAGCAGCGGTGGGTCTGATGTGGCTCAAGCCCTGGAAGAATGACATTTACAGCAGAACAAGCTATGTTACTTCCGATTATTGGGCAAATGCTGCCAACGATTGGGTGGTTGCCACTATGGGCGAGTATGAATTGACCAACGGTCAGCTGCAGGTATTCTACTGGATGCAGGTGTATGACCTTTTGGAGTATTACTCCCAGCAGTACGGTGAGTATGCATCCTATTATCTGGGTATCGATCTGAGCAAACCTTTGAGTGAACAGACCTATATTGGCGATGAAACAAAGACCTGGGAGCAGTATTTCCTGGAAGATGCTGTCTACGCATGGCATCATTTGCAGGCACTTGCAGATGAAGCCAAGGAAAATGGTTACCAGATCCCTCCTGAGCGTCAGGAAGAGCTGAATGGAATGTACGCAACGCTGGAAGAATCTGCAAAGAAGCAGAACCTTGAAAGTGTTGAGGCAATGCTTCGGGAAGAAGTGGGTATTGGACCTACCTTTGAGGACTATTACCACTATTGGGAACTTTACTATATCGGCAATCTCTATTTTTCCCATGTAAGCAACAACCTGACCTTTACCGAAGGTGAGCTGGATGCATATTTCCAGGAGAATAAGGAACACTTTGAAATAAATTACGGTGTTACCAAGGAGAGCGGCTATCTGGTGGATTTCCGTAATATTCTGCTCACGCCGGCCAAAGCAAAGGACGAAAAAGGCAACATGGTCTATACTGAAGAGACGTGGGAAGAATGCCGACAGAAGGCTGCAGCCATTCTGGAAACCTGGGAAGGCAGCGACAAGCTGGAAGAAACATTCGCAGGTCTTGCAAAGATCAAATCAGACGATAAGAACACTGCGTCCAACGGTGGTCTGTATCGGTATATCCCCAAGGATTATTGGGCAACTGTAGATGTACGTCATATTCTGGTTATGCCCAAGGGCGGCACGAAGGACGACAATGGCGCTGTGACCTATTCTGAGGAAGAATGGGAAGCTTGCCGTGTGGCAGCCCAGGCCCTGCTGGATCAGTATCTGGCTGGTGAAAAGACCGAAACGGCATTTGGCGAGCTGGCAAATAAGCATAGCGAAGATCAGAACGGCAAGGTAACCAATGGCGGCTTGTATGCCAATGTGTATTCCGGCCAGATGGTCAAGGCCTTCAACGACTGGATCTTTGACGGCAGCCGTCAGGCTGGTGATACCGATCTGGTTAAGACAGAGTACGGCTATCATGTAATGTACTTTGTGCAGCGTAAGGGCCCCGTGGATGAATGGCTGTTTACAGAAGGTCGTAAGGCCGGTGATGTGACCATGGTCAAGACCGAAGAAGGCTATCAGATCCTTTACTATATCGGCGACGAGCTGGAATGGACCGCATTTACCCGGGAAGAACTGCACAGCAAAACAACTGAGGAACTGCGTGAGTCCTATGCAACAGAGCGCCCCATTGAGGTTTCCTATTGGAAGATGATGTTGGGCACCTATCCTGCAACAACACGTCCTGCACAGACACAGCAAACCCAATTGCCCCAGTGACAATCAAAAGACGACCGGAGGAACAACCCTCCGGTCGTTGTTTTTCGTTGACAGCAGGCAGGAAAAATGCTATAGTTATCAGGATAGATAATCATAGGAGGGCCCTCAATGGCTACAAGAAAAAGACGGCAAAATGCAGGCTTTGTACTGAATAATCAAACCCTGCTGATTCTCGTTGGTGTACTGGCAGCAATCCTGGTGGTTTTGCTGGTGATTTGCGGAAGCATTGTCAATAAGCTGAACAATCCCCAGGATCCTGTCTTGCAGAGCAATTCCACGAACACCTCGGAAAGTCAAAGCACAAACAGTGAAGCGACACCACCTACCACGAATCCCCCTACACAACAGTCCACACAATCCACAGCGCCCCAGGCAACGCTGCCGGTAACGCCCAGTGGCGGCAATTACATCAATGTGGGATCCGGTTACATTGTGGAAGTGGTGCAGGCAAATATCGAAACCTTTACCGGCACAACGGCGGATGATTATTCCCATCCTACCAACAATTACTTACCTAAGGGTACGGTAGACTACTGCGCCAAGGATCTGGTATATGGCAGCAGCCTGAAATATGTTACATTGCGCAGTGGCCATCGTGTTTATTTCGACAAAAAGGTATATCCCCACGAGAAAGAGCCCTACTCCCGTATGGTTGCAGAGGTAAAACAGTATGCAGGCTGGTTGCCGGATCATAATGAGATCGGCGTTGTATCTTTGGCAACAGTTGACCGCCATTCGGTTCTGACCCTGGATACCTTGTGGAAGGCACCCTTCTATTTCAAAACCAACCAGTCCGGTTATGCAAATCCCAATGGCGGCAAGGACCGGGATTATGCAGTTGCCGGAAACAATGCAACCTATGTAGATATCACATTCTGCTATGCTACTGTTTTTGAAGGCGATGTATCCATTCCTTCCGATCATCCGTTGTTCAAATCTGCGGAGATCATCAAAAACCAATCCGACTATACCCTGCGTCTGCATCTGCGTAAAGCAGGCGGATTTTATGGCTGGTATGCTTATTATAACGAGCATGATCAGCTGTGCTTCCAGTTCCTGAACCCTGCCAAGGCTACCGGCGCTGACAATAAGTACGGTGCAGACCTCAGCGGTGTGACCGTATTGATCGATGTGGGTCATGGCGGTGTTGATGGTGGTGCTGTGGGTACGGATGCAGAGGGCAAAAAATGGGATGAGGCAGCTCGCAATCTGGCTTTGGCCAATGCATTGAAGGCAGAATTGGAAAGTGTTGGTGCGACTGTGCTGATGAACCGTTCCGATGCTTCTCGGATCGATGTCAACGCACGCCAGGAAGACCTGCTGAAGAAATCCCCGGATATCTGTATTGCCATCCATCAGAATTCCTATTCAACAGCAAAAGCCTCCGGCTTTGATGCCATGTACTATACACCCTGGTCACAGCTTTTGGCGAAGAATATTCGGGACAATACCAAGGATGCCGAAATTTATTCCAAGACATATCTGAAATGGTCTGCAGGATATTTTATGTGCCGGCAGACAGTTTGTCCTACCGTGTTGACGGAAAATGGCTACATGTCCAATCCTGACGACTTGGCAGGCATGATCGATCCGGTTGTGGTGGAAAATAAGGCCATTGCTATCGCGCAAGGCGTTGCGGACTATTTCCTGGCCATCAATAAATGAGAAAAATGCGCTGCGATAAGCAGCGCATTTTTTATTTCGTTTTTAAGGGCAATGTGTGAAAAATTTCTTGAGCAATGACTTTGTATTCGCCAAGATCTGTGGTTTTGCGCAGACGCTTGGCAAGTTTATCGCTGTTTTCAAATTGAGGTAAAAGATAGCTCCAGTTTTCCTTCAATCGGAACATGGCGTTGCGGCTGCCGCCGAAAAGGATCAAATACTCGTCAAGCAGTGCATCGTGGAACTGCTCCAACGTGTTGACATCTGTGCCATCGGGTAAAAGCATACCCGGATCGGCCACAAGGCCACGACCCAGCATCACAGATTCCACAAAGGGGAACTCTGCTGCGATCTTGGCAATATCCTGACGGGAGAAAAGATCGCCATTATAGCACAAGGGATTTTTGCTTTCCCGGGCAGCATAACGGAACATATCCATATCCACTTCGCCCTGATAGAACTGTTTCCGTACCCGGGGGTGAATGGTCAACTCACGAATGGGGTAGCGATTAAAGATGCTAAGCAGGGTAGGAAATTCTTCCGGATCAATCAATCCCAGACGGGTTTTGACGGAGATGGGAAGGGGAGAAGCTTGAAAGACGGCATCCAAAAAACGGTCCAATGCATCAGGATCAGCCAGCATACCTGCGCCCTTGCCTTTGGCAACAACTGTGCCGGAAGGACATCCAACGTTCAAATTCACTTCCCCATATCCCCGGTCATGACAGACCTGCGCAGCCCACAAAAAATCCTCAGCAACTTTTGTCAAAACCTGAGGAATCGCCACGAAATCCACAGAATCTGCCAGGGGCAGCTCCCGATCTTCCTTGCCGGACAATGTGCGGTGCATGGTAGGAGAGAGAAAAGGCATATAGTAACGGTCAATGCCGCCAAAATATTGATGATGGAGCCGACGGTATACGCTGTCCGTCAGGCCTTCCATAGGTGCAAAATAATAACGCATAGTATCACATCCTTTTATGGATTCAATGACTGTAAAAAGGAACGGGGAGAGAGCCCGTATTCTTTCCGAAACGCCCGGAAAAAGGCTGCATAGTCACCAAAACCGCAGGCGGCATATACCGCGGTGGGTTTTTGACCTTCGCTGATCAGCTGACGTGCAATGAGCAGCCGCTTTTTCTGAATATACTGATAGATTCCGGTGCCCATCTGCCGGGTGAACTCATGGCTCAGATGATACTTGCTGACGAAAAAACGCTCTGCCAGCAGGTCTAAAGAAAGTGGCTGCTGATAGTGATCATTGATGTAATTGATGACACGTGCCACAATGGAATCCTCATCGGCTTCAATAGGCGAATCTGCGCATTCTGTAAGACGGTTGATGTGGATCATCAACTCGGTCAGAAGATTTTGTTGCATCAGATCCGCACCAAAGGCGGATTGTGCTTGTTCCTGCAGCAGAGATTCCATCATGGAGGAAATCAGCTTTTGCTGATGGGGCGTTAAACGCAAAAGATTGCCGTAATGTGGTCTGGCCATGTCAAAACAACGGCGCAGATCCGTTTGCTGGCTGGATAGATCCTGCAATAAGCTGGGAGCGATCCACAGCATATACCGCTCGTAGGGAGCGGCATCCGGCTGAATATAAACCTGATGCAATTCCTGGGGATTTATGATCAGCATTTGTCCGGGCTGTACGTGGTATACCCGGCTTTCGATGACATAAGTAACATCTCCGGAAATAAGAAAATCCACCTCATAAAAATCGTGATGGTGCAGTTCTACATCCCGAAGATCCGTATCCCATTTATGAACGACCTCGAAATCCGGCCGCAGCATTTTCTGCCGGGGGTCGAAGCTGGGAAGGCGTTTTGCCATATCCAATCACCTCTACAGTGCCATGATACAGCGTAGCTGTGGTTCTGTCAACATTAAAACAGCAATAATCACAATGTTTTATCGCAAAAACTGCTATTTATATGTAAAAATATTGCGACTATAATGGAAACATCAAATAAAAAACATGGAGGCGTGTTTACCGTGGAATTATTGAATTATGAAACCCTGAAAAAGTCCGGTTACGACGGATACATTTTGGAAAAGGCTCCTGAAAAGGTGCTGCAGTTCGGCGAAGGCAATTTCCTGCGTGCCTTTGTGGACTACTGGTTTGATCTTGCCAATGAAAAGGCTGGCTGGAACGGCAAGTGCTGCCTGGTGCAGCCGATTGCTCCCGGTCTGGCTCCTATGATCAACGAGCAGGAAGGTCTGTACACGCTGTATCTGCGTGGCAGCCAGAATGGACAGAAGGTGGATGACAAGCGTGTTATTTCCTGCGTGTCCCGTTGCCTGAATCCCTATGAGGCAGAAGGTTACCGCCAAATGATGGAAGTGGCCGTCAGCGACGATCTGGAGATCATCGTATCCAACACTACAGAGGCCGGCATCGTATATGATCCTGCTTGCCAGATGGACGATATGCCTTGTGCATCCTTCCCCGGCAAGATGACCCAGGTTCTGTATGCACGTTACAAGGCTGGTAAGTCCGGCCTGCTGATTTTGGCCTGCGAGTTGATCGACAATAACGGCAAGGAATTGCAGAAATGTGTGAATCAGTACATTGATCAGTGGGGTCTGGAAGAAGGCTTCCGTACTTATATCAATGAAAAGTGTACCTTCTGTGGTTCTTTGGTGGATCGCATTGTGCCCGGTCGTATCCGCGATGCCGCTGAGGTAGCTGCCCTGGAAGAAAAGCATGGCTATGCTGACCCCTTGCTGGACGTGGGTGAAGTGTTTGGTCTGTGGGTCATCGAGGGTGATCCTGCGCTGAATGATGTTCTGCCCTTCCGCAAGGCAGGTCTGGAAGACCGGGTGTTCGTTGCTCCCGATATGACTCCCTACAAGAAACGCAAGGTGCGTATCCTCAACGGTTCTCATACCGGCACTACCTTGGGCGCTTATCTGGGCGGTTACGACATTGTTCGGGATTGCATGGGTGACGAAGCGGTGTTGGGCTTTATGAATAAGATGCTGCAGACCGAGATCGTGCCTATCCTGCCTTTGGATCAGGAGGATTGCAAGCAGTTTGCAGCTGCTGTGCAGGATCGTTTCAACAATCCCTTTGTGAACCACGAGCTGCTGAGTATTTCTTTGAACTCTACCTCCAAGTGGCGCGCAAGAAACATGCCCAGCTTCCTGGAATACATTGAAAAGAACGGCACACTTCCCATCTGCATGAGCATGGGCTATGCAGCTTATATCGCATTCTTCAGCAATGACATTCAGGAACTGACCGAGGAAGGCTTGATCTGCCGCCGTCCCAAGGGCAACACCTATACCTGCATCGACGATCGGTGGGTGCTGGAAATCTACTATGCACACCGTAATGATAGTGTTGAGGATCTGGTACACACTGTGATGTCCAATACCCAGATGTGGGGGCTTGATCTAACCGAGATCGAAGGCTTTGAGGCGCTGACTGTGAAGAATGTAAAAATGATCCGGGAACAGGGCGCTCTGGCTGCCTACGCTTCCTGCCTTTAAGGAGAATGCTATGCCGGATTTTATTCAAATCCATCCGAAAGATAATGTAGCGGTTGCGCTGCATACTATTTCTGCCGGCGCGGAGTTTGAGGGGGTAACAGCCAAAACAGAGATTCCCCAGGGTCACAAAATGGCGCTGGTGGATATGAACCCCGATGCCCAAGTAATGAAATACGGATTTTCCATTGGCCATGCTACGCAAAAAATTGAGGCAGGCCAGTGGGTACATACCCATAATATGACCACCAATCTGTCCGGTGAGATGACGTATACATACGAGCCGGATATCCAGCAACTGCAGAGCATTCCTTCAGAAACCTTCCGTGGCTATCGCCGCAAGGATGGCAAGGTGGGCGTGCGAAATGAAATTTGGGTTATTCCCACTGTAGGCTGCGTCAATGATGTGGCCAAGGCACTGGTAAAAGAGAATCAGGATCTGGTTGCCGGCAGTGTAGATGGTCTTTACACTTTTACCCATCCTTTTGGCTGCTCCCAAACCGGCGAAGACCATGCCCAAACAAGAAAATTGCTGGCATCTTTGGTGCGTCACCCCAATGCAGGTGCAGTGCTTGTGCTAAGCTTGGGCTGCGAAAATCTGACCCAGGAGCAGTTTGTGGCGGAACTGGGAGAATTTGACCCGGATCGGGTAAAATTCCTGGTTTGCCAGCAAACCGATGACGAAATGCGTGACGGCAGAGCCTTGCTGAAAGAATGCGCCGATTTTGCAAAGCAGTTCCAGCGGGAAGATATCCCCGCATCTGAACTGGTTATCGGCATGAAATGCGGCGGTTCTGACGGACTTTCCGGCATTACTGCCAACCCGGTAGTAGGCCGCTTCTCCGATATGCTGGTTGCGCAGGGTGGCTCCACTGTCCTGACAGAAGTACCTGAAATGTTCGGTGCAGAAGGATTTTTGATGAACCGGTGTATCAATAAGGCAGTTTTTGACAAAGCTGTAGATATGATCAATGGATTCAAAGCCTATTTCATTCGCCACAATGAAGTGGTTTATGACAATCCCAGTCCCGGAAACAAGCAGGGCGGCATCACCACCTTGGAGGACAAGTCCTGCGGCTGTGTCCAGAAGGGTGGTTCTGCACCCATTATGGATGTGATCGGCTATGGTGATGCAGTGACTACGAAGGGATTAAATATGCTTTACGGTCCGGGTAATGATCTGGTGTCCGCTACTGCATTGACTGCTGCGGGTGCCCACATCATTCTATTTACCACTGGTCGTGGCACGCCCTTCGGTGCGCCTGCACCTACTATGAAGCTGTCTACAAACACCCCCCTTGCCACCAAAAAGGCAAACTGGATTGACTTTAATGCCGGCACCGTTGCTGACGGCACAAAAACTCTGGACGAATCCGCAAGAGCTCTGATGGATATGGTACTTGCGGTGGCATCCGGTCAACAGACTTGTGCAGAGGAACGGGGGTTCCGGGAAATATCCATTTTCAAGGATGGCGTTGTACTGTAAATCTTGACAATGCTGTAAACCATAAGGTATGATAAATGCAGAAAACTGCAAAGGAGTACGTTCTATGAAAAAGTTTATGGATAAGGACTTTTTGCTGAAAACAGATGCTGCCCAAAAGCTGTATCACGAGCATGCGGCAAAAATGCCTATCATTGATTACCACTGTCATATCAACCCCATGGAAATCTATGAGGATAAGCGTTATGACACCATCACCGAGGTGTGGCTTGGCGGTGACCACTATAAGTGGCGTGCCATGCGTTCCTGCGGTGTTGCGGAGCGTTATATCACCGGTGATGCCACCCCCGCAGAGAAATTCCAGAAGTGGGGCGAGGCAATGCCCAACCTGATCGGCAATCCTCTGTATCACTGGACACATTTGGAACTGCAGCGTTATTTCGGCATTACAGAACCTCTGAATGGCGAAAATGCTATGGAGATCTATGAGAAATGCAACAAGATTCTGGCACAGCCGGATATGTCTGTTCGTGGTATCATCCGCAAGTCCGGTGTTAAGCTGATCTGCACCACCGATGATCCCGTAGATGATCTGAAGGCCCATGAGCTGCTGGCAGCAGATCCCACTGCTCCTGCTGTGGTTCTGCCTGCCTTCCGTCCTGATAAGGCAATGCGTGCCGACAAGGAAACCTTCCCGGCTTATGTTGCACAGCTTGAATCTGTGGTAGGCTATGAGATCAATACTGTTTCCGATATGCAAAAGGCACTGAATGACCGGATCGCTTATTTTGCAGATCGTGGTTGCTGTGTTTCTGACCATGCACTGGACTATTGTTTCTGCGTAGAAGCAGATGCGGCAACTTTGGACGACATTTTTGCCCGTGCAAAAGCAGGCAAGACCATCACTTGGGATGAGCAGTTGGCTTATCACACTGCTTTGCTGCTGTCCGTGGGCAAGGAATACGCCAAGCGTGACTGGGTGACCCAGTTCCACTTCGGTTGCCTGCGTGACAATTCCAAGACCATGTTCCGCAAGCTGGGTCCGGATACCGGCTTTGACTCCATGAATGATGCTGCCAACGGTGTAGGACTTTCCAAGCTGCTCAACGCTTTGGAAGAAGCAGGTGCGCTGGGTAAGACAATTCTGTATTCTCTGAATCCTGCAGACAACGGCATCATTGGCACATTGATGGGTGCGTTCCAGACTGACAGTGCTATCCCCGGAAAGATCCAGCAGGGATCTGCCTGGTGGTTCAACGATCATAAGATCGGCATGGAAGAACAGATGAAGAGCCTGATGAGCCTGGGCGCAATGGGCACATTCAATGGTATGCTCCCCGACTCCCGCAGCTTCCTCAGCTCCACCCGTCATGAGTATTTCCGCAGAATCCTGTGTAACCTCTTTGGTCAATTGGTTGAAGACGGCGAGTATCCTGCTGATTGGGAGTATCTGGGCAAGATGGTGGAAAACATCAGCTATAACAATACTCTGCGTTATTTCGGTTTCGACCGCTTTCTGAAATAAAAGAAATCCCGGAAGTGCATCGCACTTCCGGGATGTTTTATTTAGCCGAGAATTTTTTGCAGGATCTTGCGGTTGATTTCCAGATCGCAGACCTTTGTGGCTGAAACATTGCCAACGGTCATGTTTTGATAAGTTCCTTCAGCGGGGATCTGCTGGCTGTTGATTTGCGCAGTGGCCAGCAAGGGGAACAAGGTTGTAACATAGTTCAATACTTCACTGGAAGTCATATCCGTCTGGAGAAAACCGGTTTCCAGAATGTCGGTTGCCAAAGAGAGCATTTCGCCTACGGGCTTGCTCTTGTAGGCGTTAATCAGTGCGGTAAGGACCTTGCGCTGACGCTGGGCACGCATAGCATCCATATCGATCTTTCGAATACGGGAATATGCCAAAGCCTGTTCACCGTTCAGGTGGTTCATACCGGCCTTCAGATTCCAGGGATGCTCTTTGTTCAGATGTGTGACTTCCTTTTGGGTCAATTCGATATCCACACCGCCAAGCATATCGATGATACCAATAAAACCGTCAAACTGCACAGCTACATGGGCGTCAATATGCACACCAAAGTAAGCGGCGAAGGTCTGGTCCATGGTTTTGACACCACCGTATGCATATGCGGCATTCAGCTTATCTGCCCAGTAACCGGGAATCTGAGAAATATAGGTATCCCGCAAGAAAGAGATCATGGTCAGGGTGTTGGTCTTGGTATTAAAGCTACACAAGATCATGGAGTCAGAACGCTGACGGGATTGACCGGGACGACGATCTTCACCAATGAGCATAATATTGATGATGCCATCTGCCTGGGGAATATCAGGCGGTGTATTGGGCAACGTGGATTGCGTGACATCCTCAGGTCGGGCTGTGGGACCGGTAAAATCAGGGTCGTAATCCGGATCGCTGGCGATGGCGGATAATTGCTCAGAAGACAATGTTTCAAACATGGAACCATCTTCATCAATAGTAATCAGACTGAGCCAGCGATGCACCTGCGCAGTGACGAAAACCATTACAAACAGAATCAGTGCCAAAAGGACACATAAAATTGATAAAGATACGCGTTGCCAGGATACATGCCGCGAACCTTTTTCGTTTCTCATAGGGAGGGCCTCCAATTTTTCTGGCATCAGCCAGAGGGTTTTTTCACATTATAACTCCGTTCCACAAAAAAAGCCAGTACTTTATAAAAAAATACAAAAAAATTTACATTTGCATGCAAAAGCCTTGGTTTAGTGTATCAGTACATGTGCAAAATTATGCGAACAGAAATATTGGATTCATGAAAAACCCGGGAATCGCTTATCGGATTCCCGGGAATATATCATTTATTGGGCTGGTATTTGGAACCGAAGGTAATGGTCAGATCCAAAATCTTGCGATCACGGTATACTTGAATGATCGTGGTATCGCCTGGTTCAAAATTACGCAGAGCCTTGTCCATCTCGGCCAGAGAGGATGTTGCATATTCGCCAATAGCAACGATAATATCACCTCTGCGCATACCTGCTTTTTCAGCGGGGGATTGGATTTCAACGCTGTACACATATACGCCCATACCGTCGGCCTGGGTAGTAATCTGAACACCCAGGTAAGGAGCAGAAATATAGCCGTCCTCGATCAGTTCGGTGATCATCTGAGATACATCATCAATGGGGATCGCAAAGCCAATGCTTTCCACTGCATTGCCGGAATACTTTGCGGTAGTGATGCCGATGACCTCGCCCTTCATGTTAAACAAAGGACCACCGGAGTTGCCGGGATTGATGGCAGTATCGGTCTGCAGCATGTTAATGCTTCCGTTGTCAATGGTCACATTCCGATCCTTAACGCTGATATAGCCAACAGTCAGGGAGTTGGTCATTTCGCCCAAGGGATTACCGATGGCAACTACCTGATCGCCTACGATCAGGTCATCGCTGGAGCCTAGTTTTACGGGAGTCAGGCCGGTTGCGTTGATTTTGATCAGTGCAAAGTCGTTGCGGTCATCGTAACCGACTACTGTTGCGGGATATTCTTCCTCATTATTGCTGATAACGGTCAGGGTTTGTGCACCTTTTATGACATGGTAATTGGTGACAATATAGCCGTCTTCGGAAATGATGAAGCCGGTGCCGGAAGAAGCGGTTTCTGTGGTTTGTCCGAAAATATTGGTGGTAACACCCTGATTGGCAATGCCGACAACGCTGTTTTTATTCTGCGCGTGAATCTGACCGGGGGTCAAGCCCTCAGCGGGGACGGGTGTGCCGGAAATGGAATTTCCCTGACCGGTATAAGAGGTGTCCTCGATCTGCTTTTTCAGGGCAGAGATCTGCAGCTGCATATGGGACAAAAGCTGCTGATACTGACGATCACAGTAGTCGCTTACCAAGAAAGCTGTAGCGCCACAGCCGCCAACTACCATTCCAATCACCAAAATGCTGGCAATACAGGTTTTCAGGATCCGCTTGCCGATACCTTTGGATTTTTTACGGGGATTGGGCTGCTCAGAAGGAGTATTTTCCTTTTCGGATTCCTGAATGTCCGTTATAACAGAAGGAGAATCTGCAAATGAGGATTCCTCTGCAATTTCAGGTTCAGCCGCAACATTTTGCACATCAGTTTCCTGCTCTACAGTCTCCTGGGGGATGTTTTCGTTATTTTCCATGGCCATGCCTCCCGGAATTTTTTATTTACGCATGTATCATAATCACATGGTATGAAGAAAATATGTATGAACTCAAAATAAATCATTAACATACTTTGCCAAAACTGTTACAATCATACTATTTTTTTCTTCTGCCGTCAAGATAAGAAAAGGAAGACGGCGGCAGATGCCGCCGCCAAATTTTACTTTCTACGGAAGGACTTGCAGTCGGGGCACTGATCCATGGCAGGATTCTGCTCATGGGTGCCGACCAGGATGCGATCCAGGGAACAGTAGTTTTCAGAATCGCAGTGATAAGCACACTGCTGAACGGTGCATTCGATGCACTTGTTTGCCTTGTAATCCATGTTCTTTTCCTCCTTTTAATTGGGTTCTGGATTAGTATGTCCATGGCGGTAAAAGAAATACGGGAAAACTTTTCATTTCCTTGCATTTCATGCGTTTGCGTGGTATTATAAGAAAAAACACGATAAGGAGATTTTAATTATGGCAAAAATCGCACCTTCTATTTTGTCTGCTGATTTTGCAAATATGGAACGGGATATCCGTGGTCTGAAGGAAGCCGGTGCGGATTGGGTTCACATGGATGTAATGGACGGTATTTTTGTCCCAAATATGTCCTTTGGTTTTCCGCTGATTCAGGCTGTTCGCCCGTTGACAGATATGGTGTTGGATGTGCATCTGATGATCGACCGTCCCATCCGCTATGTGGAGCAGTTCGTTAAGGCCGGCGCAGATTGGTTGACCATTCATATCGAGGCCGATCAGCCCCATAATACGCTGGAGGCACTGGAAAAAATCCGTGCTATGGGTTGCAAGGCAGCTATTTCCTTAAAGCCCCGCACTCCGGCGGAAGCTGCAATTCCGTATTTGGACAAGGTGGACATGATTTTGGTTATGACCGTAGAACCCGGTTTCGGTGGCCAGAAATTCATGGCAGACATGATGCCCAAGCTGAAGAAATTGCGCCAGATGCTGGACGAGGTCAATCCTGCTTGCATTTTGGAAGTAGATGGTGGAATCGACGAAACTACCTGCCAGGTGTGCAAGGAAAACGGTGCAGAAGTGTTGGTTGCCGGTTCTGCATATTTTAAAGCCGCTGACCGCACTGCTTTTGTAAAGGCGATTCAGAAATGAAGCAGTTGGTAAGTTGTTTGATGCTGATGGCGATTTTTCTCGTCGGATGCGCTGCAAATACAGACCATATGGAAGCCACAGACTCTTCGGGATCTGTGGCTCCTTCTACCACAAGTTTGCCGGCGGAAACGGCACCTCCGGATCCCATCAAGGCATATATGCAGAGCTTGACCCTGCAGCAGAAGGTTGGACAGCTGTTTATCGTCGAGCCGGAACAACTGCGTTCCGGTTGGGGCGCCGTTACCGAAGTGACGGACGAACTGAAAGAAAGTCTGGAACAATATCCCGTAGGTGGAATCATTCTGTTTGCGGAAAATGTGGTTTCACCGGAACAGCTATTGACCCTAAATCGGGAACTGCAAGGGATCAGCAGTATTCCACTGTTTATTTCTACGGATGAAGAAGGCGGTCGTGTGACCCGCCTGGCAAAAAACGAAAAATTTGACCTTCCCCAGTACGAAAATGCCGCTGCAGTGGGTAGTTCCGGTAATCCCGAGGATGCCTTGGAAATGGGCAGCACCATCGGCGCATACCTGAAACAATATGGCTTAAATCTGGATTTTGCACCGGTGGCGGATGTGAATACAAACCCGAAAAACCCCATCATCGGTACAAGAGCGTTTTCTTCCGACCCGGTGATTGCCGGGAAAATGGCAGCGGCCTTTGCGCAGGGTCTTGGCAGTAAAGGTGTTGCCGCAACCTTTAAGCATTTCCCCGGACATGGGGATACCGCTGAGGACAGCCATCTGGGTTTGGCAGTCAATCACAAAACAAAGGAAGAACTGCAAAACTGCGAGTGGATTCCATTCGCCTCCGCGGGGGCGGAAGATATGGTGATGGTTGGGCATATTGCACTGCCGCAGGTCACCGGAAATATGACGCCTGCCACCATGTCCTACCAGATCGTCACCGAAATTTTGAAGGAAGAACTGGGTTTTTCCGGTCTTGTGATCACCGATGCGCTGGACATGGGCGCAATTACGAAAGCGTATCCGGTGGGGGAGGCGGCAGTTTCCGCTTTGCAAGCCGGTTGCGATATCTTGCTGATGCCGGAAGATCTGGAAGAAGCCTTTGATGCGGTCGTGGCCGCAATAGAAAACGGCACATTGTCTACCCAATGGTTGGACAATACAGTGTATAGGATTTTGAAATTCAAGCACGAATACGGAATATTGATATTATGAGGAAAATTCCCAGAAAATGCATTTTCTGGGAATTGACTTTTTTCGGTCATACTTGTATAATGTATGCGGAAATTAAGGGGCAAAAACACTTTGCCCTCATAAGAAAGGAAAATTGCAATGATTTATAGTAGCGAAGTACAACATATGTGCAGCGTTGCCAAGGGCGCCTATCATGGCCCCGCTCCCATTCCTGAAGAAGGCAAGTGGGTGCAGGTCAAGGAAATCAAGGACGTTTCCGGTTTCACCCACGGTATTGGCTGGTGCGCACCTCAGCAGGGCTGCTGCAAGCTGACCCTGAACATTAAGGAAGGTATCATTGAGGAGGCTCTGGTTGAAACTCTGGGCTGCTCCGGTATGACCCACTCTGCCGCAATGGCTTCCGAGATTCTGATCGGTAAGACCTTGCTGGAAGCACTGAACACCGACTTGGTGTGTGATGCTATCAACACCGCTATGCGCGCGCTGTTCCTGCAGATCGTTTACGGCCGTAGCCAGTCCGCATTCTCTGAGGACGCCCCGCCCCTTGGCGCTTCTCTGGAAGACCTGGGCAAGGGTCTGCGCAGCCAGGTTGGCACCATGTTTGCCACCAAGGCAAAGGGCCCCCGTTACCTGGAGATGGCCGAGGGTTACGTTACCCGCATCGCTTTGGACGAGGACAACCTGATTACCGGTTACGAGTTCATCAATCTGGGTAGAATGATGGACTTCATCAAGAAGGGCGACGATGCAAACGAGGCACTGAAGAAGGCAAAGGGCTCCTACGGCCGTTTTGCTGACGCTGCCAAGTACATCGACCCCCGTCACGAATAAGAGGAGGACACGAAAATGGCATTGTTTGAAGGTTACGAAAGAAAAATCGACAAGATCAATGGTGTCCTGGCTCAGTACGGTTTGGAATCCGTTGAGGCTTGTCGTGAGATGTGCACCGCTAAGGGCTTTGATCCCTATGAAATCGTTAAGGGCATTCAGCCCATCGCATTTGAAGACGTGGCTTGGGCTTACTGTGTAGGTGCTGCCATCGCCATGAAGAAGGGCGTTAAGAACGCTGCTGACGCTGCTGAGGCTATCGGCATTGGCTTGCAGGCATTCTGCATCCCCGGTTCCGTTGCTGAGGATCGCAAGGTCGGTCTGGGTCACGGAAATCTGGGCGCTATGCTGCTGCGTGATGAAACCAAGTGCTTCGCATTCCTGGCTGGTCACGAGTCTTTCGCTGCTGCTGAAGGCGCAATCGGCATCGCTCGCTCCGCTAACAAGGCTCGTAAGGAACCCCTGCGTGTTATCCTGAACGGCCTGGGCAAGGACGCTGCTCAGATTATTTCCCGTATCAACGGCTTCACCTATGTGCAGACTCAGTTTGACTACTACACCGGTGAGCTGAAGATCGTCAACAAGATCGCTTACTCCAAGGGTGAGCGCGCAGCTGTTAACTGCTATGGCTGTGACGACGTTCGTGAAGGTGTTGCAATCATGCACCACGAGGGCGTGGATGTTTCCATCACCGGTAACTCCACCAACCCCACCCGCTTCCAGCATCCCGTTGCCGGCACTTACAAGAAGGAGTGCATCGAGCAGGGCAAGAAGTATTTCTCCGTTGCTTCCGGCGGTGGCACCGGCCGTACTCTGCACCCCGATAACATGGCTGCAGGTCCCGCTTCTTATGGCTTGACCGATACCATGGGTCGTATGCACGGTGATGCACAGTTCGCAGGTTCTTCCTCCGTCCCCGCTCACGTTGAAATGATGGGCTTCCTGGGCGCTGGTAACAACCCCATGGTCGGTATGACCGTTAGCGTTGCTGTTGCTGTTGAGGAGTCTCTGAAGGGTTAATGTGTTTTTGGGATGGAAAACGACTTGTTTTCCATCCCTTTTCTTTTACGCAAGGAGGACAGCATATGAATGGTAGAAAAGCAGCTGGAATTATTTGTATTATTTTGGGTGTAATCCTGTGTGTTGGTTTGATTGCATTTCAGTACAACCACTGTGTAGATATGTGGAATAACAGCTATAAGAAACAGGAATATACTTCCGCAATGGAATACTTCCTTGAAGTATCCAACGGTGCTATCTTTATTTCCGTTGAGGCTGGCGTTATCCTGGTGATTACCGGAGGATGGCTTTTGAGACAATCAGAATGACCGTTAGCGTTGCTGTTGCTGTTGAAGAATCTCTGAATAAGTAATTTCTCAAAATAAATGCCCTCCAGCTTTTCGCTGGAGGGCATTTCTATTCAAATAGGTAAGTATCTGATAAGTAACAGGCCAGCGATCAGACTGGCAGCATTTGCCGCAACGGCATACATCGCTCGTTGCCATTTTCTCTTTTCTTTCACAGCCAGCGATAACACAATCGCTTCGGCAATAAAAATCACGAATTCCGCAAGGTACAAACCGATGAGCCAGTAACCAGTGGAAAAGGCGGAACTGTTGATGATGTAATTCAGCCACCCTTGGGTTACCAGATTAACAGCAAAGAATACGATCCAGCTACGCTTACTTCGGAATCCAAAGGCAAAGAAGATTAGTCCTTCCACCAGAAGCGTCAGCGTGACACGCACTGCCGTCAGCACCGGCTGCCGCCACCAGCGTTGGCCAAAGGTAAGTGTTTGCGTTTCAAAATTCAGTGTCAATAGATTATTATACCCGCTGTGCACACCCTCTGGTAATGGACAGGAGAAGCTTTTATTGCTACTTTCCACCCGGATAACAGCGCCATCCAGCGTGCCAGGCGCAAAATGATAGTACAGATGAAAATAGACTTCCCAGTTCTTTTGGGCTTTTTGGACGTAGACCTCATCTTCCGGCGCCTCCGCCAGCTCCAGAGCCAAGGAGACATCATGCGGTGCACCTTCTACGATGATGGTCATACCCGGCGGCTCCGCAGAGTTGGCGCTGACAGATACGGGCAGAGCAAGGATTAAAAGCAAAGCTAAAATGAATACAGACAGCTTTTGTATCATACGCTTCCCTCCCTTGGCATAGTAAATTCAGTATAGTATAACTCAATAGTATTGTCAAGGCAGCGAGAATGACATGACCGTTAGTGTTGCTGTTGAGGAATCTCTGAAGTAATAACAGATAATGACAAAGGCTCCCAAACGGGAGCCTTTGTTTTTTATCCATCGGGCTGCAAAAACACGGAAAAGGCAGAAAGCCTGTCTTTGCATATTATACAAAATCTGCGGCCTATTTGCGGCGAATTGTACAAAAATAGGAATTATGAAAGAAAGCTTGTGAATCTAACTTTAACTCACCCATAAATTATGCTATAATTACCTTCCCAAATTGTTTCAAAAATTCAATTTGGAAGTTACATATATCGGGTAACAATATACAAACAAAAATATAGACTAAAGCGTATAAAAATATCAAATTATTATATTGGTCAATATTTATTTGATGTGATATAATGCAAGAAAAATGCAATGGGAGGTTTCAAAATGAACCAGAGAAAAACAGGAAGAAGAATTGCATCCTTTGCGCTGGCGTTGGTGATGTTGCTTAGCTACATTCCCGTCACGACCTGGGCTGTGGATTCCAGCACTGACATCAAGGCAATCCAAAAACCCACCGGCTGGGCAATCGTAGAAGACTACGATGACTATTTCGGAGATACTTGGATGGAAAAGCTTGGCCTGCCTGAAACGGTTACGGTCACTTTGGCTGATGACACAACCACAGAGGCACTGGTCACTTGGGATACCACATCTCTGGATCCCAGAACCCCGGGTTACTATTTCCTGCCCGGTGAAGTGATGCTTCCTGCTGGCGCAACCAATAGCCAGAAGCTGGATGTATCCATTACCATTTGGGTTCGTGAAACAGTAAACCTCTTTGCGAACGGTGATTTTGAAGAAATTACCCGCGCCGGCAATGGTACATACCATCCCATCGGCTGGTATTTACCCGGTATTGGTAACAGATATGTTGAAGGTGCAGGACGAAATGGCAGCAAGGCTGCCCGTGTCTTTGGCAACCCTGCATCTACTAACTCCCGTACCGCTTATAACAATGCAGGTGAGGATGCCGCAACAGCTGTTGGTGCCAGAGTCGCCGCAGAAGGCGCAGGCCAGTATTATTTTGCTGTCCATGCAACAAAAGTAGGCAGCGATGTTCCCGTGACCTTCTGGACACAGATATTCTGGAGAAGTGGAAACCAAACCAGCACTCCCAGCAACCAAAAACCTACCGGTAATACAGTTACATTGACTGATACCTATCAGGAATCGTCCAATATTGTTGATTTCCCGGAAAATGTGACAAGTGTTGAGTTGCAGTTCAACGTAAAAAAGACAGATACTACTGTAGCTTTTGATAACCTCCCTATTTATTTCGACGATGCACAGCTGATTCCTTTGAAGGTAGCTTTGAAGGCAGAGCCTGCCACCATTACGGAGATCAAGCAGCAGCCGCAGTCCCGTTTTGTGGCCATCAATTATGACAAGTATGTTGGCGAGAACTGGAAGGAAGCACTGGACTTACCCACCACTGTAGAAGTTCTCACTGACAATGGTAATGTTGCCAGTGTTGGCGTTACCTGGAATTACAATACTTTGGATGTCACCAAGTACGGTAAGTACACCCTTGTCGGTACTTTGGATGACGATGGCTTCCCCAATCCCAACGGATTGACTGCTGTACAGACGATTTATATCCGCAAAACGGAGAACCTTTATTCCAATCCCGGCTTTGAAGAGGGCGCTGCCCACTGGGGTTGGGGCAGTATGTATGCCATCAATCAAACTCCGGCAGCAGAGGGCAAGTATGCCATCGGTGTCAAGTCCTCCTCTACGGCCTATGTCGGCTACAATATGTTTTACCCGGGCAGCCAAATTCAGGCAGAACTGGGCAATAGAGTAGCAGCGGCAGGTGTGGGTCAGTATTACATAAGTGCGCAGGTGCGTGATTATGACCACGAGGGAGAAGTGCCCCACGATGGCCCTCTGCAGGTCTATATGGAGGTGCGCTATAAGAACGACCTTGGACAAAATTCCTCTCTGAAGGGTATTACCAACACCGTTGAGCTGACGAAAGAATATCAAACCACCAGCGGTGTGTTTACCATGACAGGGGACGAGGTGTGGTTCCGCACAGACTTGTATCTGTCCAGCGGCACAAAGTTCGCAAATCAGTGGATTTTGGCGGATGATATGCAGTTCCTGCCTATCAATGTCCTGATTCCCCGTGGTGAAGAACCGGCAGATGTGGTTGAAATCATCGATGAAATTCCCCAGCGTGCAGTGGTTCAGAACTATGATAAGTACGCAGGCGCAAATTGGCAGGAGGCTTTGGGCCTGCCTGCAACCGTAAAGGTTAAGACCGGAAAGGGTCTGATTGCCGATGTAAATGTCATTTGGGATTTCAATCCTCTGCGTCTGGATAAACTTGGCAAGTATACCCTGGTTGGCACGCTGGATAACAGTCTGTATCCCAATCCCCAGAACCTTTATGTGACCCAGGTTATCTATGTCCGTGAGTATAAAAATCTGTTCTCCAACGGCAGCTTTGAAAGCGGTCAGACCAACTGGGGCTGGGGTTCTATGGTGGAAACCAGTCAGACACCTGCCTTCGACGGCAAGTATGCCGTTGGTGTAAAATCTTCTTCCGGCAGCTATACCTCTTATAATATGTTCTATCCGTCCAACCAGATTGAGCTGGGCACGATGGTCCAGGAAAATGGCGCCGGTCAGTATTGGCTGAGCGTATATGCACGGGATTATCAACATCCGGATGAGATAGCCCATACAGATCCTCTGAAACTTTCCCTGGAACTGCGTTACAAGAAGGGTGAGGATGTAAATTCCACCGCCAAGGGCCAAACGGCAACCATTACCTTGACGGACAAGTATCAGCAGACCAGCGGTATTTTCAACCTGGATGGCGACGAAAACTTCATCCGCACAGACGTGTATGTATCCAGTGCAACGAAATTCGCCAACCAGTGGGTGATGTTCGATAAGATGGAACTGATTCCCCTGAACGTCATTGTAAAGCGGTACGAGGGCGCAATGGAAGCGGTGGAGACCATCATTCCCAATCGGAACATCATCTTGAATTACCCAGATTATATCGAAGGCTATTCCACTGCCGACCTGCTCTTCCCCGAGACTGTGCAGGTGCGCAGCACCACCGGTGAGTTGGTGGATGTGGGTGTTCGCTGGGATTACAGCGCACTGGATCTGACCAAAAAAGGCACCTACACTCTGACCGGCGTCCTGGAAGAAATGAAACTGGACAATACCAACGGTCTGACCGTTTCCCAGGTTGTCCACGTGGTGGATTATCAGAACCTGCTGGAATTCGGTGGCTTTGAGGAAGGTATCGAAGGCTGGGGCAACAGCGGTCAGCTTTCCTATATGAGCGTTGCAACGCCTAAACGGGAAGGTGACTACTCTCTGGAAGTCACAATGAAGCGGATGGAGGACTATACCAATGATATGTCCAAGGAAAACTGGTTGCAGGCTTTCTATTCCGGCAAGGCGGAGGAGTTAGGTAAGCGCATTACGCAAACCGGTGCCGGACGTTATTACTTTGGCATCTGGGGCCGTGCTTCGCAGAATGCTACCGACGTTGCAATGCGTGCCCGTTTCATTTATAAGCATATAGCCGATGGTGATGCTTCCATAGGTATGAATGCGGAGTCGAAGCACCTGATTACAAAAGACTTTATTCAAAGCGGTGGATTGATCACAGTTCCCGGTGATGTTTATTGGTCCCGTTTGGATGTTTACTTCGATGGAACTGTAAACGAAATGCGCCTGAGTACGCTGTGGCTGGATCAGGCGGAGATTGTCCCGCTGAACGTGGAAGTTCCCAATATGTCCGATGTGATTTATTTGGAGCCCACTGCGGATATTTACGTACATCAGGGCACTTCCGTTGAAGGTCTGAAACTGCCCCAAAAACTGGAAGTTCTTCTGAAAAACACCCAGCGGTTTGACATGAATGTCACCTGGGATACCAGCACATTCGACCCCGATAAGATTGGTGAGCAAACCATTACGGGCTCCCTGGATCTGGAAGGAAAGTACGAAAATCCTGATAAGTTTACCCCCACCGTCAAGGTCACAGTCCGTGCCAAGGGTGAGGAGCTGCGCCAGACTATCTACATTTCTACCTCCGGTGACGAAGCCAACGATGGTCTGTCCCCCGAAAAGCCCAAGAAGGAAATTAAGAATATCGCTTCCTACTTGGAGCAGGGCTACAATGTGCGGCTGAAACGCGGTGATATTTGGTATATGCCCATCAGCGGCTTTACGTTTAGAGACATCCGAGGTACAGCAGAAGTCCCGGTAGTGCTGGGCGCTTACGGCAGTGGCGGAGAACTTCCCACCATCGCCTTTATCAAGAAAATTGAAAACAGCGCCTGGACGCTGGTGGATGCCAAGCGTAATATTTATGCTGCGGATGTTTCTGATCTGGGCACCCGAAACAACCAGCATGTGCACCGCTGCTTTGTCAACGATGCAGCCTATAACCACAAGGACCGTTCCAATTACGCAACCTTGAAGGCTGAGGAATTTTGCAGCTACGGCGGCAAGCTCTATGTCCGTATGCCCGAGGGCAAAGCACCCAACAATGTAGAGGTCACCCCCTACGGCAGCGGTGCTACCCGACTGAGCATTACAGAGGCTTCTCACCTGACCATTGAGTACATCCACTTCAAGGGCAGCAGCGCCATCAATACAATGATGCGCTTTGATGCGCCTACGGAACATCTGAAATTCCAGTATTGCTCCATCACCCACTGCTACTACTACATTATGGTGTATGAAGCCAATGACGAGCGTGTGCACTACAAGCCTGAAATCAGTAATTGCTATATTGATGCAATGCTCAGCGAGGAGGAAGGCGCAAAGAACTACGATACCCACTGGAATGTAGGCCTTTTGGAAGGTATTGTATTCCGTGACGGTGTAGATGGCGGCTGGGTCCACCATAACCACATCCGCAATATGTCCCACGCTTTCTTTACCATCGAAAGTTTGGATAAGACCAATGATTACCAAACCAGAGGCGTTTTCGATTGCTACATTGAAGATAACCTGCTGGAAGGCGGCAATGCGCTGTATGCCCGTGCATTTAACTTTGTGGGCGGCTATAACCTATCCGATGTGCAAATGTGTCGGAACAATACCTGGCGCCGCAACAAATGCTACGATATGACCACCTCCAACCACTTGTATGGTGAAAACAACCTGGTGTACAGTAATGTTTTCTCCTATGTGCACTGTGAATACGATGAAGATGGTGTGCTCTTTGAAGGTAAGTCTGCACAGCCCTGGGTGTTTGACGTGATTCCCTGGGGTGACCATGGTTGCGTGGGCAATATGGTCGTCAACAATACGATTTACGATGCCAGCGGTCTAGTGGGTATCTATGACCAGGCAAACACGGTCTACAACAACATTTTTGCAAACAACCTGATTGTCAACTGGACCAGTGACCAGTGTACTTACGGTCTGGGCGGTGCAATTGCGGACAAATCTATCGGTTTGCAATATGTGATGAACAATGCCGTTTATTCCAAGCAGGGCAGAACAGACCACTTTACTGTGGATAATATGATTTACCTGGCTGAAGATGTCAACGGCGCCAAGACCGGTTACAGCGACAACATATCCGGCGATCCGAAGTTCGTCAATGCCGACCTGACAAAGATGGGTGAAAAGGGTGTACGTTTGGACTTCACCCTCAGTGGCGAATCACCCTTCCGTTATGCAGGTCTGTCCATTAACGCCAGCGTTTACGAAAACTTCCCCGCCTGGGAACGCCTGAAGGCAGAGTATACTGACCTGAACGGTACGGTATTCCTTGCAGAATCTCCCAGTATTGGCGCTGTTTCTTACTGTGAGAGAATTGATGGCGAAGTTGCTTCTGTGGAGAAACTGGATGATATTGTTGTCAGAGTCGGCGCAACCTACGAGAGTCTGCCTCTGCCGGATACTGTAGGTGCCAAAAATGAATGGGGTGTCGATGTCAAACTGTTGATCGACTGGTCCGATGCAGGCTATGATGCATCCAAGGTCGGCACCACCACCCTTATCGGCACTCTGCGCAATGGCCCCCACACAAAGCTGAATGTGAAGGGCAAGACAGTCTCTGTCACGATCCGGTTGAAGGATAGACTGGAACTGAAAGATATTGTTACCGAGGTTCCGAACTTTACCGTATTTTACAATACCTCTTATGAGGCTGTTTTGGCGCAGTTGCCAAACACCGTGCAGGTTGTGGAAGAATACGGCTTTGAGGAAGAACTGCCCGTCACCTGGGTCTGCGAAAACTATAATCCCACAAAGCCGGATGTTTACACCTTTGAGTGTATTCTGCCGGATGAGTGGATTACCAATGCCAGAGATTTTGAACTGGAAGTGGAAGTCCGTGTGATGGAAGAAATCGGCAGAGGTTCCGAATTGCTGATCAACCCCGATTTCACAGACGGCACATCTGCGGCCCCCTGGAAGTTTGGCTGGGGTACTGGTAGCTTCAAGATCACAACAGATCCCCAGTATCTGTATCCCGGTGAAAAGGCATCGGCCATCGTTACAGCAGAAAACCGTTGGGGCTCTTTGCAGCAGGATGTGACCGGTCAGGTCAAACTGTTGGGCAACGGTAAGTATCTGTTCCGTTGCTATATGCGCGCCTACAATTCAGGTGTCACCATCAACAGTTCTTATGCCTGCTTGCAGGTGCTGTCTCCCCGGACCTATTCCGAGCGCTGCCGGGCAAAGATCAACATCGGTGAAGAATGGGTGGAATACTACGCAATTATGGATGTCCACGATGTAGATATCGCAACGGAGATCATGTTCCATACCTCCACCGGCAAGACCGAAGACGACGAGGACAAGAGCTTTGTGATCAGCGGCTGTAGTTTCATCTTCCTGGGTACCACCGATGCAGAAGTGGAAGCAACCTTGGATTCCATTGGCCTGACCTGGAATACTATTCAGGGTGAGAATGAATCTCAGAGCAACGTAATGTCCGATTTGACCCTGCCTTCTGCTACCGGTGAGAGTTCCTCCATTAAGTGGTCCTCCAGCGACGAGAGCGTTATCACTTCCGATGGCAAGGTGACAATGGGCCGCGTTCCCAAGAACGTAACCCTGACGGCTACCATTACCTATAAGAGTGGTCTTGAAACCGTTAAGAGATTCGCGGTGACCGTTCCCAGAGACCCGGCGCTGCCCACATTCAGCGGTACACTTTCCGGAAGTCAGACGGTGGGAGTGGGTGATGAATTCCAGGTTGTTATCTCCTTGAAGGGCGATAAAGCAACTACATTCAATGCCTATCGCTTTACGCTGTCTTTCAATACCTCCAAGGTAGAATATGTGGGTATTTCGGATCCCAACTCCAAAGTCGAAGTGGTTGGCGGTAAGATAGAAATCTTCGGTGCTGGCATAGAGCGTTCCCTCTCCGATACCATTACAATTACCTTTAAGGCAAAGAAATCCGGACTGACCGAGGTGAAACTGGTCAAAGTGGAAATGGATCTGGATCCGAACGCAAGTTTGGATAACCTCCCCACCATGACAGTTACAGATGGTGCAGCTCTGATTGACGTCCAAAAATCAGGTAGCGATGAGAAGAATGATGACAAGACAACAGCGAATTCGGCAAAGGATAATTCTGTTGTGCTTTGGGTCGTGATCGGCGTGGCAGCAGTTGTTGTCGTCGGCGCAGCGATCACCTTGATCATCATCAAGAAAAAGAAGAAAAACGTCCCGGAAACTGAAGAATAATCTATAAAGCGGAACCGGAAGATCCAAGGATCTTCCGGTTCTTTTTATGCAATTTTGCAAGCTTGTCATGGAATGTGACATATAGCGCAACAACAATACGTATTCGCGCAGAATTTACAAACGATCGTAATTCCTATGTGGCCGCAATATACACATTTGTGAAGTGACGTATTTACTATATACGCACCCAATTATCAGCAGCAGTTCTTTTGGCAGTATTGCATTTGGAGGCATTGATTTGTATTCCTTGCTTCCGGTAAAAAACCGGCCTGCTGAATTTCAGCAGGCCGGAAATTTTTAATTGTTTACTTCACCGGTGGGGTCGTTTTCGGGATCCGGATCGGGATTGGGTTGATTTTCGGACTGAGAGTCATCGGACTGGTCAGTGCCATCGGTGGGATCGCCATCGGGCTGGTCGGTGCCACCTGCGGGATCGTTATCGGGGTCGGAAGGCTCGGTTATCACGGGTTTTGTATTGGAGGTCGTGCCGTCCACATCAATGGTCAAGATATTGGTACCGGTGGACACACTGTAGGTATGTTCTTCGCCGGCAATCTTGTAGGAAACGACCACTCTGGAACCATTGTAATCCAGACCAATAGTCTTGTCAGCCAAAGCAGTGTACAGTTCGAAGGTGAGATCCTTGTCGGTGTCCTTCAAATCCGCGACGATCTGGTAGTGGCTGTATTCGCCTGCGGCATCCAGAGGGGACTTGCGGATCACCCAAGTCTTGGTGGTATCCAGACTACGGATTTCTATGGTCTTGCAGACGCTACAAGTCCGCTGTTCCTGAGTAGCTTCGCCGGTAGCAACATCGATATTTTTCCATTCGCTGAATTTGTGGGCAGCGGTAACAATATTGGTGCGCTCTACCTTCTTGCATCGGCTGCAGGTACGCTCGGTCCAGCCATCTGTGGTGCAGGTAGCAGCAACGGTGGTCTTTTCGCCATAGTTATGACCCAAAGGTTCAGTGAAATCACGGATATCACTTCTTCCACAAGAACAGCCATACAGGGTATATCCCTGGGTATCACACGTGGCGGAAACCTTCTTATCCTTATAAAATTCGTGCACGTGGGGGGCAGTACTCTCTGTGGCCTCTACAGAAGAGGATGGCTCGGAAGAAGACTCCTGCGGGATGTCAGAGGCGGGGGTGCTTGCCGATTCACTGGAGGAGGGCTTGCCAATACCACCCAGTTGGAGGAATCCACTTACACGGCGCAGTACAATGCCGGCCATTACAATGACCAATGCCAGTAGTACGCACATCAATATGAACATAATATGTTTGGTTGTCAGCTTCATCTATAAACGCTTCCTTTCTGTGGCCTATTATATCGCACTTTTTTCGGGATTGCAAGTGCGCACAGAAAATTCCGGGCAGGAAAAAGCTAGGCTTGGGAATTGTTGACTTTTTCTCTGGAAATGCGTATAATATACTGGAATTATTATAGATAAGTGTGGTATCTATTATGGCTACAAAGAAAACAGAACAATACGGAAATTCCAGTATCTCCATGCTCAAAGGAGAGGACCGGGTGCGTAAACGCCCTGCGGTCATTTTTGGCTCTGACGACCTGGAGGGCTGTAAGCATGCGGTGTTTGAAATCCTGTCCAACGCCATCGACGAAGCCCGTGAGGGTCATGGCGATACCATTATCGTCACCCGTTATGAGGATATGAGTGTCGAGGTGGAGGACTTTGGTCGCGGTTGTCCCGTGGACTATAACGAAAAAGAAAAGCGTTATAACTGGGAATTGGTATTTTGCGAAATGTACGCCGGTGGTAAGTATGGCGAGAACGGAGAGAACTATGAGTACTCCCTGGGCTTGAACGGCCTGGGTTCTTGTGCAACACAGTATGCCTCCGAGTTCTTTGATGCAACGGTCTGGCGGGATGGTTTCCGTTATGACTTGCATTTTGAAAAGGGTCGCAACAAGGGCGGCTTAAAGAAAGAACCCACTGACCGCGGACGTAAGACCGGTTCCCGTTTCCATTGGAAGCCGGACAAGCACGTGTTTACAGACATCAACATTCCCGCAGACTATTACCGGGATGTTCTGCGCCGTCAGGCTGTGGTGAATAAGGGTGTTCGCTTCAAGTTCCGCAATCAGGTTGGCAAGCGGTTTGAAGAGGAAGAATATTGCTACGAAGATGGCATAAAGCAGTATATCGGTGAATTGGTAGGGGATAATGCCTTTACCATGCCCACTTATTGGGAAACCGAACGTCGTGGCCGGGATGCAGACAATCGCCCGGAAATGAAACTGAAGATCACCTGCTCCTTCTGCTTCAGTAAGCAGGTCAGCCATGTGGAATATTACCACAACTCCTCCTGGCTGGAATATGGCGGCAGCCCTGACCGGGCGGTGCGCCTGGGCTTTACCGCAGCTTTTGACAAGTATATACGGGAAAACAACAAGTACACCAAAAATGAGAACAAGATCCTCTACCAGGACATTCAGGATTCCCTGGTTCTGGTGACCAACTGTTTCTCCACCATCGGTTGCTTTGAAAACCAGACCAAGAAGTCTGTCAACTCCAAGTTCACCCAGGAGGCAATGACTGCCTTCTTCAAAGACCAGCTGCAGGTTTGGTTTATTGAGAATAAGAAGGAAGCGGATCAGGCTGTAGAGCAGATCCTGATTAACAAGCGCGCCCGTGAATCTGCAGAAAGAACCAGAACCAGCATTAAGAAGAATCTTTCTGCTAAGGTGGATATTGCCAACCGGGTGCAGAAATTTGTGGATTGCCGCAGCAAGGAAACAGACAAGCGGGAACTGTACATCGTTGAGGGTGACTCTGCATTGGGCAGCGTCAAGCTCAGCCGTGACGCAGAATTTCAGGGAATCATGCCTGTTCGCGGTAAGATCCTTAACTGTTTGAAAGCAGATTACAACAAAATCTTTGCATCTCCCATCATCACCGACTTGGTGAAGGTGCTGGGCTGTGGTGTAGAGGTTCAGGGCAAAAAAGCCAAGGAACTGAGCAGCTTCGACATTTCTCAGCTGCGCTGGAACAAAGTGGTTATCTGTACCGACGCCGACGTGGATGGTTTCCAGATCCGCACCCTGATTCTGACTATGCTGTACCGACTGTGCCCCACTCTGATCCGTGATGGTTATGTGTATATCGCAGAATCCCCCTTGTTTGAAATTACCTGCAAGGACAAGACCTGGTTTGCCTATAATGAATCGGAAAAGGTAAAGATCCTTTCCGAACTGGAGGGCAAGAAGGTCACGATTCAGCGATCCAAGGGTCTTGGCGAAAACGACCCCGAAATGATGTGGATGACCACTATGAATCCCGAGACCCGTCGGCTGATCAAGGTCATGCCTGAGGATGCAGAACGTACCAGCCATTATTTCGATGTTTTGCTGGGTGATGCACTCCAGGAACGTAAGAATTTTATTGCAGAAAACGGCCCCAAATATCTGGAAATGGCCGATATTTCTTAAGAGAGGTTCCCAATGGCACGAAAGAAAAAAGAACCGGAACAGAATAAGAAAAAAGTTGATACCAGTGGCATTATGGGTTTGGTGGGTTCTACCACAGAGCAGGCGATCTCTGAAACCTTGGAGATCAACTACATGCCCTATGCTATGTCGGTCATCGTGTCCCGTGCGATTCCCGAAATTGACGGATTTAAGCCGTCTCACCGGAAATTGCTGTATACCATGTACAAAATGGGACTTTTGAATGGTGGACGTACCAAGTCTGCCAACATTGTTGGACAGACTATGCGGCTCAATCCCCACGGCGATGCGGCCATCTATGAGACTATGGTGCGCCTTGCTCGTGGCAACGAAACTCTTTTGCATCCTTTTGTAGACTCTAAGGGTAACTTTGGTAAGGTCTACTCCCGGGATATGGCCTATGCTGCATCCCGTTACACAGAAGCAAAGCTGGACAAGTTCTGTGACGAACTGTTCCGGGATATCGACTCCGATACAGTGGACATGGTGGATAACTACGACGCTACCATGAAAGAACCCTCTTTGCTGCCCACTACCTTTCCCAATGTGCTGGTTTCCGCAAATCAGGGTATTGCTGTCGGTATGGCATCCAACATTTGTTCCTTCAATCTGAAGGAAATTTGCGATACTACGATTGCCTTGATGGAAAATCCCGATCATGATATTCTGGAGACCCTGCCGGGTCCGGATTTTTCCACCGGCGGCGAACTTCTCTTTGATGAAAATGCCACCCGGGAGATTTACACCACCGGCCGTGGCAGCTTCAAGCTCCGTGCGAAGTGGCGCTATGTAAAGGAAGGCAACCTCATTGAAATTTATGAGATTCCCTACTCCACTACCACCGAAGTTATTATGGATAAGGTGGCGGAACTGATCAAGGCTGGCAAGATCAAAGAGATCAACGATATGCGTGACGAAACCGACTTGGGCGGTCTGAAGCTGACCATTGACCTGAAGCGTGGCGCAGAACCGGAAAAGCTGATGCAAAAGCTCTTCCGTTTGACCACCCTCCAGGACAGCTTCCCCTGTAACTTCAACATCCTTATTGCTGGTATGCCCAGAGTTATGGGTGTTGGCGAGATTTTGGAGGAATGGACTGCATGGCGTATTGAATGCGTCAAGCGCCGTATCTTCTTCCAGATTCAAAAGAAAGAAGACAGATTACACCTGCTGAAGGGTTTGGAACGGATCTTGTTGGACATCGACAAGGCCATCCATATTATTCGGGAAACGGAACTGGATGCAGAGGTTATCCCCAATTTGATGATCGGCTTCGGCATTGATGAAGTGCAGGCTAATTTTGTTGCAGAAATCAAGCTGCGCAACATCAACAAGGAATACATCCTGAAGCAGACCAAGGCCATCTCCGAGCTGGAGAAGGAAATCAAGGAGCTTAAGAGCATCCTGAACAGCCATGCAAAGCTGCAGAACGTGATCATTTCTGAGCTGAAGAAGGTTTCTGATACCTATGGACAAGCCCGTAAGACAGAAATCATCTACGAATCTGCGGCTGTTGAGATGGAAGAGGAAGAAGAACAAGTGCCGGATTATCCGGTCACCATGTTCTTGTCTAAAGAAGGCTATTTGAAGAAGATTACCGCACAGTCCTTGCGTATGAGCGGTGAGCAGAAATTCAAAGAAGGCGACAGCCTGCGTTATAGCATAGAAACCAACAACAAGGAAGAATTGCTGGTATTTACCGATCAGTTCCAATGCTACAAGACCCGTCTTTCTGACTTTGAGGACGGTAAGGCATCTCAGTTGGGTGATTATCTGCCCCAGAAATTGGGCATGGATCCCGGCGAAAGTGTGGTGCAGGTGGTATTGCCCGGCGATTATAAGGGCTTTGTGTTGTTCTTCTTTGCAAACGGCAAGGCAGCAAAAGTACCTCTGTCCGCCTACGAAACCAAAACCAACCGCAAGAAACTCACCGGTGCTTATTCGGATAAGAGTCAGCTTGTGGATGTATTTGCCATGACGGAAGATACCCAGATGGCAGTGTACACCTCGGATAGCCGTGCTGTGATCTTCTCTACAGCACAGCTGCTTCCTAAAACTACCCGGAATACCATTGGCGTTTCTGTGGTATCCTTGAAGAAAAAGGCTGCTGTTTCCCAGGTGCAACTCTTGAAGGATTGCGGCATTATCAACCAAAGCCGCTATCGCAGCAGAAATATTCCTGCTGCAGGTGCGCCGCTGAAGGAAGAAGATGCATCGGAAAAGCAGATCAGTTTCGAGGTGTGATGTGTGAAAACAAAAAAGCACGCTGTTAAGCGTGCTGTGCAAATCATTGTGGGCAGCGCCTTGTTTGGCGCGGGGTTTAATCTTTTTATGCTTCCCCATAATATGAATGCCGGCGGCTTATCCGGTTTGTCCATGATATTGACGCATTTGCTGGACTTTAGTACAGTGGGTAGGATTACCATGCTGATCAATATTCCACTGTTTGCCATCGGTGGATGGAAAATCGGAAAATCCTTTTTCACCCGATCCCTTTTGGGAATGATAACCAGCTCTGTGGCTATCGATGCATTTCATGTATTACCGGCACCCAATGTGGAGCCGCTGATTGCTGCATTGTATGGCGGCGTATTGTGCGGTCTTGGCTTGGGGACAGTCTTTATGGCAGGCGCAACAACCGGTGGTTCGGACATCATTGTGCGTTTACTGAAGCGAAAGTGGCCCAATATGGCCATTGGCACCATCAATACCTGCTTTGATTTGATAGTCGTGGCGCTGACCGGTATTGCTTTTCGGGATATCAGCAAGGCGTTGTATTGCGCAATTGCTGTATTTGTAATGGGGTTGGTGATCGATGCGGTGGTTTACCACTTTGACTATTCCAGAGTGGCATTGATCATCACAAAGAAACACGATGAGATTGCACAAAAAATCAGCGATGATTTGGGCCGCGGCGCAACATTCCTCCATGGTGAGGGCGCATATAGCAGGGAAAGCACCAAAGTCGTGCTGACGGCTGTAAAGCGGCAGCAATTGGCAGAATTGAAAGAATTGGTGGTGTCGGTAGATTCTGGAGCCTTCATCATCGTGCAGGAGGCACACAAGGTTTTAGGAGACGGATTTTCCCGGTATTCCAAGGACGCACTGTAAGAAAGGAGTGGGGCAAAATGAAGAAAATGATAGCATTGCTTTTGGTATCTTGTGTTATGCTCAGTGGCTGCAGTTACTGGATGAATGGCAGCTATTCTTCTGTTGAACCCCACACAGAACCTTCCAACCAGCAGGAAAAGCAATCTGTAAATGTGGCAAGCTACGAACAGATAGCGGAGACTTTGATCTCTATGGTAGAATTGGGCGCAGAAAGCGGTGTTCTTACCATGGAGTATGAAAAAGACGAAACGGCGCAAGCAGATCTTGAAGGTGCAATTGCCGCTGTGCGGCAAAACAATCCATTTGCGGCTTATGCTGTAGAACAAATCAGCTATACCATGGGCACCAGTGGCGGACGCAAGACTGCAGGTGTCCGAATTACATATCTGCCAAACCGGGTCAGAACAGATAAAATTCAGAGAGTACAGACACCCGAGGAGGTTCAGACCATCGTTTCCCAGTGCCTGGATGCCTGCGATGCAGGTGTGGTGTTGTTCCTGGATAATCCGGAGCAGATCGATTATGCCCAGATGGTGGCGGATTATGCGTTGACATATCCTCAGCGGGTCATGGAAGCTCCGGAGGTAACGGTGCAGCTGTATCCGGAACAAGGACAGCAGCAGGTGGTGGAACTGAGATTTACATACCAGACCAGCCGTGTGGAATTGCGCACTTTGCAAAACAAGGTTGAGCCGGTGTTTGCTTCTGCATTGCGCCATACAGATGGCGAATGGACAGAGCAGGAAAAAGCAGAACGTCTGTATTCCTTCCTGATGGAACGTTATGAGTATACCATCCAGACGTCCATTACCCCGGCATACAGCTTGTTGCTGTATGGTATCGGTGACAGCCGTGCTTTTGCCGTGGTCTATGGCGCCATGTGCCGACAGGCAGAGCTGGATTGCCGTGTCGTGACCGGAACACGTGAGGGTGTCAACTGGGTATGGAACGCAGTTCGGATCGATGGAGAGTATTATTATCTGGATCTGCTGCGTTGCAATAGCGAAAACGGTTTCCGTTTGTATGCGCAGGAAGAAATGACAGACTATGTGTGGGATTATTCTGCCTATCCAATTACAGAATAAATTTCAAAAAACTAAAGAAAAGGTATTGACAAAACGGGAATTTCTGTTATAATACCTTTTGTTCCGCGGGTGTAGCTCATCCGGTAGAGCGCCACCTTGCCAAGGTGGAGGTAGCGAGTTCGAGCCTCGTCACCCGCTCCATAGAAAGCCTTTGTCTTAGACAAAGGCTTTTTCTTTTCCGGAGCTTACAAAATTGAAAGGGCTGTATACTGTGATTCACTTTGCTGTGTTGAACAAAAATGAGAAAGACCTTTGGCTGCCGCAGTTATTCGACCTTTTTTATGAGAATATGCAGGAAATTGCACCGAGTGATTTACCCTGCGAGCAGGAAAAACAGCAGTGGCTGAGTCAGGTATCCCCGGCTTTGGAAAAAGAGCCCCGGCAGATTATTTTGTGCTTTGCAGACGGTAAATTAGCCGGCTATATACAGTATTATACTAACAAAAAATTGCTGATGATTGAGGAAATCCAAATCAAAAAGTCTTATCAGCGCACAACGCTTTTCTATGGACTGTGCAAGCACTTTGCAACGGTGCTTCCAAAGGGGATCGAGATCATCGAAGCCTATGCCGAGAAACGAAATCTCCATTCTCAAAAGCTTATGCAAAAGCTTGGCATGGTGCAGATCGGAGAGGACGGCCCGTTTGTCCATCTACAAGGTTCTGTCCAAAAGTTGCACCGCTATTTCAAATAAAAAAGAAGCCGCTTATGCGGCTTCTTTTCTTTTACAGTTCTGTAATGACGGGCAGGATCATGGGATTGCGCTTGGTGGTCTTATACAGATAACCGCTCAAATCGTTCTTGATTGCAGTTTTGATGACCGACCAATCCCGGACACGCTTACGCTGACAACGCTCAATGGCTTCCAATGCTATATTGCGCAGTTCTTCCATCAGTGCTTCGGATTCCTTTACATAGATGAAACCGCGGGTGATGATGTCCGGACCGGAAATAATGCTGCCGTCCTGACCGGATAGGTTCAGACAAACAACGATCATGCCGTCCTGCGCCAAATGCTTGCGGTCACGAAGCACGACACTGCCCACGTCGCCAACACCGGTGCCATCCACAAAGACCTTTCCGGCAGTAACCGTGCCGCTGATTTTGCAGGTACGGCTGCCGAGTTCAATAACAGAGCCGATTTCTCCAATGACGATGTGACGGGGAGAAATGCCCAGCTGTTGAGCAAGTCGGCTGTGAATTTGCAGCATCCGTTGTTCACCGTGAACGGGAATGAAATATTTAGGTTTACATAACGCATGGAGAATCTTTAGTTCTTCCTGACAAGCGTGGCCGGAAACATGCAGGCCCTCGCTCTTTTCATATACCACATCTGCGCCCTTGCGGTACAGCTCATTGATAATTCGGGAAACTGCCTTCTCATTACCGGGAATGGCAGATGCGGAGATGATGACCCGATCACCGGAGGTGATATCGATCTGCTTGTGGGTAGAGAAAGCCATACGGTACAACGCAGACATATTCTCACCCTGAGAACCGGTGGATACGATCACAACCTTTTCCTTTGGAAGGCTCTTGGTTGCACCGAGTTCTACAATTGTGCCAGCCGGCACTTTCAAATAACCCAACTCCTGGGCTACCTTCAGCATGTTTTCCATGCTGCGACCGGACACGGCTACCTTACGGCCATAGCGATGTGCCGTTGCTAAAACCGCCTGAATGCGGTGCATGTTGGATGCAAAGGTGGTGACGATGATCCGCTGGTCGCAGTTACGGAACTGACGATCCAGACTTTCTGCCACGATATTTTCGCTGGGGGTGTAGCCGGCACGTTCCACGTTGGTGGAGCCTGCCATCAGTGCCAAAACACCTTGATTGCCCAGCTCTCCCAGACGAGCCAGATCGATCATGCCGTCTGCTGCAGTGGGATCGATCTTAAAGTCGCCGGTCATTACCACTGTACCTACCGGGGTGTGAATGGCAAATGCCACTGCATCGGCAATGGAGTGATTCACATGGATGAATTCAACAGTGAAGCAGCCTGCCTTGACCACATCACCGGGTTTGTGTGTGACTAGCTTAACAGCATCCTGCAGGCGATGCTCCTCCAGTTTCAACCGGATCAGGCCGTTGGTCATGGCAGTGCCATGAATGGGGCAATTTACCTGCTGCATGCAGTAGGGGATAGAACCAATGTGGTCTTCGTGGCCGTGCGTAATGAACATGCCCCGTAGCTTCTTGGCGTTTTGCGTCAGATAGCTAAAATCCGGGATTACCAGATCCACGCCATACATATCCTCGTCCGGAAAACCGACGCCACAATCCACAACGATCATGTCTTTGCCGTATTCCAGTACCGTACAGTTCTTGCCAATCTCATCCAGACCACCAAGAGGAATGATTTTTAATTTTTCTGCCAAATTGGTATACTCCTTTCTAAATTCAGGCCAAAAGCCATAGCAAAGCAAGCAGCCATTCGCCCTCATTCCGGCCCCGTATCGCCATTTTGAGGGAAAACGCCTGCAAGAATATGTGAAATAAAGCTGCCCGGATCCACCTGTCCAGCGCACACTAAAGTTAGTATAACACAATTTCGGGGAAAAGTATACTATATTTTTTCGACCGGTTTATACGGAAAACGCAAAAGAGATTT
>JAZRRL010000040.1:0-17460 GCA_045650665.1 Faecousia sp. | reverse complement strand
TCAAAAAGTTGTATCTTAAAGCCGAAGCTCTAAAATCATTTTGAATAATTTGTCTAGCAAATTTTACTCAAGAATTTCGTTGGCTGTTAATTTCGATTTTACATCGCTCAAACAATCCATTTATCAATTGTCCAAGGTGTTTATAGTTCGTCTCACATTATTCAATTTACAAGGTACAGGTGCTCGCCATAGCGAACTTTGATATGATAACATACAGTCAAAACAATGTCAAGCACTATTTTTCTATTTTTTAATATTTTTTCTCTATAAATTTTCAAAATAGATTTCGCTATTATTTTCGACTTAAATTTGCGCAGATTCCTTCCATTGCTTCCGCTGCATTGCGGCTACTTTCTCCCCTTCCCGCCAGATCTCCAACACTGATCATTCCGCATAGTTTGCCATTATCGATCACTGGTAATCTACGCACTTGTTCACATCCCATAAGGTTTGCAGCGTCAGTTACAGTCGTATCCGGCGAGGCTGAAATGATTCTCTCAGTCATAACATCGCGCACCTTCGTCTCCTCGATTGATCGGTTTGTAGCCATACATCGTGTTACCAGATCCCGATCTGTCACCACACCGCATATCTTATCATCATTGCACACCGGCAATACACCGATGTTATGGCGTGCAAGCAATCGTGCTGCAACCGCTACACTTTCTTCCGGGTGAATCTTAATCACATTCTGGCTCATAATATCCTTTAATTTCATAGTGTCATCCCTCCCGATTGAACAGTATCGACGATGTTGCATTAGATTATACATTAGATATTTGATTTTTCTGGAAAACTGTGCTATGCTCTTTATACCTATATAAAGGAGATATCTCATGCGCAATGACAATCTCAACAAAGCACAAATGCTTTTAAATAAAACCGGCTCTACCTGCGTTTTATGTGGCTGTGACGTAATTCTGACCGACAATCGGCGCGGTGTCCGGCCTTTGCTTGATCTTTTGGAAAACAAGGCGGACGTTACGGGTTTTTCTGTTGCAGACAAAGTTGTAGGCAAAGCGGCAGCTTTCTTATATTGTCTTCTCAATATTAAGGAGCTCTACGCATCCGTCATCAGCCAACCAGCTCTAGATGTTTTACAGAAAGCAGGCATTTTAACCGAGTATGACCAATTGGTTCCTGCAATCCAAAACCGCACAAAGGATGGCTTTTGCCCGATGGAGCGTGCTGTTTTGGATATCAACTCCTTTGAAGAAGCACTTGACGCTATATATAAGGCACTGGACCAACTAAAAAATTAAAAAGCCTCCCAAACGGGAGGCTTTTCTTTTATTCTTCGTCTGCATTTTCCTGAGGCGTATATTGTGAGAAAATACGGCAAATGAGCTTATCGTGGAAAAATGCCACCGCAGCAAAGCCAATAAAGAAGTAGAAGGTTAGTGATACCATAAATGTGGTAGCAAAAAATAGCATCAGAATCGGTGCTGCGGAAATGATAGCCAGACACACAGTGGCCGGTAAATGTCGAATTGCCAGAACCAATGCTGTCCGGTACATTTGTTTCAAACTGTTGTCATAGCGAGCCAATAAAGGATAGATGTATGCCGTCATCATTAAATATATAATGCATGCCAGAGAAACCATCACCAAAATGACTTTATAAAAGGCATTACCATTTGACACCAGCTGATAGATCCAGTAAAAATCCAAAGCCAAGAACACACCCAGAACGGTAGTGCTCAAACCAACCACGATACCCTGCTTTAAATTTTGCCGAAAAGAGTGAATGAAGGGTGCCCAAACCCGGTCTTCCTCATTAGCTGCATATTTTAATGTAACATAATGCAACGCAGCCGTTGCCGGACCAATGGTTACAATGGGGATGCAGAAAATCAGGTACAGTAAATTCAGCAATACCAGATCAACAATCCGCTCCGTAATACGATACAATGCACCTTCAGGGCTGAGTAGATTCTTCATAATAATCCTCTTATGTAATAGATAGGATCAACCGCCGGTCATTCTGGCTGCGGCTACTGCACTGATCTCATTCTGCAGCGGTTCGCCATTTTTCAGGCGAGCAAAATCCTTGCTCAATTCCTGCAGCACCACGCCACGCATATCGATGGTGGGACCACCCATGTGAGGCATCAACAAAGCATTCTTGCACTTACGGATGGGTGCATCCGGTGCGGGAGGTTCCTCTGCATACACATCCAAGGCTGCATAGAATTTCCCATCCAGTAACATCTCAAACATAGCGGGCTCATCAATCACAGCACCACGAGCGGTGTTAACCAGCAATGCATCGGGCTTCAGACGTTCCATCAGTTCTCTGGTGATCATGCCGCGGGTCTTTTCTGTATTGGAAGCGTGAATGCTGATAACATCACATTCTGTGAAAATTTCTTCCAGGCTGGCAGTGCGTGCGCCATACTGTGCCGCTTCCTCATCAGTCAAATGGGAGGAGTAAACCAAAACTTCCAGGTCAAACCAACGGACCAGATTCAAGAAATGACGGGCGATGGCGCCAAAGCCAACGATACCCAGCTTTTTGCCAAACAGACCACGGTTGTAGAAAACTCTTTCCTTAAATCCTCCGTCACGCATAACGCCCATGTAATGTTCCAAGCGGCGCAGAGCAGCCAATGTATAACACAAGCAACCTTCTGCAACAGACTTTGCAAATACATCGTTACCGCTGATAACCTTCACATTGGTTTCATAAACATCCTGAGCAACAACGGGTGCTACCGTGCCGCCTGCATGCGCAATCAGCTTCAGATTAGGCATTCTCTCCACATCATGCTTGGTATACTTGCAGGAGCTCCAGCAGGTAATGATCACATCTGCATCCTGCGCCATTTCCACAACCTCGTCGTTTGTCAATTGGCGATCATAGGGATTCTGCCAAACCTCGCCCTGCTCCTCCAACTTTTTCATAACAGCAGGTGTCAAAAAGGTGTCAGATTGTGCATCTCTGGGCATAGCAATGAATATTTTCATAACGTTTCCTCCAGTTAGAGAATAAATAATAACACAGGTGCCCCCAGGAAGGGACACCTGTGAGGTGAATATTTGCGGAAAATTAACCCTTGACGGAACCCATCATAACGCCGGTAACAAAGTATTTCTGTACGAAGGGATAGACAATGATAACCGGGATCATAGAAAGCACGATCAGAGAGTTCTTAACACCAATAGGTGCAATGTCCTGCGCAAAGTCAGGTCTATGCTGAGTTTCACTGTTCTCAATCAAAACACTGCGCATAAACAACTGCAGGGGGAACTTTGCAGGATCATCCAGATACAGCATTGCAGAGTACCAAGAGTTCCAGTGGTTGATGAAGAAGAACAGACCCAGAGATGCCAAAGTAGCCTTAGTCAAAGGCAATGCAATCTTGAAGAACACCTGGAAATCAGATGCACCGTCCAGATATGCAGCCTCGTACAAGCTATCCGGAATTGCCTGATAACCGTTGATCATAATGATCAAATAGTAGGTTGCGATCAAGCCACCCAGAATCCAAGCCCATTCGCTGTCGCCCAGACCCATGTTACGGATCTGCATGTACAGAGGAATCAGACCGCCGGAGAAATACATGGTGAACACGCACATTTTCATGATCCATGCACGGCCGATCAGCTTCATCTTGGACAGAGGATAAGCCATCAGTGCGGTAAAGAACAAGTTGGCAGCAACACCTTCAATGGTATACCAAACCTGGTTGACGAAGCCGGAAATGAACTCATCATGTTCCATGAAATAGGTGTAGCTATCAAATGTGAACTCAATGGGGAAAATGGTAACCTGGTTCTTCAGAATGGGAACCGGGCCACTCAGGGAAACCGCTACGACGTGAAGCATGGGATAAAGGATACAGAGGCTGAACAGAATCAGGATAATGTGTGCAGTGATATCCACACCATCAAACTTTTTCTTTTTCTTCATGCGAATTTCTTTCATTTCATGCCCCTCCTTTACCAAATACTTGTGCCGGTACGTTTTCTGGCGATGTAGTTAAAGGTAAGCAGCATCACACCACAAACTACGGATTCAAAGAAACCGACCGCTGCAGTATAGGATACCTGACCCTTTGCAATACCATTATCGTACACATAGGTCGAGAACATGTAGACGTCGCTGATGACTGCATCTGTACGCAGCAACAAAGACTTGTCTGCACCAACCTTGATCAAGGAACCGATGTTCAGCAGGAACATGGTGATAACAGTAGGTGCAATGGAAGGCAATGTGATGTGCCAGATTCGCTTCAGACGGCTGCAGCCGTCAATTTCAGCAGCTTCATACATTTCCTGGTCAACACCGGAAAGTGCAGACAGGTAAATAATCGCGCCATTACCAATGGCAGCCCACAGACCACTAAGGGTATAGACCAAATAATAGCCCCATGGCTCAAGCATAAAGTTAACCGCATCGTAACCCAGTGCTTCAATAGCCTTGTTGACAAGGCCGTTTTTCACGGAGAACAGCTCAATGAAAATAGAGCAGATGATAACCATGGAAAGGAAGGTAGGCAGATAAGAAATGGTCTGATATGCCTTCTTCATCTTGGGCTGGCGAATTTCATTCAAAATCAGAGAGAAAATGATAGTCAACGGGAAAGTTGTACCAAAAGACAACAAACCAGTGAGCAATGTGTTTTTCAGCATACGCATGAACAGTTTCTGGTTTCTGATAAACAAACGCTCAAAATTGGCAAATCCCACCCACGGACTACGGTCATAGCCAAGGATAGGAGAATAGTTCATAAAGGCCAAACGCAGGCCGTACATAGGAAGATAGTGGAATATAATATAGTAAGCGACGCCGGGCAAAAGCATCAACCACAGCTCACGCTGGGACCAAAACTTACGCCAAATATTGCTACCGCCCTTAGCATTACGCTGTTCCAGCCGTGCACCCACTTCAGGTGCTTCAGGCTTGGATTGAATCTTCGACATGGAAGTGTCTCCTTTCTCAATAAGTGGGGCGGTGAAACCACCGCCCCACCCGCAAGGGTGCTAAGAATTAGTATGTGCCGTTCAGAATAGCGAACAGATCGCCGTAATCTCTTTCCCAAACAGCGCACTGTGCCTTCCATTCCTCGTAGGAATAGCCATTCTTAACGAACTTCTGGCAGTACTGCTTGATTTCATTTTCCAACAGGGTACTCAAGTCATTATACTCGTTGGCGAATTCCTGACTAATGGTCATAGCCGGAGCACGCGTCAAAGTACCGCCCTGCACACCGATAGTCTGTGCTTCCAGTTCCTCGGGTGTGTAGGTGAAGTAAGGAGATTCTTTGCTTGCCAGAACGTAAGAGGAACCATTCCACAGACCGAACTGTTCTTCCAGAGTCTGGATGGTGGGGTTGGGCATGGGAGAACCGTCAGCATTCTTGTAAACACGAACACCGTCAATAGTGTCGTAGGTCACGCCTTCTTCGCCCATGGACATAACCTGCATACCCTCATCGCCGTACAGGTAGTTGTAGATAGCGATACATGCTTCTGCAGCATCACTCTGTGCGTTGATAACGGTACCACTCATGGTCATCTTAGCCAGCTGGTCAGCCTTGCCGTCACCGATCTGGGGAGCGTAGGCCATGTGGAAGCCGGGGTCGACCTTATCAGGAGAAGTTTGTGCATATGTATTTTCAACGGACATACGGCCGATCCAGGAGTTGAACACGAAGTTAACATTGTTGAAAACGCCTTCGTCCATGTGGTTCGTACCGTTGGTGAAAACGTCGGGGTCCATCAGGCCTTCAACCCACAGCTGACGGAACAGGCTCATCATCTGATAGAAGCCCTCGTCAGTAGCGCCCAGGTACCACTGCTTGGTATCCCAGTCGTATGCCTTGGTGGTGCTGTTGAAGCCGTAGTTATTACATACACGGTTGAACACAGATTCCATGGAAGCGCCGCCCATGGGGTAAGATTCGGGATACAGACGCTTCAGCTCACGCAGAACTTCAACAAAGCTCTCGGAGTCGTGCCACATCTCGATGTTGTGCTTGGTGAAGATATCCTCACGGTACATCCAACCGAAGTTTACGGTACGCTCGGTATCCCATCTGGGCATACCATACAGACCGCCAGCCTCAGACTTGTAGAATTCCAACAGTTCCTGGCATGCAGGATTGTTTGCGATTCTGTTAGCGAAGTTAGGCATTCTGTTCATAACTGCAGGATCCAGCAGGTTAACAAACGCACCCTGGTCACCGTACAGGTTGAAAACGGGGTACTCAACGATCATTGCACACATATCGGGCAAGCTGTTGGTCTGCAGAGCGGTGTTGACCTTAACACGGTAAGTTTCGCTGTCGTAACGAACGACCTTGATCTTACAGCCGATGACCTCTTCCAGCTTCTTGAACAGGTACATGTCGCTGTTCAGGCCGTAGTTGGAGCTCAGCCACCATTCAACTTCGACACCTTCGAAGTAGTTGTCCAAAACTCTGCCGGTCTCGTCCATCTGATAGGGAACCTCTTCAGACAGCTGCAGAGCGCTACCACCGATGCCGCCGCGGTTACAGCCGGCAAACAGGCTCATAGTCATGATCATGACCAGGAGCAGTGCGATAATCTTCTTCATCTTATTTCCTCCTTGATATTGTGGAATCATATTCCAAGGGAAGTGGGCATAGTACCCCCTTCCACCTCTTGGCTATATTATACATAATGTATATCAATTTTGCTAGTGTATTTTTGCACAGAAAATCGTTCTTTTTGTGGCGAATTTGGCACCTTTTTTGAGCAATATGACAAACAGTTGACATCTTGCACAATTTAAGTCATCATTTTTTGTGCAAAAACACATGCATTTCTATACACATACATTACATGCTTGAAACAGGCTTTTGTGTATTTTTCCTATTACAATCCCATCTCCTGTTTTACCTCACCGAAGCAGCGGATTGCGAAGTCCAAATCTGCTTTGGTATGGCCTGCAGAGATCTGTGTACGGATACGGTCTTTGCCTTTGGGCACAACGGGATAGCAGAACGCAACCACGTAAACCCCCTTCTCCAGCATCCGTCGAGAAAACTCGTGGGCTACCTTAGGATCATACAGCATGACGGGTACGATAGGATGCTCACCGGGCAGCAGGTCAAAGCCCAGCTTTTCCATACCTGCACGGAAATATTGTGCGTTCTCATGAACCTTATCCCGCAGTGCTGTGGATTCTTCCAAAAGCTCGATTGTACGAATGGTAGCAGCGCAGATTGCAGGTGCAACTGTGTTGCTGAACAGATAAGGACGACTGCGCTGACGCAGCAAATCTACGATAGGCTGACGGGCAGAGGTATATCCGCCGGATGCGCCGCCCAAAGCTTTACCGAAAGTACCGGTAATGATATCGATACGATCCATCACACCGCAGTACTCCGGTGTGCCCTTGCCGTGAGCGCCCATAAAACCAACAGCGTGGCTATCGTCCACCATGGTCAGTGCATCGTATTCCTCTGCCAGATCGCAAATCGCCTTCAGGTTGGCGATATAACCATCCATGGAGAACACGCCGTCTGTAGCAATCAGGATTTTCTTGCAGCCGGAGCTCTTTGCATCCTCCAGGCAGTTGCGCAGCTCTTCCATGTTGTTGTTCTTATAGCGGTAACGCTTTGCTTTGCAAAGCCGCACACCGTCAATAATAGATGCATGGTTCAGTTCGTCAGAAATGACTGCATCCTCCGGTCCAAGCAGCGTTTCAAACAAACCACCGTTAGCATCAAAGCAGGAAGAGTACAGAATGGTATCATCCATACCCAGGAAATTAGATATCTTTTTTTCCAGATCCTTATGGATCTGCTGGGTGCCGCAAATAAATCGCACAGAGGACAGACCAAAGCCCCATTTGTCATAGCTTTCTTTTGCTGCTGCCATCAGTTCCGGATGCGCAGACAAGCCAAGATAGTTATTGGCACACATATTGACAACGCCCTTAGCAGTGGTTGTATCCACACGGGAGGTCTGGGGTGTGGTAATGATGCGTTCTTCACGCCAAGTGCCGGCCTCACGGATGGCGTCCAATTCCTGCATAATTGCAGTAAGTGCAGATTTCATAGTTACGCCTCCTTCTTTGTCCAGTCCAGAATGACTTTACCGGACATACCGCTATTCATTGCATCAAAGCCCTTTTCGAACTCCGTGTAGTGGAAGCGGTGGGTAATAATGGGCGTTAGGTCCAAGCCTCCCTGTACCATGTAAGACATCTGATGCCAGTTGTCCATTTTCCGTCCGTAAATACCCTGCAGAGTTAATCCCTTTGTAATCAAGGTATTCATATCCATAGATACCGGCTTGTTGCTGATACCCAGCAGACTGATCTTACCGCCGTTACGCATAACGCCGATCATCTGCTGCAGTGCCATACCGTTACCGGACATTTCCAGACCCACATCAAAGCCTTCCACCAAGCCCTTGGCCTTCATGACCTTGGTCAGATCTTCTTTTGCCGTGTTGACCGCTGCATCCACGCCCATTTTCCGAGCCAGTTCCAGACGGTGATCATTTACGTCAGTAATAATAACACGACGAGCGCCGGCATATTTACACACACCTGCAGCAATAATGCCGATGGGACCTGCGCCGGTAATCAGCACGTCCTCACCGATAACCGGGAACATCAATGCTGTATGGGTAGCATTACCGAAGGCATCAAAGAAAGCCACCACATCTTCAGGTAGGGATTCATCAATAATAATGACATTGCTTTCCGGAATGCAGACATACTCTGCAAATGCACCATCCCGGTCTACGCCAACACCCTGGGTATCCTTACACCACTGAATATCGCCGTTATGGCAATTCCGGCAGTGATGGCAGGTCAGGTGACCCTCGCCGGAAACCCGCTGGCCAATTTTCAGGCCGGTAACACCTGCTCCCAATGCCGCAACCTCACCTACATACTCGTGGCCGATAGTCATGGGTGCCTTGATGTGCTCTTGTGCCCAGGGATCCCAATTATAAATATGTACATCTGTGCCACAGATGGCAGTTTTGCGAACTTTGATTAGTACCTCGCCCGGGCCGGGTACAGGTACTGGAACCTTTCTCAGTTCCAGGCCGGGGCCCGCTACGGGTTTTACAATAGCATCCATCATTTGCATTCCTACGCCCTCCGTATTTGGAATTTTATAACAAATCTTGCATGTTTGCAATTATAGCACAGCTTTTGTAAAATGTCACGCACTTTTTATTATTTTTTTAACTGAACTAATAATTTATTTTAAAGGCAATCTCCACTCCCCTGCAAAACGCAGAAAACAAAAAAGAAACTCCCATTTGGGAGTCTAATCTGAAGGCATAAAATTGACCAGTGATCAGCGCTTGGCGTCAGCACTTTGCCGTTTAGCCTCGCTTATACCGTGTAATATCGTGCATATCGTGGGATATTGTCAGGCATCGTATATATCGTTGTGTAGGGTGTTGCGTCGAATTTGCGTCAAATCGGCAGTTTTGAAAAAAATAGAAAACCCAGAAACCATTGCGGTTTCTGGGTTTTTGTAGTTCGTGATGAGAGATAGATTATCTCTTGGAGAACTGAGGTGCACGACGTGCAGCCTTCAAGCCGTACTTCTTTCTTTCCTTCATTCTGGGGTCGCGGGTCAGGAAACCAGCAGCCTTCAGAGCAGCGCGGAACTCGGGGTTCAGCAGGATCAGAGCACGGGAAATGCCGTGACGGATAGCGCCAGCCTGGCCAGAAACGCCGCCGCCTGCAACGGTGACAACGATGTCAACCTTACCAACCATAGCGGTGGTAACCAGAGGCTGATTGACAACCAGCTTCAGGGTGTCCAGACCAAAGTAGTCGTTAATGTCGCGGCCATTGATGGTGATAGCGCCGGTGCCGTTCTCGTAAACACGAACACGGGCAACGGAGGACTTACGACGGCCGGTGCCGTAAAAATACTTCTTCTTGCTCTCGTACATAGTTCAGTTACCTCCAATTAGTCCAGAGTCCATGCGATCGGCTTCTGTGCAGCATGAACATGCTCAGCGTCCTTGTACAGGTGCAGACGGGTCAGAGCGTTACGGCCCAGAGTGTTCTTGGGCAACATACCCTTGACAGCCAGCTCCATAGCGTAATCGGAACGGTTTTCCATCATAACGCGAGCCTTGGTCTCCTTCAGGTTGCCGACCCAACCGGTAACACGGTAATAGGTCTTCTGCTCCAGCTTCTTGCCAGTCAGAACAGCCTTGTCGGTGTTGATAACGATGACGTAGTCGCCGCAATCAACGTTAGGGGTGAAATCAGCCTTGTGCTTGCCACGCAGCAGATTAGCAACGGTGACAGCGGTACGGCCCAGGGGCTTGTTAGCGGCATCAACGATGTACCACTTACGCTCCAGGGTCTCTTTCTTCAAAAGAGTTGTGGACATGGTGCTTCCTCCAATAGGTAAAATATTTTGACATTTTTCTGTACGTGTTGTACAATGTCTTCAAATCGCTTGACACTTATATCATACGCTTTTTCAAATGTCAACCGTTTTTTAAAGATTTTTTCTGAAATTCTATGCAACCTCTCGTTTTCTCTGTTTTTCTCTTATTTGCTCTTAAATTCTAACTTTGCATTTTGCAAATTTTTTGGAGGAATTCCCACAATGCAAAAGATGATGGGTCTGGTACGCCGGTGTATCGAAGATTATAATATGATATCCCCCGGTGATCGCATTGCGGTCGGTGTTTCCGGTGGCAAGGATTCTCTGGTACTGCTGCAGGTGCTGGCAGGTCTGCGGCAATATATGGATTTCACACTGGAGGCCATCACCATTGACATGGGACTGGGTATGGACTTCGACCGCATTGAAAAAATGTGCAAAGAACTAGACGTACCATACCATATTATATATACACAAATCGGTCCGATCATTTTTGATCACCGCAAGGAAAAGAACCCCTGCTCCATGTGCTCCAAAATGCGCAGAGGTGCATTGAACCAGGCCATCGTGGATCTTGGCATCCGAAAGCTCGCTTTAGGGCATCACTATGACGATGCGGTGGAGACCTTTGTTATGTCCTTATTCTATGAAGGGCGCATCAGCTGTTTCCAGCCGGTAACGGATCTGGATCGTACCGGGGTTATTCAAATCCGCCCCATGCTCTATGTCCACGAAAAAACGGCACAGAACTTTGCTGAGCGTATGGAATTGCCGGTGGTGCACAACCGCTGCCCGGTGGATAAGCACACCAAACGGGAGGAGATTAAACAGCTGGTTTATGATCTTTCCCAGACATATCCCGATCTGAAAGAGCGTATTTTCGGCGCTATGCAACGCTTCCCCCTCCCGGAATGGGCACCTCAGGGCCGCTATAAACGCCCGAAAGACCAGGAATAATCCCTGTTTTTGCAATAATTAAAGAAAAATCATAAATTTGCGAAAAAAACACTTGCTTTTTTCGGCAAACTTTGGTATCATATCAAAGCGCCTGCGAAAGGCGGTATTTTGAGATCATCATGGAGATAGGAGGTGCAGTGAATGGCTAAGTGTGATTTTTGTGGTAAGGGCGTTACCTTCGGCATTAAGGTTTCCCACTCCCACAGACGTTCCAATCGTGCTTGGAAGCCCAATGTGAAGCGTGTCAAGGCGGTGGTTAACGGTACTCCGTGCCATGTGTACGCCTGTACCAGATGTCTCCGTTCCAACAAGGTAGAGCGGGCCATCTGATTCCCATGCCACTAATTACGCCATCGGCTCGCCGATGGCGTTTTTTGTTTTCCAAGGAGGTTTCTGATGAAACTATTTACACAAGCATTAAGCATTGCAGGACTGGCTTGCGTTGTTACATCCTATCAGCAAAAGAAAAAATCCACACTGATCCTCTGCCAGTTGGTAGGCGGTGCATTGTTTGGCATCCATTATCTGCTATTAGGGGCCTATGCCGGTTTTCTGCTGAATATCATCGCCGTTACCCGGGCATTGGTTTTTTATAAAGGGAATCTTCCCAAAAAGGTTGGCACGCTCTGGGTCTGCATTTTCCACGTTCTGTGCCTTGGCGCTTACGTCCTTACCTTTGCTGTGTTCAAAACACCCCCTACCCTTCCCAATCTTATTTTGGAAGTTCTGCCCGTCATCGGTATGTTCTCGTTGAGTATTTCCTTTAATATGACCGGTGCTAAAGATATCCGGCGGTTGGGTATGATCAGCTCCGTATGCTGGCTGATCTACAATATCTCCCATTTTTCCATTGGCGGCATCGGATGCGAGATTATGTGCTTTGCATCCATCATCATTGGTGTCCTGCGGCACGATGTAAAGAGAAAAGTAAAAGAATAACCAAGAGCGTGCTGCATTTCAAAATACTGCAGCACGCTCATTTTTTATTAAATTGTTGCCACGCGGGCCGTTTCTCGCCAGGTAACCGGAGAAAAGCAAAGCGTATCCACCCGGGGCCAAGCTCAGTGGTGCAATTTCCCGCCACCTTACCTTTTGAAAGGAAATCGGAACAAATACAGTTCAAATCCAAATTCCACAAAAACCTTCTGTTACAATTCAAACCAATCTGCAAGGAATCTGGCAACACCATCTTCGTCATTGGTGTATTCGCTGATATAGCTGGTCTGTCCTAAAAGATCCGGGCGTCCATTTTTCATCATGACACCAACACCAGCTTCCCGGAGCATATCCAGATCTCCATAATCATCGCCAAAGGCAATGACATCCTCCGGCCTTCCACCAGTAATTTTCAGCAAATTCCGGTTTCCCCGCGCCTTGGTTGCGCCGATGTGATTGTATCTGCGGAACGTTCCGCCCATATAAGTGGTAAAAGCCAGGCCGTACTTTTGGGCAATTGCTTCCGCTTTGGTATCATCCGCCACTTCTGTGACAATTTTCTGAGAAGGGTAAGGAAACACCTCTGCAGAGAAATCAAACGCTGTGGCTTGCTGCACAGTTTTGCGGCCCTTATGTGTATAAAACTCCTCATCTGTCTGCACATAAATGACCTCTGTCATGTCTAAAAGATCATGTATCACCGCTTGTGTGGTGGACACATCCAACTCTGCACGAAAAATCGCATTTTCATCCTGATCAATAATCAATGCACCACCATTTAAAACAGCATAATCCGGTCGCAGTTGATCAAAGTATTTCTGATTGAAGGCTTTGGAACGGGCAGTATTGCACACCAGTTTGTGCCCCATCACCTGGAGCTTTTTCAATATTTCCAGCGTATACGGTGTAATTTCCCGCTTATCATTCAGCAAGGTATCATCCATATCAAAAATAATATATTTCATGTGCGCCCTCCTGCCCCTTTTTGTTTATCTTACCACAGTTCTCATTTCTACGCAACCTACCCGGAAAAATAGGTGTAAAGTGTGGACAAACGAGAAAAAATATGGTATTCTATGATATCATAGTATTGCTATACGCAGGAGGCGTTATAAAAATGGGCAAACTGATCGTAATCGAAGGAACTGACGGTTCCGGAAAATCCACACAATTTAAGAAACTGACTGAGCGTGTCACCGCTGAGGGTATCGAATTTCAGAAATTGGTATTTCCTCAGTATTCTGAGCCCAGCTCCGCACTGATCCGTATGTATTTAGGCGGTGAATTTGGCACCGATCCTTCCGATGTGAACGCCTATGCCGCCTCTGCTTTCTACGCAGTGGACCGCTATGCTTCCTATAAAAAAGCTTGGGGTCAGTGGTACGACAACGGCGGTTTGATTTTGTCCGATCGCTACACCACCTCCAATGCTGTTCATCAGACCTCCAAGGAACCTGAAGAAAAACAGCAGGAATTTTTAAAGTGGCTGTATGAGTTTGAATACGATAAACTGGGTATGCCCTGCCCGGATCTGGTAATCTATCTGGATGTGCCCACTGCATTTACCGAGCAACTGATGCGCAGCCGCGAACAGTTGACCAACACCAAGGCTGACATTCATGAGCAAAACACTGATTACTTAGCTACCTGCCGTGAAATGGGTCGCAAGGCTGCCGGCTACTATGGTTGGCATATTATCAACTGCGTCAAGGACGGCAAGATGCGCAGTATTGAAGATATCCACGAGGAAATTTACGCCCTTGTCAAAAAATGTATGGAGGACTGATTTATGGTTTACATGCTGTTAGGCACCGGTTTTGAAGAAACGGAAGCAATTGCACCGTTGGATCTATTGCGCAGAGCCGGTGTGGATGTGCTGACTGTCGGCATTAACGGCAAAACTGTATACGGTGGCCATAGCATTGGCATTGAAGCAGACATCACCTTGTCCGAGATGGATCTGACTCAGTTGGAGATGATCATTCTCCCCGGCGGACTGGGCGGTGTTGCCTCTGCCCGTGCAAGCGCAGAAGCAATGAATGCTTTACGCTTCGCCTGGGAAAATAATAAATTTGTTGCCGCTATCTGTGCAGGACCCACCGTCTTGGCAGATTTGGGTATCACAGATGGCAAAAAGGCTACTTGCTATCCCGGCTGCGAAAGCGGCATGGGCAGCGCCATCATGCAGGCTGATGCCCCCTGTGTCCGGGACGACAAGCTGATTACCGGCACATCTGCCGGTTGCGCCATTCCCTTCGGCTTGGAACTGGTTGCTGCACTCAAGGGTCAGGCTGTCGCTGATACCATTGCTCAGCAGATTGTGATCCGCTGACAGGAGGAACTTTTATGGAAAACAAGAATAACAATCCCCTCAGTGGGAGCGATACCAGCTGGTTGGACGACCTGCTGGCTTCCTCTGATTACGGTGAGGATGCCATTCAGGATCTTGCCGGTTCTGTGGAAGATCTGGAACTGGATCGGATCATTCGGGAAGCCAAAACTGATGAATGGGATTTGACCGATATTATCGAAAGTCAGCATCAGGATTATGTAGAAGAATCCATCTCCGTTCCCGAGCCCGCCTTTGATGATCCCGAGGTTGCCGCACAGGTTTACTGGGATGACGAGGAAGAAACTTTTGACGAGTATGCAGATGAAGATGAGGCGGATGATTTTGATTCCGAAGAATCTGACCGCAAGGTGCGTCCTAAGCGAACAAACAGCTATGGTTTCTTTGGTCTGCCCCATTTTGCTTCCGTGCTTATTTGGGTAGGTATCGTGATATTCTGCGGACTCTCTCTTGGACGGCTGTTGTGGATTTGTGCCACCGACGTTCTGGCGTTTGGTCGGGAAGATCGGGCTACCACCATTACCATTTCTGCATCGGATGAAGGCAATATCGATGCCATTACCGAAAAACTGTATAATGCCGGTTTGATTCAGTATAAGCAGCTGTTCCGTTTCTATGCCAAGCTAAGTAAAGCGGATCAAAAAATCAGCGCAGGCACTTTTGAGCTGAACACGCTCTTTGACTATAACGCATTGGTTAAAGGCATGTCCGCCAGCTCTTCCTATCGGGAAACTGTCAAGGTCACCATCCCGGAAGGCTACACTTGCGCACAAATCTTTGCCCTTTTGGAAGAAAAGGGTGTATGTTCCGCTGCCGAGCTGAAGGCTTATGCGGTGCAAAGTGACTACTGGTTCTTGGAAGGCACCAATGTCAACGCAGAATACCCGTTGGAAGGTTTCTTGTTCCCCGACACCTACAATTTCTATGTAGGCGACAGCGCCAAGGGCGTATTCCGCCGTTTCCTGGGTCGTTTTGATGAAATCTTCACTGACGATCTGAAGGAATATTTGAAAACATCCAAGTATTCCATGTATGAGATCATGATTGTCGCTTCCATGATTGAAAAGGAAAGTGCTGGCAGTAGCGAAAACTACGACATTTCTTCCGTTATCTACAACCGTCTGAATAACCCATCTTCTTTCCCGTATCTGAATATTGACGCAACTATCGTCTATGCTCAGGGCGGCTATTCCGACGTAATCAATAAAGATCTGGACAGTCCCTACAATACCTATAAGTATAGAGGTCTGCCTCCCACTCCCATCTGCAACCCCAGTCTTTTGAGCATTCAGGCCGCACTTTCCCCCACCGATACCAAGTACTATTACTATGCTTTGGATCCCAGCACCGGCCTGCACCATTTCTCCAAGACCTATGCAGAACATCAGGATTTCTTGAACAGTTTGAAGTAATATGACAAAAAAGATAGAATTATTAAGCCCTGCCGGGGATATGGAACGGCTGAAAATGTCCGTTCTCTACGGCGCAGACAGTGTATATCTGGCCGGCACCGATTTTGGCATGCGTTCCTTCGCCGGAAATTTCACGCCGGAGGAGCTGCCGATTGCAGTACGCTTTGCTCACGACCATGGTGTGAAGGTTCATGTTACCGTCAACACCATGCCCCGCAATGATGAGATCTGCAATCTGCCTGCATATCTGGAGCAACTGGACAGCGCCGGTGTAGATGCGCTGATTGTTGCGGATATGGGTGCGTTTACTTTGGCAAAGAAGTATGCGCCTCACTGCCAGCTGCATGTTTCTACGCAGCAATCCATCGCCAACTATGAATGTGCTACCGCCTGGTATGACCTGGGTGCGACCCGTGTTGTGCTGGCTCGTGAATTGAATTTAGGCGAAATCGCCGAGATCCGCCAGAAAACCCCCAAGGAACTGGAGATTGAGACCTTCGGTCACGGTGCCATGTGTGTTAGCTATTCCGGCCGTTGCTTGCTGAGCAATTATATGACTGGTCGTGACTCCAATCGTGGTGCCTGTGCCCAGCCCTGCCGCTATCAGTATGCATTGATGGAGGAAAAGCGTCCCGGGGAATATTTCCCCGTCTACGAGGATGAAAAGGGCACATATATTCTCAATTCCCGGGATATGTGCACCATTGACCACCTGAAGGACCTGATGGATGCCGGCATCGACTGCATTAAGATCGAAGGCCGGGCAAAATCCGCCTATTATGCAGCCATCGTCACCGGCGCATATCGTCATTGCATCGATGATGTGGCCGCAGGTCGTGAAATCGATCCCGTATGGCGGGATGAGGTAGAACATGTATCCCACCGGGTCTATTCCACCGGTTTCTACTACGGTTTCCCCGGTCAATATACAGAAAATTCCCGTTACTTGCGGGAGTGGCAGATCTGCGCCAAAGTGGAATCCTGCGACGAAAACGGTCTGGCGCTGTGCAGTCTGAACAATAAATTTTCTCAAGGCGATGCCCTTGAGGTGGTGGGTCCGGATTTCCGTCCCCTGGCCTTTACTGCAGATAGCATGACCGACCTGGACGGCAACATCCTTGCCGAACCCAGAACCCCGCAAATGAAATTTTACCTGCAGCTACCTAAGCAAGTTCCGGCATTTTCTATTATTCGACGCAGCGTGGATCTGTCGGCAAAATAAGGCTGCCATTCGCAAATTACCCCTTTACAAACGAACCAAACCTTGTTATAATAATCGGGCTGTGAAGCATGCACCGGTGGCTCAATGGATAGAGCATCGGATTCCGGTTCCGAGGGTTGGGGGTTCGAGTCCCTTCCGGTGTACCAATAAAAGATGCAGTGGATGATACATCCACTGCGTCTTTTATTTATGCAGAGAGGATGGGACTCGAATAATTTAAATGCAACAGTCCGG
>JAZRRL010000039.1:0-30480 GCA_045650665.1 Faecousia sp. | reverse complement strand
AGAAGGGTAACCAGCTGGTTATGCGTCTGGGCTTCTCCCACGAAGTTTTCATGGATGAGATCCCCGGCATCACTGTGGAAGTTCCTTCTCCCAACAAGATTATTGTCAGCGGTATTGACAAGCAGGTCGTTGGCCAGTTTGCCGCTGAAGTCCGTTCTAAGCGTCCCCCCGAGCCTTACAAGGGCAAGGGCATCAAGTACACCACCGAAGTTATCCGCCGCAAGGTTGGTAAGACCGGTGGTAAGAAGTAATGGAGGTGTGCCGAAATGGTCAGCAAGGTTAATAAAAATGCAATGCGCCTGAAGCGGCATGTCCGCGTTCGTGGCAAGATCTCCGGCACTCCCGAGTGTCCCCGTCTGAATGTGTTCCGTTCCAACGCGAACATCTATGCTCAGCTCATCGATGATGTGAATGGTGTCACTCTGGTTTCCGCCAATACGCTGGAGAAAGAGTTCGAAGGTGCTACCGGCAACGCAGAAGCTGCGAAGAAGGTAGGTCTGGTCCTGGCAGAGCGTGCCAAGGCTAAGGGCATTGAAGACGTAGTCTTTGATCGCGGCGGCTATATTTATCATGGCCGTGTCGCTGCTCTGGCTGAGGGTGCTCGCGAAGGCGGACTCAATTTCTAAGGTAGAGGAGGAAAAGAAATGGCTTATAATAAGACTTCTGTCAATGAGGCTCCTGAGTTCATTGAAAAGGTCGTTTACCTGAACCGCGTCAGCAAGACCGTTAAGGGCGGCCGTGTTATGAAGTTCTCCGCTCTGGTCGTCGTTGGCGACGGCAAGGGCACTGTTGGTTACGGCCTGGGTAAGGCTGCCGAAGTTTCCGAGGCTATCATTAAGGGTATCGCTGATGCCAAGAAGAACATGATCAAGGTCTCTCTCTCCGGTAACACCATTCCTCATGATGTCGTCGGTATTTACGGCGCAGGCACTGTTCTGCTGAAGCCCGCTACCGAAGGTACCGGCGTGATCGCCGGCGGCGCTGTCCGTGCCGTTATGGAGGCTGTTGGCATTAAGAACATCTGCTCTAAGTGCCTGCGTTCCAACAATCCCCAGAATGTGGTTAAGGCTACTATGGCTGGCCTGGCCTCTCTGCGTTCCCCCGAGCAGGTTGCTGCTATCCGGGGCAAGAGCGTAGAAGAAATCGTATAACAAGGAGGGCAATTAACATGGCAAATCTGAAGATTACTCTTGTTAAGAGCCTGAATGGCCGTCTGGAAAAGCACATTGCTACTGCTGAGAGTCTGGGTCTGCGTAAGATCGGCCAGACTACTATCCAGCCGGACAACACTCAGACCCGCGGTAAGATCGCCAAGATCGGCTACCTGCTGCAGGTCACCGAAGTAGAATAAGGAGGAGACAGAATATGAATCTGCATGAACTCTCTCCTGTCCTGGGTTCCACTCAGGTGGGCAAGCGGAAGGGCCGCGGTACCGGTTCCGGCAACGGTAAGACCGGTGGTCGTGGTCACAAGGGCCAGAAGGCTCGTTCCGGCGGCAAGGTCCGCGTCGGTTTTGAAGGCGGCCAGATGCCTCTGGTTCGTCGTGTTCCCAAGCGTGGCTTCAACAACATCTTTGCAAAGCCCCTGACTGCTGTCAATCTGGCTGCTCTGAACTGTTTTGAAGATGGCGCTGTGGTCGACGCCGCTGCGCTGATTGAAAAGGGCGTTATTTCCAACTGCCCCTACGGTCTGAAGGTCCTGTCTAACGGCACCCTGACCAAGAAGATTACTGTTAAGGCAGCGGCTTTCTCTGAGTCTGCAAAGGAAAAAATCGAGCAGGCAGGCGGAAAGGCCGAGGTGATTTAAGTGTTTACTACTCTCAGAAACGCTTGGAGAATCCCCGAACTGCGTAAAAAGCTGATTTTCACTGTGTTCATCATGCTGCTGTACCGCATCGGTAATGTTATTCCGGTGCCTTACATCGCAGCAGGTGAGCTGGCTCATTACTTTAAGAATGAGCTGGCTGACACCATTTTGGGTCTGTACAACGCTATGTCCGGTTCCGCCTTCTCTCAGGCAACCGTTCTGGCGCTGTCCATCCAGCCCTACATTAACTCCTCCATCATTATCCAGCTGCTGACCATTGCAATTCCTGCTCTGGAGCGGCTGCAGAAGGATGGCGGCGAAGAAGGCAAGAAGAAGCTGAACATGATCACCCGTATTACTACGGTTGCTCTGGGCCTGCTGATGGGTTGGGCATATTACATGATGCTCGTCAACTCCGGCGCTGGTATCATCACCAGAACTGGTCTCCTGAGCGCAATTGTCATTATCCTGGCTTTTGCTGCCGGTTCTTCCGTTGTTATGTGGTTGGGTGAGCAGATCACCGAACACGGTATCGGCAATGGTATTTCCATTATTCTGTTTGCAAATATCATCTCTCGCATACCCTCTATGGTTGGTATGGCTCTGGATATGGTTTGGTGGCATGCTGCTCTGATCGCTGTTGGCATGCTGGCTCTGATCCTGCTGATCGTTCTCGTTAATGACGCTGAACGCCGTATCCCCATCCAGTACGCTAAGCGTGTAGTGGGTCGCAAAGTCTATGGCGGTCAGAACACCAATCTGCCCATCAAGGTGAGCATGACCGGTGTTATGCCTGTTATCTTTGCACAGTCCATCTGCTCCCTGCCTGCTACCATCTGCGCTTTCGCAGGTGTGAAGTCTGGCTGGTGGTATGATAATGTGTTTAGCTCCAACAGCTGGACTTATGCTGCATTCTACTTCCTGATGATCTTCTTCTTCAGCTGGTTCTATGCATCTATCCAGTACGATCCCGTTGAGATTTCCAACAACCTGAAGAAGAACGGTGGTTTCATTCCCGGCTTCCGTCCTGGCAAGCCCACCTCCGACTTCATCAAGAAGGTCATCAACAAGATCGTTGTGTTCGGTGCAGTTTACCTCGGTATTGTGGCACTGCTGCCCATCGTAGCAGGCAAGCTGCTGCCTTCTGTTTCCGCTCTGGCTATCGGCGGTACTTCCGTCATCATCGTGGTCAGCGTTGCTCTGGAAACTGTAAAGGCATTGGAAGCTCAGATGCTGATGCGTCACTACAAGGGCTTCCTGGACTAAGGTTGGAGGACTGGCAGGATGAATTTGATCCTACTGGGCGCTCCCGGCGCCGGAAAGGGGACACAAGCAGAGCTTTTGGTTCAAAAGCTTTCCATCCCCGCCATTTCTACCGGGAATATGCTCCGGGAGGCCATGAAGAATGGTTCTGCTCTGGGGCAGCAAGTTAAGAAAATCATGGACGAAGGTTCCCTCGTTCCCGACGATGTCATTCTTGACATCGTCGCGGAGCGAGTCTCCAAGCCTGATTGCGCAAATGGCTTTATTCTGGATGGTGTGCCCCGCACACTGGCTCAGGCTGAAGCACTGGAGCAAAGAGGTATTCGCATCGACCATGTAATTTCTATTGAGATTGACGACAGTGTGATCGAGGGCCGGATGACCGGTCGGCGGGTCTGCAGCAAATGTGGCGCCAGCTATCACATCGTTGCCAATCCCCCGAAAGCCGAAGGCATTTGCGATATTTGCCAGGGTGAGTTGATGATCCGTAAGGATGATGCTGCGGAAACTGTCCGCCATCGTCTGGAGGTTTATCATGAACTGACTGAGGTTCTCAAGGATTTCTATGCCAAGCGTGACAAGCTGTGTCTTGTTGAAGGCAACCAGTCCATTGAGGGCGCAAATCAGGATATCCTGAAGGCAATTGGGGTTAAAGTATGATTGCAATCAAAAATGAACGTGAGCTTGCGTTCATGCGTCAGGCTTGTAAAATTACCGCGGCAGCCCGTGCTTTGGCAGGGGAAATGGTAAGACCTGGCGTATCCACCAAGCAAATCGACAAAGCCGTTCACGATTATATCGTGAGTCAGGGCGCGCAACCGTCGTTCCTGAACTATAACGGTTATCCCGCAAGTGTTTGCATCTCTGTCAATGATACAGTGATCCATGGTATTCCTGGTGGCTACGTGCTGCAGGAAGGGGACATCGTTTCCATCGATGTAGGTGCATACTACAAGGGTTTTCATGGTGATTGCGCAGCAACTTTTCCCTGCGGTGCCGTCAGCGCCAAAGCTGAAAAGCTGATCCAAGTCACAAAGCAGAGCTTTTTTGAAGGTATCCGCTTTGCGAAGCGCGGACACAGAGTGTCCGATATCTCCCACGCCATTCAGACGTATGTGGAGTCTAACGGTTATTCGGTTGTGCGATCTTTCGTAGGTCACGGCGTAGGCGCACAGCTCCATGAGGAACCGGAAGTACCGAATTTCGGTGCCCCCGGTCGTGGTCCAAGACTGATCCCCGGCATGACACTGGCAATTGAGCCTATGGTAAATGCGGGCGTTGCTGATGTTCGCATTCTCAAAGATGGATGGACAACGGTAACTGCTGACGGAAAACTCTCGGCCCACTATGAAAATACTGTACTCATCACCGACGGCGAGCCGGAAATACTCACCGTCACTGAAGGACTTTAACTATGGACCCAGAACGATTATCTGATATTCAAATTGCGGATGTGGTGATTGCCACAGCCGGCCGGGAGAAGGGAAAGCTCTTCTATGTTTTGAATGTAGATGACCAGTACCTGCTTCTGGGCAATGGAAAGGACCGTACCCTGGAAAAGCCAAAGCGTAAAAAGCTGCGGCATGTAGATAAGGTCCTTCGCTCTGAGACCAGAGTCGCTGAAAAATTACGACTTGGCGACAAAGTGCTCAACAGCGAATTACGAAGAGATCTGGCTTATTTAAGCCGGGAAATGCAAGGAACAACCTAGGAGGTTTTTAACTTGGCAAAAGACGACGTAATCGAGATTGAGGGCATCGTAACCGATGCGCTGCCGAATGCAATGTTCACTGTTGACATTGGCAACGGTCACACCATTCTGGCACACATTTCCGGCAAACTCAGAATGAATTTCATTAAGATTTTGCCCGGTGACAAAGTAACCGTTCAAATGTCTCCTTATGATTTGACTCAAGGTCGAATCACATGGAGAAGCAAGTAATCACAAGAGAAACAATTTCTCATATGGAGGTTAAACAGTATGAAAGTAAGACCGTCCGTTAAACCCATGTGCGAAAAGTGTAAGATCATCAAGCGCAAGGGTCGCGTAATGGTAATTTGCGAAAACCCCAAGCATAAGCAAAGACAAGGCTAATAGGAGGTGCTGACAAAATATGGCACGTATTTCTGGTATCGACCTTCCCCGCGAAAAGCGGATCGAAGTTGCACTGACTTATATCTACGGCATCGGCCCCGCCCGTGCTGCTAAGGTTCTGGAAAAGACCGGTATCGACGCTGATATCCGCGTCAAGGACCTGACTGAAGAGCAGGAAGCATTGCTGCGTGAAGCCATTGAGCAGGGCTACACTATCGAAGGTGACCTGCGTCGTGAGAACGCTATGAACGTCAAGCGTTTGATCGAAATTGGCTGCTACCGTGGCCTGCGTCATCGTCGTGGTCTGCCCGTTCGCGGTCAGCGCACCAAGACAAACGCTCGTACTCGCAAGGGTCCCAAGAAGACCATTGCTAACAAGAAGAAGTAAGGAGGGATATGTACAATGGCTAAGGCTACTAAGAAAGTCATTAAGCGCCGTCGCGAGCGCAAAAACATTGAAAAAGGTGCGGCACATATCCGTTCCTCTTTCAACAACACCATGGTTACCATCACCGACCTGAATGGTAATGCTCTGTCCTGGGCATCCTCCGGTGGTCTGGGCTTCCGTGGTTCCCGTAAATGCACTCCCTTCGGTGCTCAGGCTGCAGCTGAGCCTGCTGCAAAGGCTGCTATCGATAACTGCGGCCTGAAGTCTGTTGAGGTCTATGTCAAGGGCCCCGGCCAGGCTCGTGAAGCTGCTATCCGGGCTCTGCAGTCCGCAGGTCTGGAAGTCGTTATGATTAAGGACGTTACTCCCATCCCTCATAATGGTTGCCGTCCCCCCAAGAGACGTCGCGTCTAATAAGCAATAGGAGGAATTTTGCGTTATGGCTAAAAATATGCAGCCCGTTCTGAAGCGTTGCAGAACACTGGGCGTTTCTCCTGCCGCCATGGGTTATTCTAAGACTTCCAACAAGAATCCCGGCGGTCAGAGAAGAGCTAAGAAGTCTGAGTATGCTACTCAGCTGACCGAAAAGCAGAAGGTCAAATTCGTTTACGGCATTCAGGAAAAGCAGTTCCGTAACTACTACGACAAGGCTTCCCGTATGGAAGGCAACACCGGTGAGGAGCTGCTGACCTTTGTGGAGCGTCGTCTGGATAACGTAGTTTACCGTCTGGGCTTCGCTAACTCCCGCCGTCAGGCTCGCCAGCTGGTGAACCACGGTCACTTTACCGTTAACGGCAATCGCGTCAACATCCCCAGCTACCTGATTAAGGTTGGCGATGTGATCGCAGTTTGTGAAAAGAGCGCTTCCAACAACTTCTTCAAGAAGCTGAAGGAGGACGATGCATTTGTTGCTGCTCCTAAGTGGCTGGATCGTGATAAGAACACCCTCCAGGGTAAGGTCGTTGCTATGCCTACTCAGGCAGACATCGACTTCGACATCGCAGTGCACCTGATCGTCGAGTTGTACTCCAAGTAATTGGTACCCTGTTGGTCGTATTGTCAAATTGGGGGGTGCATTCTACACCCCATACACTTGAGAAGGAGGGTAATGTTTCATGGTAGAAATCGAAAAGCCTCGCATCACTTGTTTTGATGACGTAGAGGATATCTCCTATGGTAAGTATGTTGTAGAGCCGCTGGAGCGTGGCTATGGTATGACTCTGGGCAACTCCTTGCGCCGGATTCTGCTGAGCAGCCTGCCCGGTTATGCAGCAACTTCCGTTAAAATCGCTGGTGTACAGCATGAATTCTCCACCATTCCCGGTGTAACCGAGGATGTTACAGAGATCGTGCTGAATGTGAAGCGCATGATCGTTAAGCTTCACAGCCAGGGTGTTAAGACTGTATATATCGATGCAGTTGGTCCCTGTGAGGTTACCGCTGGCGACATCAAGGCCGATGGTGAGGTCGAGATCCTGAACCCCGAGCTGCATATCTGCACTCTGGGCGAAGATGCCACTTTCAATATGGAAATCACACTGTCTCAGGGTCGTGGTTATGTTTCCTCTGATCGGAACAAGACCGCACAGACCGTGATTGGCGTGATTCCCATTGACTCCATCTATTCCCCTGTAAAAAAGGTGAATTACACGGTGGAGCCCACTCGTGTCGGTGATAAGACCGACTTCGACAAGCTGACCCTTGAGGTCTGGACAGATTCCACCATTTCCGCCAAGGATGCTGTTTCTTTGGGCGCAAAGATCCTGTCTGACCACCTGACTGTATTTACCAATCTGTCCGATACTCTCGGTACTGATTCTACAGTCGTGGAAAAGAACCCGGATCGTCCCGATGCAAAGCTGGCTATGACTATTGATGAGCTGGATCTGTCTGTCCGGAGCTTCAACTGCCTGAAGCGTGCTAATATCAACACTGTTGCTGATCTGATCAGCAAGACCGGTGAGGATATGATGAAGGTACGTAACATGGGCAAGAAGTCCTTGGACGAGGTTCAGAAGAAGCTGGAAATGATGGGTTTGTCCCTGGCCAGCGAAGATTCTGGCAGTAACAACTAAGTCAACCTTTTAAGAAGGAGGAAAAGTTCATGTTCGGAACTCGTAAGCTGGGCAAAACCAGCACTCAGAGAAAAGCTCTGCTGCGTCAGCTGGTGACCGATCTGCTGGAAAACGGCAAGATCGAGACCACCTTCTACCGCGCAAAGGAAGTTCAGCCTGTCGTCGAGAAGATGATCACCCTGGGTAAGAAGGGCGGCCTGTACAACTATCGTCGTGCTCTGGCCTTCATCACCAAGGAGGACGTGGCTAACAAGCTGTTCAAGGAGATCGCTCCCAAGTACGCTGAGCGCAACGGTGGTTACACCCGCGTGACCCGTACCGGCGCCCGTCGTGGCGACGCTGCTGAAATGGCAGTTATCGAGCTGGTCTAATTAACAAAATAAAAAAGACACCCGTTTGGGTGTCTTTTTTGTTTTATACTTTTATAGAACTTGTTTGCCCATTACAAAAGCAGTGATCACGTTAATATCGTCGTCGAATGCAATGATGTCCGCATCTTTACCGGCTTCCAGAAGGCCTTTATTCAACTTCATTATTTCAGCAGGCACAGCTGTGATCATGTGGACCGCATCTGCAAGAGACAGACCGGCTTCTTGGACAACAGTACGAACCAAAGCATCTGCAGTAGCGATAGACCCCGCAAAGGCACTGCGGTCAGCCAACTTGCAAACGCCATCTTCTATGATATAAGGCGTGTCCACCATGAAGCCACTTTTTGCATCGGTACCGGTTACGGCAAGACTGTCTGTTACCAAAGCAATGTGGTCAATGCCCTTGATTTTGACGATCAATCGAATCAATTCCGGGGGGAGATGGCGCCCGTCTGCAATGATTTCTGCGTATAAATGATCATGCAGCATTGCTGTTTCCAATACGCCTAATTGACGGAAACCTTGCTTACGGGTGATTGTAGAGGTGCAGGAGTACAGATGTGTAATGAGGGAACAGCCGTTCTTCATAGCTGAAAGCATATCATCATATACGGCGTTTGTATGTCCTGCTGATACAACAATGCCGTTTTCATTTAGATAGCGGCAGAATTTGTCATCCGGATCATTTTCCGGTGCATAAGTCCATCGGGCTATCGTACTACCGTATTCCCGTACCAAGGGTTCGTATTCATCAACTTTTGGTGGTGTAATGAACTGCGTACATTGTGCACCGCACTGTGCCTTGGAAAGGTAGGGACCTTCCAGATGGGCACCGATGATGTTGCTTTTCAATGCCGGATTTTGCATTGCTCTATAGATCCCGTCCACTGCATTACGCATTTCTCCAAATGGTGCAGCGGAGATCGTAGGGCAGATGGAGGTTGTACCATGTTTTAAATGGAAATTACAGCCACATACCACATCGTCTTCACCATCGAGAAAATCGTGACCGTTACCTCCGTGGGTGTGCAGGTCAATGAAACCGGGTGCAATATAGTAACCGGACAGATCTTTCTCCTGGTCAAATGGTAATTCCCGGTCCGATACTTCTGTAATGACAGAATCATCTATATACACATAACCGGGGAAAATGCTTCTGCCTACAATAATTCGGTTGGATTTAATACGTGTAACCATGCGATTGCTCCATTAAGCCTTGGAAAAGGACTGACGCATATTTACGTTGGCGTCAGAAACCTTTTTAATGAAAACAGAATTGTCGATTCGTGTTTTTAGTTCCTCGTAAAACGCATCCTCATCCACGGGAAGATCTACCCAGCAGTCCTTCCACTGGGACAGATAGATGGCATTGGAAATGGAAAGACTGTTGATGCCTTCATAGCCGGGGGCAATCAAAGGTGTACCATTCATAGCTGCATCTGCCCAGTTGCTGACCATCTGTGCCTGACATTGCATAATATCCGAAGGTTCGTATGGGATCTCACGGACTTCCATGGGCATCTGTGCAAAAGCGTCTGTAGTTTCCTGATTGAATTTGGTTTCGCTGATCAAAGTCTGGTAGAAAGTGATGGTATCATTTTCGTATACCAGCTTTCCGTGATCACCTACGATTTCCAAGCGATTTGTGCCCGGATATTCGCTGACGGAGGTTATGTAGGTTCCCACAAGCCCGTTTTCATATTCCATGTAGGCTGTAGCCTCGTCCTCCACCTCAATATCCCGGCGTTTGCCAAAATAGCAGAAACCACGGATGCGCTTGGGCATACCGGTGATCCATTGAAGCAAGTCCAACTGATGAGGGTTCTGGTTCAGCAGTGTGCCCCCGCCTTCACCAGCCCAGGTTGCCCGCCAGCCGCCTGCATTGTAGTATTTTTGGGTTCGGTACCAGTTGGTAATGATCCAAGTCACACGGCGTAATTCGCCCAATTCGCCCCGATCCACCAATTCCTTAATGGCTTTGAAAGCGTTGGTTGAACGCAGAACAAAATTGACCTGAAAGGCCTTGCCGCTGGTAGCTGCTGCCTCATTCATTTCTCGAACCTGCTTGGTATACACACCTGCAGGCTTTTCGCAAAATACATGCAAACCTGCCTGAAAAGCTTCAATAGCGATGGGAGGGTGGAAATAGTGCGGTGTCGCAATCAGAACACCGTCCACAGCGCCGGAATGAATCAAATCAGAAGCATTACTGAAATACTGTACATCAGTAGGAAGCTGATCCTTGAATCGATACAGATGCTCCGGATCAATGTCACATACTGCAGTAATTCTAGCATTGGAAATCCGGTTTTTAAGGAAATTTTCCAAATGGCTGGAGCCGATATTTCCTACACCAATCAAACCTACCCGAAAAAGCATAATTATATCCTCCTTTTAGGGATTGTGGGCATCTGCAAACTTTTGAATGGTCAGCACCTGCCGTTGAGATTGCAGAATATCCTGTGTGTTTATAATAGCGGGAACACCTTGGATCATTTTGGGCAGATCCTCCAAATACTTGGAGGACAGAAAATCGCAATCAAAGGTCTGACAGATGCCGTCCTTGTATAGGCAGGTTTTGTTTTCTGCCATATTAAAACGGATCATGCCATCTGTGCCCCAAAAGGTAAATTCCCAGTAGGTGGGCAGAAAGCCGTTAAATGCAGGCGCAGAGTAGGAAACATCTGCAGTCAGTGCCATGCCTTCCATATCGGTCATAAACTGTGCGGAATCCTTAAAATCAGGTGCTTGGACAGCAAAAGCATTCCAGGTTTTTGCACAGTCGATTTTTGTCAGGTTTTTTCCGGTGATATAGCGCACCAGGTCAATACCGTGGATGGCGATATCATTGATGGTGCCACCATGCTTGCCCGGCTCAAAATACCACCGGGGACGATGATCAAAGTACAAGCCGTGCTGACCGGTGAAGGATGCGATTTTTACATCGCCGATGACACCGCTTTCAACCAGCTCTTTTGCTTTACCGGCTTGCTCCATATAACGCAGATCCAGCATACAGCAGACCTGCAGGTTCTTTTCCTTGGAAAGACGCTCAATTTCGTCCAGTTCATCCAATTCAGTGCAGATAGGCTTATCACAGATTACATGCTTGCCGTGCTGCAATGCTTCGATGACCATTTTGCCCCGTTTGGCATAATAATCACCGATGGCCACTACCTGGACATCCGGATCGCAAAGCAATGCGGAGTAATTCGGATAGCAGAAATTTGCATCAAGTTCCAGAATGGCAGCTTCCCGGGAAGCAGTATCTTCCTCAAAGCATCCCAATACTTCGGTGTCGGAATTTGTAATGGCTTGCCGATACAGTGCATAGATATGACCGTGACGGAAACCTGCAAAAGCAATATGCATATAATAACCTCACTCTCAAATAAAAATTATTGTAGCTGCGCCAAAAGTGTTTGCAGCTCACTTTGCGTAGAAGAAAGGATCTGTTCAATGTCGTCATTTCCGTCCAACATGGAGTAAAGCCACTTGCACACAATATTATCCACATCATTGGGAGAAATGACGTCATTGCTTTTACAAACAGAGGGCAGCATAGGCTGTGCAGTAGGGTAGGCCTCCTGATACAGTGGCCGCCATGGATAAAGCTGCACCAGTTCATCATTGGTGTAGGTAGATGTAACGGCAGAATACGTACCAAGCATGGAGAAATAGTTACTCATTTGCTCCGTACATGCCCATTGCAGAAAGGCAAAGGCTTCCTTGGTCAGCTTGCTCTTACTGCTGATACCAAGACTCCATCCGCCCAAAAGGGGACTTCGTCCGGGAATGCTGCTGCAACCGATAGAACCAATCAGATTATTCTTTCTCAAATCAGAAACTTCCGCTAAAAATCCCGGATAAGAGATCAGCATAGCCGTTTCGCCGGAAAGGAAATCCTCCACCACATTTACGTCGTTGGCTTTCCGAAAGTTGGGCTTTGCATATCGTATAGATTGGGAAAGATTCTTATATGCTTTGCGTGCATTGGGGTTATCAAGAATGATATTTCCGTTTTGATCAATAACCTCGCTGCCATAGGCACGCAGTCGCATATATAACTCCGGGGCAAGACATTCTGCATAAGCAGCAGGAATGGAAATGCCGTATGGAATAGCATCGGTTTGTTCTGTAAAGAACTTTGCAATGGTAGTGTACTCTGTAAATGTTCTGGGGGGGCGTAGCGTAGCGCTATACTCCTTTTCGTACCGTTCCCGCAGCACCGGGTCCTGGAACAGATCTTTCCGGTAGTAAAGCATCTGAGGGGCGTACATAAGGGGAATGCCGTAATAGCCATCGTTGAATTTTCCGAAATCATCCAAACTGCCGGGAAGAAAAGCATCGTGGTCCAATTGTTGCAATTCTTTAGAGATATCCTTCAACATGCCGCCAGCGGCCAAAAGAGGCAACCAGGGTAGGTCGTACATATATACATCAAAGTTCTGTTTGCTCAGGTGATTTTCTTTGATTGTGCCGTACAGATCGCTATGGGGTTTGAATTCCACCTCGGTTTGAATGCCAGTGGCATTTTCAAAGTTTTTCAGCAAACGGCAAATGGCATGGGTTTCTGGAACGTCCAGCATAAGAATACGAAGGGTTTGGTTTGCGGATTTAACGGTTTTTTTCTCTTCTTGCTGGAAATGCTGATGTAGCTGTTCCCGCAGTTCAGTTTCATTACAGCGTAAAGTGATTGGCTTACCTTCGGGTACATGAGGGGATTTCAGGTTACGAATCATCATTTCAGCTGCGCTGGCGCCAAGACGGATGGCAGGGCGGGGGGCAGAAAAGGAAGCAAAAGTATGGGTGTGGGAGTTCCAATGCTCTTCACCTAATGTGATGACCGGAATGTCCTTGGTGGAACGGCCTAAAACATGCAAGGCTTCCACAATGCCCGTGGCAGCAAGTTCGGATGTGGCGAGAATACCATCGGGTTGTGCTTTTCGTAAAAGCTTTGTGGTTTTTCGGAAAGCACTTTCTTTGTTCATGTCCATGTGGACAACGGTTGCCGTGCCATCAGCACGATTGCTGTAGGCACGTAAAAAACTACCAACACAATCTTTTTCGCAAGAAAAGTTATTAGGGCCGGCCATCAGGGCAAGATTTCGATAACCTATTTGCAAAAGCTCCCGTGTGACGGTTTCAATAACACTGCTGCTGTCAAAACAGATCATATCTGCGTCAAGATTAGATATCTTGCGATCGATCAATACCAGCGGACGGCTATTTTTTATGAAGCTTTCATAGTAGAATTTCCAGTTTCCCGGCTGGCAGGTTACCAATATCAAGCCGCTGACTTGCTGCTGAAGCATTTGTCGGGCAACCTGATCTTCAACCTCCGGAATATCGTGGGAAAAGGCCAGACTTACCTGCATTCCGGCGTTGCGGGCCGCAGTTTCGATGCCCTGAAATATCTGAAGATAATAGGAATCTGTCAAATTGGGAAGAATTACGCCGATACTGCGGTATATGCTGGTTTTCAATGATTTTGCGGCAAGATTTTGCGTATACTGCAGTTCACTGATGGCTTTTTCAATTCTGGCAGACGCTTGCCGGCTAACGGGTTTTGTTTTGTTTAGATAATTGGAAACAGTCGCCACTGAAACGCCTGCATGTTGTGCAACATCTTTGATGGTTTTTATGTCTTCACCGCCTTTTCTAGGAACATATTTCCATTTTAATAGATGGTTTTACAAAATGCAATAAAAAAAGTAAAACGATATGCAAAAAAAGTGAAACGATTAAATATATTTTTTCTGTGTAATGCCGTGTACTATTGACTTTCAGCTTTCGAAAATGATAAAATCAAATTACGAGAATTCCTTCAAAATAAATTATTTCAGGAGGGTACATATATGTACGGTAAAATTCGCATCCCCGATCATGAGTATAAAGAGCGTGTGCAGCGCGCCGCAGCCATTCTGCAGCGCAAGGGTATTGACGTGCTGATCGTCAATGGCACCGAGTCTGACTATGCAAACCCCCGTTATTTCTCCGGCTTCTGGCCTTTGTTTGAGCGTAGCGGCGTGGCAATTTCTGCCAATGGTGATGCTGCTCTGCTGGTTGGTCCTGAGTCCAGTGTCTTTGGCGCTGACCGCAACCGTCTGGATAAGATTTTTGTTCTGACCGCTTATCGTGAGGGCGCTGACCCTGCATATCCGGAACTGGTACCCGATACTTTCCACGATGTATTCAAGTCTCTGGGTGTTACCGGTAAGAAGATCAAGATCGGTGTTGCCTCTTATTTGGATACCTCTGTGGTTATCTTCAATGCCATTAAGGAAGCATTCCCTGAGGCTGAGATCGTGAATGCCGGCGACGTGATGGTGGAGCTGCGTTCTGTTAAGTCCGAAAACGAATTGGCATGCTTGCGCGAGGGCTATCGCATTGCAGAGCTGGCCAGCCAGGAGGTCATTAAGGAGATTCGTCCCGGTATGACCGAACTGCAGATGGTGGGCGTTGCTCAGCGTGTGATCTATGAAAACGGCGCTGAGTATGAAGGTCTGCCTATGTATGTTTTCTCTGAAGCCTCTACCCGTCATGCTATCTCCCGTTCTTCCTATCGTAAGTTCGAGAAGGGTGACATTGTTCAGCTGAACCTGTCTGCCAAGATCGACGGCTATTCTGCTGCAATCGGCTATCCCGTGGTTCTGGGCAAGCTGGAAGGCAAGCGTCGTGATATTGTGCTGTTTGGCCGTGAGGCACACTTCTGGACCCAACAGCAGGTTAAGGCAGGCGTTCCTGCAGCTGATATTGCTAAAAAGTTCTACCAGTACTATGTGGACAATGGCTTCAAGGACAATTTCGTGTATGGCCCCCTGCATGGCACTGGTCTGATCGAAGTGGAAGCTCCTTGGGTGGAAACCAGCTCCAACTATCTGCTGAAGCCCAATATGACCTTCCAGATCGATACCTTCATTTCTACCGACACCTTTGGTGTCCGTTGGGAGAAGGGTATCGCTGTGACCGAGTCCGGCTGCGATGTTCTCAGCCCTGAGATCGGCACTCTGTACGAACTGGAGTTTTAATGAAGGAAGGCCCACAGAAATCTGTGGGCCTTTTTCCGCTTAAGCAAGGAGTGACAAAACTATGCAAATGATCAATATGTTCTATGAGCAGTTGGAAGATGCCAAGAACCGCAAAGTACCCTTTGTAATCCCTATCGGCACTATTGAATACCATGCACACCATGCTTCCTGCGGTACAGATACCATGGTCATCAACGGCTGTCTGCGGGAACTGGAGAAGGAAAAAGAGATCGTAATTTGCCCGCCTATTTGGTATGGTGTGGCCAGTTATGCTGTCTGCGGCCCTCGTCCGGGACATATTCATGTGGATGAGGATGCTTATTTCAATTATATCTACAACATTTTGAAATCGATGGTTTACGGTGGTATCAAGAATATTTACTGTGTGCCCCATCATCAGACAGAAAATGCAGGACTTATGCCCATGACCATTGCCTGCCATAAGGCGGCTAAGCGGATTGCAATGGAATACATGGAAGATACCATGGGACAGGGCTGGTGGGGCAGCGATGCCTACGCTTCCTACTATGAAGATTTAGGCAGCGACGAAGACCCCTTCAATTTCATTAAGGTGATCCCGCTCATTGGTGCAGAAGCACAGAAAAAGTGTGGCGGTTTTGACCATGCCGGCAAGTGGGAGACTTCTTTGATGATGGGTACATATCCCGAAAATGTGGATCTGAGCCGTTGTGAAAAGAATACTGAATGGTTTGCTGCAAGTGCTGTGGAAGCCAGTGAAGAGCTGGGTAAGCACATGGTTAATTGCACGCTGGAGTGGCTCCGGGAAGCCATTGTGTAAGGAGGAATGACAATGCGTACGATCAAGGCTGTTCCGATTTCCTATGAAAACTTTGCACCGTTTGGCCAGTTCTACACAATGGATGCGCCTAAAGGTCATGCACTGTGCGGAGAGCTGCATCAATTCTTCCCGGATCGTTTGACGGCAGATAGCAATCACCGGGTAGGTTACTCTCCTATTCTCGTGAAAAAACCGGAGAAAATGGTTATTACCCAGCAGGAGTATCATACTACCACATGGGAAATGATTATGCCCTTGGATGATGATATGATCCTGCATGTTGCACCTGCTTCCGCCGGTGTTCCCGTTACGGAGCAGGCGCAGGCATTCATTGCGCCCAAGCACACGTTGGTGAAAATGAATGCTGCCATTTGGCACCTTGCACCGCTTCCTGCAAACAAGGAACAGTTGACGGCTATGATCATTCTGCCGGAATGTACTTACGCTAACGATTGCACTGTGGTCGACCTGACCCCGGAGCAACAATTTGAAATCATATTGTAAGGAGAAAAGATATGGGTTACGGAAAAAAAGTTTGGGTATTTCCTGATGCTGAATTGCCCCCCGAGGGTGTTAATCTGATTCCCGGTCATGAGTCTGTTATCATCACAAATACCGGTGATGAGGATGCACATATCCAGATCACACTGATCTATACTGACAAGGAACCCGTGAAAGTTCCTTTGGTTACTGTTGGTGCACGTCGGGTGCGTTGCCTGCGTACCAATGTGGAGGCTGACTTTGGCCCCTGCACTGCTGAAATCGGAGAGCAGTATGCAATAATGGTGGAAAGTGATGTGCCCGTGGTCGCTCAGTACGGCCGTGCAGAGCCCCGCACTGTGAATTTCTACACAACCCCCGGCTACTGTGAATAATAAATGAGCACCCCATTGGGGTGCTTTTTGTTATTTATTTTGCGAAGTCCAATAATTTGCCAGCATCCAGCTTGTCGTAGTTTGCAATGAATGTAGCCAACTCCTTGGCGATCTTTTTGGCACCGCCAACACTGTTGGACTCAATATTCAGCGGCAGCAGAGGATCGTGGAGGGAAAGACGGAGCAGGAACCAACCATCGCCATGTTCAGCATCCAAATTCACACGAACACCTTCATAATTGCTGGGGGCAAGGCTCCAACCGGGCTGATTCTGAGCATAGGCGGTCAATTCGTCAATAACCTTTTGGCCATAAGATTTGAAATCCTCCAGCAGGATATTCATACGGAATTCCATACTTTCTGCAGGTTCTTCCAGCTCAGCAATGAGAGATTCCAGGGTATATCCTTCTTTTTTGCCTCGTGCAAGCTCGATGAGTAGCTTTGTCACCAAATATGCGCCGTCATCCAGGAAATAGTTTTCCTTCAATGCACCATGACCGGAGGTTTCAATAGCCAGCTGGCTATCCTGATCCAGAGCATTCAAACGGATGGATTCGTTAATAACGTTGCGATAGCCTCTCTTGAAACGGTGATGCACACCGCCCTTATCTTCGATGAATTTGGTAAGACCGGTGGAGGTGATAGAGTCGGTAACAATAGTAGTGCCGGGGTGTTCACGAAGCAGAATTGCTGCCAGCATAGCGATGATGCGGTTGCGATTCAGTTCACTGCCGTCAGACAGCACAGCGCCTGCACGGTCTACATCCGTATCAAAGATGATGCCCAAATCTGCTTTGGAAACATTCACAGCTTCCATGATGGCAGCCATGGCGGTCTTGTCTTCAGGATTGGGAATATGATTGGGGAAACTGCCATCAGGATCCAGATAACGACTGCCCTCGGTGTCAGCGCCCAGAGGCTTCAAAACCTTATCCACATAAAATCCGCCTGCGCCATTACCTGCATCCACGACAATATGGAAGCCTGCCAGAGGCTTATCCTCGCCGGTGGCGCCCCGAATCTTGTCAGCCAGGATCTTGGCGTAGGTGTCCATGAAAATGCCGGAGGACAAGCTGCCTGCAGTCAGACCGGTGGTTTCGTTACTTTCAGCATAGGCCAAAATCTGCTTGATGTCAGCGGACTCCAGACCGCCCTGGGCGGTGAAGAACTTAAAACCGTTACGGTTGAAGGGGAGATGGCTGGCGGTGATCATTACGCTGCCGTCAAACTTATATCCCTCGGTGACAGTGGACATGAACATGGCAGGGGTACTTGCCATGCCGAAATCCGTTACATCCAAACCGGATGCAGCCATAGCTTCACAGATCCATGTGCACAGCTGTTCGCCGGACAGGCGGGAATCCCGGCCTACAGCCACACGGATTCCGGTGGTCTTGCCGGTCTTATTTGTCAGCCAGAGGGCAAATCCCCGGCCAATATCCCGACATACCTGCTCGGTTAAATTGACATGCTGACCTTCGATACCTTCCAAAGCAATACCGCGAATATCACTGCCATTTTGCAGTTTTTTATAATCCATTGTGTTTCCTCCAATGTTTTTTCTTTATTGTAGCATGGATCATCCCAATATGCAATGAATGGAAATAAAAATATTCCGATGTTGACAGATAGGGGACATTTGCGATAATATATGATAGATGGAAAATGCAAACAAATGAGATAAATTCATAAATCAGGAGGCTACTTATGTATAGCGAAGCCAAAGCAAAATATGCCAAGCTTGGTGTTGATACCGATGCTGCTATCGCCAAGCTGAAAACTGTTCCCGTTGCACTGCATTGCTGGCAGGGCGATGATGTTCGTGGCTTTGACACGGACCCCAGCAAGCCCCTTACCGGTGGTATTCAGACTACCGGCAATTATCCCGGAAGAGCCCGCACCCCTGAGGAGTTGATGGCTGATCTGGATATGGTGTTGAAACTGTGTCCCGGTATGAAGAAGATGAATCTGCACGCTTGCTATGCGATTTTTGAGGATGGTGATTGGGCAGATCGTGACAAGCTGGAACCCAAGCATTTCAAAAAGTGGGTGGATTTCTGCAAGGAACGCGGTTTGGGGTGTGACTTTAATCCCACATTTTTCTCCCATCCCATGTGTGATCCGCTGACACTGTCCAGCCCCAATGAGGAAACTCGTAAATTCTGGATCGAACACGGCAAAGCTTGTATCCGTATTTCTCAGTATCTGGCAGAAGAACTGGGTCAGGAATGTGTTATGAATATCTGGACCGGTGACGGTTTTAAGGATATTCCCTCTGACCGCATGGGACCCCGTGTGCGCTATAAAGAATCCATTGATGCGATTCTGTCCGAACCCTTTGATTTCAACAAGGTAAAGCCCTGCGTTGAGAGTAAGGTCTTTGGTATTGGCGTGGAAGCATACACAGTTGGTTCTGCTGAGTTCTGCCTGAGCTATGCTGCAAAGAACAATGATAAGTGTATTCCCTTGATGGATAATGGTCACTATCATCCCACTGAGGTGGTTTCTGACAAGATTCCCGCATTGCTGGCCTTCTTCCCGGAGATCGCACTGCACGTGACCCGTCCGATCCGTTGGGACTCTGACCATGTTGTGCTGTTTGACGACGAGACTAAGGAAATGGCGAAGGAGATCGTCCGTTGTGGCGGTTTGGATGGCAGTGTAAAGCTGGCACTGGACTATTTCGATGCCTCCATCAACCGCATTGCTGCCTGGACAGTTGGCCTCCGTAATTTCCAGAAGGCATTGCTGTTTGCGCTGGTATGCCCCAATGAAACTTTGAAAAAGCTGCAAGATGAAGGTGACTTTACCTCCTTGCTGGTATTGCAGGAAGAGCAGAAGACTCTGCCCTTTGGCGCAGTTTGGGATGAATATTGCCGTAGCTGCGGTGTGCCCTGCGATGGCGAATGGCTGGAAACAGTCAAAGCATACGAGAAAGATGTTCTCGTAAAGCGTGCTTAAGGAGGATCAGATATGTTTTTTGAGAAGAATGCAAAGCTGTTGGCGGATTTTGCCCGTCTGTCCCAAAGTGCAGGTGCACGTGCTGACTATGTTCAAGGCGGTGGCGGCAATACTTCTGTAAAGCTGGCAGACGGTTTGATGGCAATCAAGGCATCCGGTTATTGCCTGAAGGATATCACTATTGACAACGCCTACGCAGTTATGGATGCGCAGGCTCTGCGGAAATTCTATTATGAAAATGAGCCTGCAAACCTGACTGATGTGGAAAAGCAGGGTTCTGCCTGCGCCAAGGAAGCCACCAAGACAATTGAAGGTTTGGCAGCTCTGCGCCCCTCTGTGGAAGCGGGTTTCCATTCTATTCTAAAGACCTTTGTGCTGCATACCCACAGTGTGTATGCCAATTTGGCTGCATGCTCCGACCAGTGCAGAGAAATTGCTGCAAAGGCATTTGAGGGCGCAGCATATACTTGGGGTTGGGTTCCCTATACAGATCCCGGCGCCAACCTGACCTTTGCCATTCGTGACGAATTGCGTCGGGTGGAGAAGGAAACCGGAAAGATTCCTGCTGTTATCCTGATGCAGAACCATGGTATCATTGTGCAAGACGATGATGCAGACACCTGCCTGAATATTCACGCAGATGCCAATGAACGTATGGCAAAGGCGTTCGGTCTGACCGGCGATTCTTTCCCAGCTACCGCTGTGGAAGAAATGGCTGCAGGTATTTATACTTCTGCAGTTCCTTATCTGCGTGCACAGCTGCAAAGTGGTGTACATACACAACAATCCTTGCTGGAAGAACCGCTGTATCCCGATCAGATGGTATTTTTGGTGGATACTTTCTTCATGGATGCTGAGAAATTGGAAGACGGTCAGTGTGTTGCCAGCAGCAAAACCGGTCATATGCTGATGCAGATGCCGCAAAAGAAGGCGCTGACTTTGGTGGAAACTCTGACAGCGGTATTCTTTATCATGGAGAATATCAAGAAGGCCGGATATACCGTTTCTACCATGGGTGAGGCTGCCAAGCAGTTTATTGCAAACTGGGAAAGCGAAAAGTACCGCAAGTCTTTGGCTGCAAAATAAACAAATAAAATTCCCGATGCACATGCATCGGGAATTTTTTTAATCGTTGGTCAAATCACCGTTGCCCCAGATGGGGATTGCTTCACCAAGATAAGTCGGTTTCGGTTTAAAGATGGAGGTGAGGAAATCTTTATTTCTTGCAAGAAGCTCCCGGAAATCCATACTGTCCTGCCCAGCGTATTTGCGGTAGTTTGCGTGGATACCATAGGCTTCGATTCCAAGGGCATTGGCAATGTACAAAGCTCGGTGCAGATGATACTCCTGGGTCACAATGAGAATCTTCTTTGCCTGGAATAATTCTTTCGCCCGGTAAATGCTTTCATATGTGGAAAAACCGGCATGATCCATAAAGATATCAGAGGATGCAATGCCGTTATCCATGGCGTACTGCTTCATACTCTGCACTTCATTGTAAGTCATGGTGCCATGATCACCACTCATCAATAGCTTGGGCGCAGCACCGGCGTGAAAGAGCTCCACACCCCGACGCAGCCGATCTTCCAGCATCGCACTGGGTACACCGTTAGAATTTACTTTACACCCTAAAACTAAAATGCAGTCGATATCCTGCAATTGGGCAGCTTCTTCAGAAGTCAGCAACTGATTACGTGTGCTGTGCACTACGTATGCATTTACACCGAAAACATAAGCTGTACCCACAATACTCAGTGACAGCGCGATCATCACGCATATCAGCAAAACACGGTGTGTTTTCTTTATTTTCATGAAGCTCCCTCCAATTCTCAGGATGTTATGTCTACTATATCAGATAAAACGGAAAAATGCAACATCGCTTGTCAGAGAAGGGGGGATGTGGTATAGTAGTCTATATTTCAAACAGGAGCAGCAATATGAAATACGAGAATATGGTTCCCGGTACGTTTCTATGCCGACCAAACCGCTTTATTGCCCATGTGGAAATCGATGGACAAGTTGAAATTGTCCATGTGAAGAATACCGGCCGTTGCAGAGAACTTTTGCTGGAAGGCACCCGGGTTTGGTGCGAAAAAAGCAATAATCCTGACAGAAAAACGAAATATGACCTGATTTTGGTGCAGAAGGGACAGCGGCTGATCAATATGGACTCCCAAGCACCCAATGTAGCAGTAGGGGAGTGGTTGCGAAACGGTGGTTTTGGAGATGTATCAGATGTGCGCCCGGAAGTGAAATTTGAAAATTCCAGATTTGATTTTGCATTTCGAAAAAATGGTAAACCCTGCTTCATGGAGGTCAAAGGTGTTACCTTGGAAAACGACGGTGTCTGCGCATTTCCAGATGCGCCAACGATCCGTGGAGCGAAGCATCTGAAAGAATTGATCCAGGCGGCCCAGGCAGGTTATGGGGCATATGTGTTGTTTGTGATCCAGATGTCAGATGTGAAATATTTGCATCCGAATGATGCTACAGATCCTGCGTTTTCTCGGGTTTTGAGGCAGGCAGCACAGATGGGCGTGACAGTACTTGCAATGGATTGTGAAGTGACACCGGGCAGCATGGCTTTACGCAAAGAAGTTCCTATTTGTCTATAATGGGCGAAATGCCTAAAAAATAGTACTAAAAACTGTAGGAATCCACCATTGCAGCCGGTTGACAGATGTGATATAATTCATGTATCTAGGTGAATTTCGGCTACTCCACAAAATAGCCGCCGTTCATCAAAAAAGGAGGAAAAACACCCGCAAGACTCGCGGTACAGCAGTGTGGAGACCTGTTGTAATGCCTTCGCTGTTTTACTCGGCGATGTGCGAGAATGCACGCGAAATTTAGGTGCATTTAGAGTCAAGAAAACTATGGCAAGTGTAACCCTGAAGAACATCAAGAAGATCTACCCGTTCAGCGGCGACGAGGGCAAGAAAGCCAAGAAGGCCAAGAAGGCCAAGAAGAACGAAGTGGTAGACGAGGAAAACAAGGTCAACCTGCAGGTTACTGACAAGGGCGTTGTCGCTGTTCAGGAATTCAACCTGGAGATCGCTGACAAGGAATTTATCGTTTTGGTCGGTCCTTCCGGCTGCGGTAAGTCCACCACTCTTCGTATGATCGCTGCTCTGGAAGAAATTCCCGAGGGCGAGCTGTACATCGGCGACCGTCTGGTTAACGATGTTGAGCCCAAGTCCCGCGACATCGCAATGGTGTTCCAGAACTATGCTCTGTACCCCCACATGACTGTGTATGACAACCTGGCTTTCGCTCTGAAGCTGCGTCATACCCCCAAGGAAGAAATTGACAAGGCTGTTAAGCAGGCTGCTGAGATCCTGGACATCACCCAGTACCTGGGTCGTAAGCCCAAGGCTCTGTCCGGCGGTCAGCGTCAGCGTGTTGCTATCGGTCGTGCTATTGTTCGTGACCCCAAGGTCATGCTGATGGACGAACCTCTGTCCAACCTGGATGCTAAGCTGCGTAACCAGATGCGTGCTGAGATCATCAAGCTGCGTAGCCGTATCGATACTACCTTTATCTATGTTACCCACGACCAGACTGAGGCTATGACTCTGGGCGATCGTATCGTCATCATGAAGGACGGTTTCATCCAGCAGATCGGCACTCCTCAGGAAGTATTCGTACATCCCTACAACCTGTTCGTTGCAGGCTTCATCGGTTCTCCCCAGATGAACTTCTTCGATGCAAAGCTGGTTAAGGCTAACGGCAAGTACGCTGTTGAACTGGGCAATTTGACTGTCGAGCTGTCCGAAGAGAAGCAGGTTGCTCTGTCTGCTAACGCTGTTGAAGAGCAGGAGATCACATTGGGTGTTCGTCCTGAGCACATCGGCTTGGTTGATAACGGTATTGATGCTACTATTGACGTTGGCGAAATGATGGGTTCCTCTATCCACCTGCACGTCAGTGCTATGGGCCGTGATGTTGTTCTGGTTGTTTCTACCATGAACATGACCGGTGCTGAGGTTGCTGCTCTGACCTCCGGCACTGCGGTTAAGTTTGGTTTCAATGGCAATGTCTGCCATGTCTTCAACAAGGAGACCGGCATTAACCTGGAAGCCTAAGCGTTTTATATGGGCCTGCCCGCCGGGCAGGCCCATTTTTTTTGATAAATTTCGACCCACAATACAGAGCTTTTTCATCATTATGCTGAAATGTTTGAAAAGGGGAAATTACGTCTCAGGTTATCTTGACAAATCACCCAAAACATATTACTCTGTTAACATGTTTTTGGCAGCGCATGATATTCCAAATACCGTGATTTAGAGTTTGAAATTTACGGTATACGGGGATGATGTTTGGAGCAGAAACGATGAAACCGGAAAATGTTTGAAACATATAATGACGATGAAGGAGCTCCGGCTATGCGTGAAAGTGGCATTTTAATGCATATTACCTCCTTGCCCGGTCCTTATGGAATCGGCACCATGGGTAAGCAGGCCTTCGCTTTTGTGGATTTTTTGCACGAAGCAGGACAAAAAAATTGGCAAATTCTGCCTCTGACTCCTACCGGTTACGGCGATTCTCCTTATCAGTCCTGCTCAACATTTGCAGGCAATCACTATTTGATTGATCTGTCCTTATTAGTAGAAGACGGATTGCTGGATTCCGGTGATTTAGAAACGGTTACTTGGGAACAGCAAGCAGACCGTGTTGACTTTGGTTTACAGTATCAAAATCGCTTGAATATCCTGCGCAAGGCATACAGCCGTTTTGCCGAAAACGAGGATTTTGCCCGTTTTTGTGGGGATAATGATTCCTGGCTGCCTGATTTTGCGCTGTATATGGCATTGAAGGGAAGGTATAACGGTGCACCTTGGTACCGTTGGGACAATCCTATCAAATTTCGACAAAAAGAAGCATGGGACATTGCATTCCGGGAATTGCGGGATGAAATTCAGTTTCATTGCTTTGTGCAATATATCTTTTATAAGCAGTGGAATTCACTGCGTGACTATGCCCACAAAAAGAATGTGCGTATTATTGGAGATGTTCCGATTTATGTGCCTTACGATTCTGTTGAAGCGTGGGTGAATCCCCAATATTTTCAATTTGATGATAACCTTGCGCCCACCAATGTAGCAGGGTGTCCGCCGGATGCTTTTTCTGAAGATGGCCAGCTTTGGGGAAATCCCCTGTACCGTTGGGATCGAATGAAAGAAGATGGCTATCGGTGGTGGATCGATCGCCTTGGTGCTGCAGGGAAACTATATGATGTAGTCCGCTTGGACCATTTCCGTGGATTCGAGGCCTACTGGTCTGTGCCTTTTGGAGATGCTACCGCACGAAATGGTCGTTGGGTTAAGGGCCCCGGAATGGATTTTGTGCAGACGATCAAAGCAAAACTTCCGCATATCAGCCTGATTGCGGAGGATTTGGGATTTCTGACACAAGAGGTACTGGATCTGCGTGACGCAAGCGGTTTTCCCGGCATGAAGGTGCTGGAATTTGCATTTGACTCCCGAGAATCTTCTGCATATTTGCCTCATACATATTCTCGCAATTCTGTTTGCTACATTGGCACCCATGACAATATGACCATGCGCCAGTGGTTCGAAACAGCATCAGCAGATGCGGTGGAATATGCAACGCAGTATATGCAGCTGAGCCAGCAAGAAGGCTTGGTTTGGGGTGTAATCCGTACAGCTATGGCCAGTGTGTCTGATTTGTGCGTTATTCAAATGCAGGACCTGCTGAACCTGAGTGGGGAAGCCCGAATGAATTTTCCCGGCACGATGACAAATGCAAACTGGACGTGGCGTGCGGCCGATGGTTTCACTGGGAATTGTCTGGCTCAACGTGTCCGTCACCTTACAGAACTTTATGGCCGTATCGGCAAAGAATAACTTTCCTTTTAGAATGGAGAATGAATTACATGAACTATGATTGCGTGAACATCCTGAAATGGACGGAAGCACAACTGAAATATACCTACGACGTTTCTTTGAAGGATGCCAGCCCTCAGGAACTTCATGAGGCTCTAGGCCATGCGGTAATGATGGCCATTTCCGATAACTGGAACCACTCTAAGCGGACTCGTATGCCCAAAAGAAAGGCATACTATCTGTCTGCAGAGTATCTGATTGGCCGGCTGGTATACAGCAATCTGTATAATCTGGGTATTTTGGATGAGCTGAAGAAATTGTTTGCCGAGCATGGTGTGGATCTTGCTTGTTTAGAGGAGATCGAGGATGCTGCGCTGGGTAATGGTGGTTTGGGTCGTCTGGCTGCCTGCTTCTTGGATAGTGCTGCCAGCTGCAATATTCCGCTGTCCGGTTATGGTCTGCGCTACCGCTTTGGTCTGTTTAAGCAGAGCTTCAATGAAAACGGAAGCCAGTGCGAGGCGGCAGATGACTGGACAAAATTCGGTGATCCTTGGTCTTACCGCCGGTATAATCATACTGTCAAGGTCAAGTTTGCGGATCATACCGTTCTTGCTGTTCCTTATGATGTACCCGTTATCGGCTATGGCACACAGAATATCAACACCCTGCGTCTGTGGCAGTGCGAGGCTGAGGAAGAATTGGATTTCAATGCCTTCAATGATCAGGACTATTACCGCGCTCTGGCACAGAAAAATAAGGCTGAGGATATCACCCGTGTGCTGTACCCCAATGACTCCACCTGGGAAGGCAAACGCCTGCGTATCAAGCAGCAGTACCTTCTGTGCAGTGCATCTCTGCAGGATATGATGCGTGTCTACAAGACCACCCATGGCACTGATTACAGCCGCTTTGCAGAGTTCTTTGCAGTACAGCTGAATGATACTCACCCGGCGATGTCCATTCCCGAACTGATCCGTCTGCTGATGGAAGAAGGTATTGCGTTTGATCAGGCATTTGATATTGCACAAAAGACCTTCTCTTACACTAACCATACCGTTATGGGCGAGGCTTTGGAAAAGTGGAATCTGGATCTTCTGCGGACAGTTGTGCCGGAGATCGTGGATATCATTGTCCGTATTGATGAAAAACTGAAATCCGAGCATCCCAACCTCTTTGTTGTTCGGGATAATACCGCCCACATGGCAAATCTCAGCGTGTATGTTGGCAGCTATGTTAATGGCGTGGCCGAGATCCACAGCCAGATTCTGAAGGACGATTTATTCCGGGATTGGTATGCTGTGTATCCTGAACGTTTCCAGAATAAGACCAACGGTGTCACACCCCGTCGCTGGATGGGTCTGTGTAACCCGGAGCTGACCAAGCTGATCCGTGACCGCATTGGCGGTGATTTTCTGAACAATCTGGATCGCTTGAAAGAACTCAAGCCCATGATCGACGATGAACTGATCAAAGAGTTTAACGCCATCAAGCGGCAGAAGAAGGAGCAACTTTGCAGGGTCATTGCAGAGCGTGAGGGCGTACAGCTGAATCCTGATTTTATCTTCGATGTGCAGGTCAAGCGTCTGCATGAGTATAAGCGGCAGCTGATGAATGCGCTTTCTGTTGTGGATATCTACTTCCGCCTGAAAAATGGTGAGTTGACCGATTTCCAGCCTACCGCATTCATTTTTGGCGCAAAGTCTGCACCCGGCTATGCCCGCGCAAAGGCAATTATCCGCTATATCAACCGTGTTGCCAATCTGGTAAATAACGATCCCGATGTGCAGGATAAACTGAAAGTGGTGTTCGTACAGAACTATAACTGCTCCTACGCTGAGCATATCATTCCTGCAGCGGATATTTCCGAACAGATCTCTCCTGCAGGCACGGAGGCATCCGGTACCGGCAATATGAAGCTAATGCTCAATGGTGCAGTTACGCTGGGTACTCTGGACGGTGCCAATGTGGAGATCGCTCAGGAAGCAGGCATTGAGAACGAGTATATCTTCGGTGCGACTGTGCAGGACATCATCTCTGGCAGAGATGCTTACTGCGCCCGTGCGGTGTATGACCACAATCCCCATGTTCGCCGTGCTGTGGATACTTTGGTCAACGGCACTGTTCCTACCGATAACGACCAGGCAGAATTGTACCATGCCTTGTTGGATGGTACTGGCTGGCACAAGGCTGACCACTACTATCTGCTGTGGGATTACCTGACCTATATCGAGGCAAAGCTCCGTGTGAACCGAGACTATGCAGATCGCATGTCCTTCGGTCGCAAGTGTCTCATGAACATCGCCAGCGGTGCGAAATTCTCCTCTGACCGTACTATCCGGCAGTACGCCGAGGAAATCTGGCACATCGAACCGACAAAGTATTGATAACAAAAGATGCCCGCCGATTGGCGGGCATCTTTATTTTTGTTTTTAGGCCTTTTCCAGAGCCAGGGTGCGGGTAGTCAGGTCGCAGACCTCACTGGGTCCGAAATACTGAATTGCACCGGGGTAGACATAGCAAGTTTCTGCTGCCCAAGTTTCACGGTTAGCCTCGAAGAACTTGAAGGGAGCGCCTTCCAGCTCAACCAGAGCCTTACGAATAACGGGTTTGTCGTGGCCATGACGGCGCTCGATGTTCATCATCTTGGTGATGGGCATACCACCGGCGATCCACTCCTCAGCGGGCTTGCTCAGGTTGGAAACCTTGGACAGATAGCCGTTGAAGCCATACTGGATCAGCATAAATGCGTTGTAACCCAGGCTGTAGCAATAGTCGGCATCAAAGTTAGAGGGGAAAGCGCAACGGCCTTCGTAACCAAGGAAGTGATGCAGGGCAGAAAACTTGCCTTTGTAGGTGCCACCAGCCTTGCGGGCAGCCAGGTTTTCCCTAACCATGGCAGAGAACAGCTTTACAGACTCGATCAGGGAAACCTGCACGTTGCCGTGGGGGTCACGCTCCAGGAACAGCTGCTGCTGAATAGCCTGAGGCAGAATCTCAAAGACAGCCATGGACTGAGCAGTCAGACCGGCCTTGATGAAAGCGTACTTGTCTTCCCAAGAGGGGAGAACATTGAAAGCGTCAGCCTTCTCGCCTGCCAACAGTTCGTTGATCTCAGCAATCAGCACGGAGAATTCGGGGACGAACTCTACGATGCCTTCGGGAATGATAGCAACACCGAAGTTCCAACCCTTAGCAGCACGAGCAGCTACGGAATCGGCAATATAATCGGTGATCTGAGCCAGGGACATCTTCTTAGCAGCGACTTCCTCGCCGATCAGGCAGATGTTGGGCTGGGTCTGCAGAGCGGTTTCCAGAGCAACATGGGAAGCACTACGGCCCATGACCTTCACAAAGTGCCAGTACTTCTTAGCAGAGTTGGCATCACGTTCAATGTTGCCCACGATTTCGCTGTAGGTCTTGGTAGCGGTGTCAAAACCAAAGGAGCACTCAATGTCCTCATTCTTCAAGTCACCATCGATGGTCTTGGGGCAGCCGATGACCTGCACACCAGTGTTGTGAGCGGCAAAGTACTCAGCCAGAACAGCGGCGTTGGTGTTGGAGTCGTCACCGCCGATGATGACGATTGCGGTAATGCCATGCTTCTTGCAAACCTCAGCAACGATGGCAAACTGCTCTTCTGTTTCCAGCTTGGTGCGGCCGGAACCAATGATGTCAAAACCGCCGGTGTTGCGGTACTGGTTGATATATTCGTCGTCGAAAATCACATAGCTGTCTTCCAGAAGACCACTGGGGCCACCCTTGAAGCCGTACAGGACATTGTCCTTATCGGTTGCCTTCAATGCGTCGTACAGTCCACAGATAACATTGTGACCACCAGGAGCCTGACCACCGGAGAGAATGACGCCTACGACTTGTTTCTTGGCAGGGGAGGTGTTAGCACCCTTCTGGAAGGTGATCTCGTTCTTGCCGTAGGTATTGGGAAACAGAGCCTGGATCTTTTCCTGGTCAGCCACACTCTGAGTGGGTTCGCCATTCTTTACGCAGATCTCAGAAATACCATTTCTGAGCATGCCGGGCAGTTTGGGCTGGTATTGGTATCTTGCCAGCTGAAGGGAAGATAATTTCATGTTGAAACGCTCCTTATTGTTAATTATTAAAGAATTTCCACGGGCATTATACTCTATTTTTTGGAAAAGGTAAATAGTCATTTCCAAATTTTAATATTTTTATTGAAAAAGTCAGAAAATGTGCTATAATGATAGGCGCAAAAAACACAGGTTTACCTGTATAATTGAAAGGATTGATTCCAATGGCTCTTGTAACAACAACTGAGATGTTTAAGAAGGCTTATGACGGCGGCTATGCTATCGGCGCTTTCAACGTCAACAACATGGAGATCGTTCAGGCGATCACTGAAGCTTGCAAAGAGGAGAAGGCTCCCGTTATTCTGCAGGTTTCCAAGGGTGCACGTGCCTACGCAAACCATACTTATCTGGTTAAGCTGGTTGAGGCTGCTGTAATTGAGTGCCCCGAAATTCCCATCGCTCTGCACCTGGACCATGGTGACAGCTTTGAGACTTGTAAGTCCTGCATCGACGGTGGCTTTACCTCCGTTATGATCGACGCTTCCTCCAAGTCCTTCGAGGAGAACATCGAGATCACCCGCAAGGTGGTTGAGTACGCACACGATCACGGTGTTGTGGTCGAGGCTGAGCTGGGCTCTCTGGCTGGCATTGAGGACGAAGTGAATGTCTCTGCTGAGGCTGCTTCCTACACCCGTCCTGAGGAAGTTGAGGAGTTCGTTACCCGTACCGGTTGTGACTCCCTGGCTATCGCTATCGGCACCTCCCACGGAGCTTACAAGTTCACTCCCGAGCAGTGCACTTTGAACGAGCGGGGTATTCTGGTTCCTCCCGCACTGCGCTCCGACGTGCTGGAAGAGGTCACCAAGCGTCTGCCCGGTTTCCCCATCGTTCTGCACGGCTCTTCCTCCGTTCCCCAGGAGTACG